>JAPKFB010000026.1 GCA_028821775.1 Roseibacillus sp.
GCTGCGGCGAAGGCCCGCGGAGCTCCACTTTTCAGGAAAGGCAGGGCCAGAGACAATCCGGCGCCTTTGAGGAAGTTGCGACGATCGATCATGCCTTTCATGCTCAGGGATGCGGGTGTTTCGCGAGTGTGGATGGGAGCCCTCAGCGCGTGTGACCCTGGTCACCCTTGGCATTTTTCGCTTCAGAAAGGAGGAAGTCGAGGGCAGGCTTGGCTCTGGGGTCGTTGAGGAGGTTGCGTTGCTCGCGCTGATCAGTGGCGAGGTTGTAGAGTTCGATGGGATGGAGTTCGCCCTTGATCGCGAAGCGGTGATCGAGAAAGAGCTTCCACTGGCCCTCGAGCGGAGTGGCGTTCGAGCGCACCGCGACCACTGCGCGCTTCTCGCTGTTTTTCTTGGAGGCTTCGTTGTGATCGTTGGGAAACACCGGCGGACGGGGACCAACCTCCTTTCCCCGCATGGCCGCGAGTTGCGAGAAACTGTCCTCCGCGCCCATCTCTCCCTTGGCGAGATCGGGCAGCGGTTTGCCGAGGATCTCGGCGAAGGTGGCAAAGAGATCATTGAGGGAGAGAAGACGGTTGGAGGTCCTCCCCTTGGTCTTGGGCCGGCCATCGCCAAGTCCCCCCGCGGGCCAGCAGGCAAAGAAGGGCGTGCGGTGTCCGCCCTCGTAGGTGGATCCCTTGTTGCTGCGGAGCGGCCCGGTGCAGGTCTTCGACTTGTTCTCGGAGCCGTTGTCACTCGCGAAGATGAAGAGGGTGTTGTCGAAGAGCTTGTGCCCGGGACGACGGGGGTCGTCGTGTTTCTGGAGGTAGTCGAGAAGGAGTCCGACCTGCACATCGTTTTCGTAGACGAAGTCGAGTCGTTGACTTCCGGTGGGCTTGCCATTGACGAATTTGCTGGCACCGACCACCTCCTGCCCGGCAATTTGATCGCAGGGAGTGTGCGGGGTGTGATTGCTGGGCGAGGCAAAATAGAGAAAGAAGGGTTCGCCGGCGGTATTGGCACTGACGAGGAAGGCAGAGGCTTTTTGATGAAGCTTTGGACCGATTTCATTGAGCACGTAGGAGCCGTCGAGTTCCTTGCCCTTTCCGGTCGACCCCACGATCCGCCGATTGTGAATCCAGCCGGGTCCCTTCCTCTGCTCCGGCCCATTGAACTTCATCCCGTGCGGACCCGAGGTCGGGTGGCTGCGCGAGATTCCGTAGAAGAAGTCAAAGCCGTGATCGGTTGGACCATCAGCGAGTGGCTTGGTGAGGTCCGCATCATCCCAGCCCTCTGCCACGGTGCCATCACTCTTGCGGTAACTCAGCCCGAGGTGCCATTTGCCCACCATGCCGGTGCGATAGCCGTTGTTGCGCAGGAAGCTGGCGAGAGTGGGGCGCGTTTTCTCGATCAGGGGATCGCATTGGACCCCGAAGAGAACCCAGTATTTGAGAGAGGTCCGCCAACAATAGCGTCCGGTCAGCAGGGCGTAGCGGGAGGTGCTGCAGCGGCTGTGCGGCGAGTGGGCGTCGGTAAAGCGGACGCCCATGTTGGCGAGGTGTTCCATGCTGGGGGTGTGCAACTGAAGCGCGGGCTCGTTCCCGCTCCAGTCCTGGTAGACCGAAGTGTCTCCCATGCCCATGTCGTCCGCGAAAAAGAGAATGATGTTCGGCTTTGGTGGGGAGTCCGGGGCGCCGATCCCGGAGAGCGGAAGGAGGGACAGCAGGAGGATCAGAAAGATGCGCGGCATAGGGAAAAAGCGTGGTGGGTGTGGAGAGGACTTGCAAGTCAAGAGGAGGCAGGGCGTATGGGGCATCACCGATGCGGACAATTGCGATTGGAGACATTCATGGCTCTCGGGCTTCCTTGGAAGCTCTGGTGGAGTATGCCGGGTTCGCGGAGAGCGATACGATTGTGACCTTGGGCGACTACGTGGATCGCGGACCAGATTCCAAGGGGGTGATCGATTTCATTCTAGAGCTGGGGAAGAAAATGGAGGTGGTAAGTCTGAAGGGGAATCACGAAGTCATGATGCTCAGGGCGAGGGAGTCACCGGAGGCGCTCCTGAGCTGGGCCCTCGGTGGGGTGGGAGGGGATACGACCCTGCAGTCGTATGAGGCCGATGACTTCAGCAGGGTTCCCGACGAGCACTGGAAATTTCTCGAGTCGGCTTTGCCCTTCCACGAGATCGACACGCATTTCTTTGTCCATGCCAACGCGGTTGCCGACCTCCCACTCGAAGATCAATCGGACATGACTCTCTACTGGGAGAAATTCAGGGACCCGCCACCCCATGACAACGGCAAGGTCATGGTGTGTGGACACACTTCGCAGCACGAAGGGCTGCCCCTCAATGTCGGACATGCGGTGTGTATCGACACCTGGGCCTATGGCGGCCAATGGCTCACGGCCTTCGACGTCACCAACGGTCTCTACTGGCAGACCAATGAACAAGGAGAGCGGCGCCAGGATGTGATGTTGGCGCGGTTAGACACACTCTAGCAGTCTCGAACGAGAGCACCCGGTCGCCGGTGGAGAGGCTGGCTACTTCTTCCGTCGTCGTCTTTTCCCGAACTTCACTTCCTTGGGATCGAAGTGGGCGGGGTCGTAGGAATCCTCGAGCCACATGAGGTCGCCATTGAGGGCGGCCAGGTAGCCGAAGGTCCCACCGCAATCTTCTGGGGGACAGGCACGCTCTCCTTCTAACAGAATGGGTAAATCGCTCTCCTCTTCGAGATCGACCTTCTTCTCGATCGCGATCTCGTGCACCCAATCCTCCTTGAAGTCGTAGCGGTAGAGAAAGCGGAGTGGAAAGCGGCGGCGGCCCACGAACTGCTTGATGGAGACCTTGCTCTCCTCCTGGAAATTTTCGCCCTTCTCGACTTCTTCGTGGTTCGGCCCGATCACATCGAGGAGCAGCTTGCCCTTTCCATGCCGGAACTCGTGCCAGTGCTTGTCTTTCCAGCCCATGGCCTGCTGCACGGCGGTGTGCAGGTCCTTGAAGGTGGCGTCGACCGGAATCGAGAAACGGCGCCAGATCAGCGGTTCGATCTTGTAGAGGAGGACCTTGATGAGGTAGCGCGGGGCGGGGCTCATGGGTTGGGCCCGCGGCCTTAGCAAGGAGTGGCGTGGTGTGCAAGGGGAGGATTGTGCATTGTGTAATTCTCGACGAAAGTAGGTCGAAAACATGAAATAAAGGGCCTTGAGGGCATGGCTGCCGGGCCTCGGCGTTCTGGCAGCGAGGAGAAGCGATCTGAGCCCGGCCTCGCTTGTTCAGGAAACTCCACCCTCCGGGCACCCGCTTGGAGGCCATCCCCGCCCTGGGAGTAGGCGCGGACCGGGCCTAGGAATCTCAGGGAGAAAGCGGGGAGATCCTTGGGTTGAGGCCGCACGAGGTATTCTCGTGGAGCGAGAAGGCGAAGGGAGGGACGGACAACCGCTTCGCGCCCTTTAGCGAGAGGTCTGCCCCGTCTTCGTTTTCTTGTTGTAGGGTTCCTTGTCGAAGGCGTCACCCTCGAGGCGGGGATCCTTGTTTTCGCGGAGCTGCTTCATGAGCAACTCGCGGAGGGCGTCGCGGATGGCATCGTAGGCGGGGTTGGTCGCGAGGTTGTTGATTTGGTGCGGGTCGCCGATGAGGTCGTAGAATTCTTCCCGCGGGCGGGGGCCGAATCCGAGGTCCCAGAGCTTTTTCACCTTGGGATCATCGCGGTGCTGGATCATCCAAGCCTTGGTGGGTCCGGCGTCGACGTCGCCATAGGTGAGACGAGTGTTGTTTGCGATTTGCTCGTAGCTCGGCGGATTGGGGTCGGCCAGCTTGAGGGGCTCACCCATGGGCATGCGGTCGGGAGTGAAATTGACGATGACGAGATAGTCTTCTGTGCGAAGGGCGCGGGTGGAATAGGGCAATCCGCCGCGGGCGGTGTTGACGTGAGTTTCGCGACCGATGAGGGCCCAGCCCCGAAGGAGTTTGTGATCACCCTTCGCAAAGGCGGGCAGGAGGTTCTGTCCGTTCATGCCGTTCTCGGGTTCCAGTCCGGCCGCCGCCAGGAAGGTGGGAGCCAGATCAACGAGAGAGATCGGGCGGGTGACCACTTGCTTGGGAATGATTTTTCCCGGCCAACGGGCGGCGAAGAGAACGCGCGCGCCAAAGTCATAGCAATTGGTCTTGCCCCGCGGAAAGCCCGGAGCGCCATGATCGCCGGAGATGACAAGGAGGGTGTTGTCGAGTTCCCCGATCTTCTCGAGCTCCGCGATGATCTCCTTGCAGCTGCGATCAAAGGCCATGCCTTCACCCAGATAGTCGGCGAGATCCTCGCGCACCTCGTGCACATCGGGAAGGAAGGGCGGCATGATTTCCTTCAGCTTGTCGGGATCGAGTCCCCACAGGGTCTTACCGGATCCCTTGGTCCACTTGCGATGGGGATTGGTAGGGTGGAAGGAATAGTAGAAGGGTTGCCCCGCTTTGCGTTTGCCGAGGAACTGTTTAAAGTTGTCGCGGCACTCCTGATAGAGCTTGGCCTTGGCACGCTTGATCTCCTCCGTCTGGCCGGATCCCTTGGCCGCGCTCCCGATTACCTTGGAGACAGTCTGTGAAAACTGGTTCACCTTCCCACCGGCCTTACGGAAGTTGTTCTGTTTTCCGCCCATGCGGTCTTCGGAGATGTGCATCTTGTGGGACCAGCCGATGTGATAGCCTGCGTTCTGCAACATGAGGGCGAAGCCCTTGACTTCATTCCAGGGATCGGCCGCCCGGTCACCGTGCCAGGGGGTGTGAAGTTGAGAGTGTGATCCATTTCGAAAGAAGTGACGGCCGGAGATGAGTGCAGCGCGCGAGGGAGAGCAGGAAGGGGCCGAGACGAAGGCGTTGAACGCGAGGACTCCTTCCCCGGCAATCCGGTCGAAGGTGGGGGTGGAAACGATATCGTTGACCGAGGGCCTGCCCGGTTGGGAGTAGGCGGAAGCATAGCGGCCCAGGTCGTCGGCGAAGAGCAGGACGATGTTGGGCTGCTTCGCTGGAGCAGCGAGAAGCGGGGAGCAGCAGGCGAGGAGGAAGAGGGCGAGGCGTTTCATGGTGGCGGGAGTGTTCTACGCGATGGAAGCCTCAATTGGGCAGCTTAAAGGCGATGATTGGCGAATGAGCCGGGATATTCGGAGTTTCAACCGCGCTTGAGCTGGTCCACGATTCGGAATGATCACCCGATCCGTAGCGATCCTGCTCCTCGCCATCTGCTCCCCGCTTCTCCCGGCCCAAGAACGGCCAAACATTCTTTGGCTCACCAGCGAGGACAACAGCCCCTACCTGGGTTGCTATGGCGATCCGCAGGCGAAAACGCCAAACTTGGACCGATTGGCCATGCAGGGGATTCGTTATCGCAATGCCTTTTCGTCCGCCCCGGTTTGCTCGGCGGCGCGATCGACCCTGATCACCGGGATGAACGCCTGCACGCTCGGTATTCACAATCACCGCAGCCGGGTGAAGGTACCCGCCTCGGTGGTTTACTACAACCAGCTCTTCCGCGAAGCGGGATACTACTGCACCAACAATTCGAAGACCGACTATAACTGCGTGATGCCTGGCGGTGGAAAGAAGAGCAGTCCGGCGAAATTCTGGAATGAGAGCAGCAGGAAGGCGCACTACCAGAACCGCAAGAAGGGCCAGCCGTTTTTTGCGGTCTTCAACACCACCCTTTCGCACGAAGGACAAACCACCGACAAGGCCTACCACGGGCGCAGGAAGGAGAATCCAGCCCAGCGCATCGTGCCGCCCGGGAAGGTCACCCTTCCTCCCTACCATCCGGACACGCCCGTGATCCGTGAGAACTGGTCGCGCTACTTCGACAACCTCTGGCTCATGGACAAGTGGGTGGGCGACAAGCTGAAGGAGTTGGACGCGCTGGGCGATGCTGAGAACACGATCGTCTTCTATTACGGAGACCATGGTGGGGCCCTTCCGCGCGGCAAGCGGAACATCCACGACTCGGGAACCCGGGTGCCGCTCATCATCCGCATTCCGGAGAAGTGGAAGCATCTCGCCCCCGCCAAGCCGGGAGAGTGGATCGACGATCCGGTTGCCTTCGTGGACTTTCCGGCCACCGCGGCGAATTTGTGTGGAATCGAGATTCCCAAGATCTGGGAGGGAACGCCCTTTGCCGGGCCCAACGCATTGAAACAGGAGTTCGTCTATCTCTTCCGCGGTCGCATGGATGAGCGCTACGACACGGTGCGCGCAATCCGGAGCAAGGACTATCTCTACGTGAAAAATTTCTCCCCGCACCGGCCTTACGGGCAGGCCTACACCTATCCCTTCCGCGTCCTGGCGAGCATGGGCTCATGGTATGATGCCTTCAAAGCGGGAAAGTGCAACGAGGTGCAAGCGCGCTACTGGAAACCCAAAGCGGGAGAGGAGTTTTATGTCATCAAGGACGACCCAAATCAGACCAAGAACCTGATCGACGACCCCAAGCACGCCGAGCGGGTCAAGAGTATGCGGAATCAGCTCATGATAAGATTCACCACCACGAAGGATACGGGTCTGATCCCGGAGGGAATGTATCCCCACCTTGCGGGGGATGGGACCGTCTACGAATACGCCCAAGGTGCCACCAATGAGGCTGTGCTCGCCGCCATGGTGGCGACTTCGCGGGACCGCTCGGCGCTCAAAGCACTGACGAAAATGTGCTCATCGGATTCGGGGCTCGCACGCTACTGGGCGGCGACTGGAGGACTGATTCTTGGCAAGGAAGCCGCTCCCATGAGAGCCGAGCTTCTGGGCCTCCTTGAGGATCCGGTTCTGGATGTGCGGGCCATTGCTGCAGAGGCCCTGGGTCACCTAGGCGAGGTTGAGAAGGCCACCCCGGTCCTGATCGACATCATCAGGAAGGGAAACACTCATGAATCGCTCGCCGCCATTACCGCGCTCGAGGCCTTCGGTCGGTCCGGGGTTATTCCCATGGAGAAGGTGACGGCGCTCATTCCGAAAGGGATACAGGGCGATTCGAACCGGGTGGTGGAGGCGATTGATAAAATCAAGTAGGCCGAATCAAGGAGTGGCGGCGCTAGTTCGAGTGAGAGCGTTCGCACAAAGAATGGAACTATGAAGGTGGTGAGGTTTTTCCTGAAGCGGTGGAAACTGTTCGGAACTCTCGGACTTCTGGTCGCCCTCTCCCCGCTGGTGGCGATCTGGATTGGACGCAGCGTGATTGCCGGGAGCGCGGATGGTCGGATATTTGAGGAAGCGGCTGACGTTCCAGAATGTGAGGTGGCCCTGGTTCTTGGTTGTGCGCGAGTGCTTCCGGATGGACGCCGGAATCTTTACTTCAAGCACCGCATGGCGGCGGTGGTGGAGCTTTGGAAGAGCGGCCGAGTGAATCACATCCTGGTGAGTGGCGACAATTCACGGAAGGATTACGACGAGCCCACCGACATGAAGGAAGCCCTGATCGAGGCTGGGCTGCAGGAAGATCGCATTCACTGCGACTACGCCGGCTTCCGCACTCTTGACTCCGTGGTGCGCGCCAAGGAGGTCTTTCTGCTGGATCGTTTCGTGGTGGTGAGCCAGGAATTTCACGTCGAGCGGGCCCTCTACATCGCGAAGGAACTTGGGATCGAGGCCTATGGATATCCGGCGCGTGATGTCGGCGGCAAAGCCGGCATGAAGACAAAGGCGCGGGAGGACCTGGCGCGGGTAAAAGCAGTGCTCGACATGAAGTTGCTCAACACTCAGCCGAAATTTCGCGGCGAGCCCGTGCCAATCGTCAATCCCAAGAACTGAGATTACCGACTGGGCAGCCTCATTCCGACGGCCTTGCTGACACCGTAATCCTCCATCGCGATTCCATACTGGTTGTCGCAAAGCGACATCATGCCTTTGTTGGCGGTGAAGACGATGAGTTGGCGGTCGTGCCGGGGACGCTCAAAAAACTCCTCGGCGACGCTTGATTCGGCAAGCTCCCGCAGGGTCAGAATGTTGAGTGGACAGTCGTCTGGTGCGGAGAGGAAGGGGTCATGATCGAAGATCAGCGAGACGGGGGCTCCCTCAAGGCCCATCGAATGGCCTCGATCAAGTTGGTCCTCCCCCACCCGGCTGGCCCTACCATTCCGGTGATTCCCTGTGAGAAACTGAGTTCGAAACGTTCAGCAAAGGACTTGAAGCCCAGGATCTGGACGGATGAGAGCAACAATTACTTCGAAGTCTTCGGCACACGCTTCTTGGGGTTCTTCCTGATCCCACCCACTCCCTTGGCGGGCGCTGCATTTTTCTTCGGGAACCACTTCGCGAGATTCTTCTTCAGCTCCGAGTGTTCTTCCTTGGATGCGAGGTTGGTCCACTCATTGGGATCTTCCTTCAGATCGTAGAGCTCTTCGGAGCCCTCGTAGTAGCGAATGTAGCGGTACCGTTCGGTCCGCACCGCGTGGTTGTCCTTGCCGTGGGTGGTGAGGGCGGGGCGCTCCCACTTGGCCTTGGGATCCTTGAGCAGGGGGACCAGGCTGCGGCCATCGAGGTCGTCGCGTTTGGGCAGTCCGCAGAGCTCGATGAGGGTGGGGTAGATTCCGAGCAGTTCGGCGGGACGTTTGCAGGGCGTCCCGCTGCTCAGGGTTGGAGCGGAGATGATGAAGGGGACCTTGGTGGCTCTTTCCCAGAGCGCTTGCTTGGCCCAACGTTCTTTCTCGCCAAGGAAAAAGCCGTGATCGGAGTAGAGCACGATGATGGTGTTCTTCGCGTGGGGGCTCTGGGCGAGGGCATCCAGGAGACGGCCCACTTGTTGGTCGGTCCAGCGCACACAGGAGAGGTAAGACTGCACGGCCTTCTTCCACTGCCCACTCTCCACAAACCAATCATGCTTAGGGGCCGCGGGAGGAACAGCGACGGTGTCCACGATTTTGGGGAGGTCTTCGCGATCGCCTTCCTTCACGAGGGGCAAGTCGATCTCCTCCTCGGGCAGTTCGTTGAAAACCCGCGTGGGTGAGTAGAAGGGGACGTGGGGCCGGTAGAAGCCGATCGCGAGGAAGAATGGTTTCTCCCGTTCGGCCTTCATCTGCTTGATCGCCCAGCTGGCGTCGGCATGATCCTGAAAAAGCCCTTCGTCGTATCCTTGAGGGCCGAAGTCCCAGAGCCCCTGGAGGTCCTTGATCACTCGTTGGTCTTGTTTGAGGCGCTGGCCGGGACGCGGTCCGATGACATCAAAGTCGCCGGGAGGAAGGCCCGAGCCATGGTAGATTTTTCCGGTGGTGAGAGTGAGGTAGCCGTTGGCGGCAAAGTGGCGCGCCATCGTGACACGATTCTTGAGAGCGGGCACCGTCCATGGTCTGGGAGCGTTCATGTAAACTCCCGAGGTCGAGGGCCGCAATCCGTACATGATGCTGGTGCGGGAGGGATTGCAGATAGGGGCCTGACAGTGGGCGTTGGTAAAGAGCACGCCGCGCTTGGCCAGGCGATCGATGTTGGGTGTCCGAGCGTCGGGATGCCCGCCGAGGCAGCCCACCCAGTCGTTGAGATCGTCGATGGCAATGAGGAGGACGTTGGGTGATTTTTCGGCCCGAGTCCCCTCCGCCCCTACCAGACACAGGATGAAGGAGAGCAGCACGAGGAAGAAGCGGCGGGAGGTGGTCATAGGAACTTGAGGGTAGGGATCGGGCCTCGAAGTGTAAAATAGAAGCGCATCGGGGCTCCCGGAATTGCACGCAACGTGCCCCGGAGGTTAGGATGCGGAATAAGTGGTGGAAAATCCCTCAAGCCAATCGCCTTGGCGGGAGCTCTCTTGGCGGAACGCTTGATCCAACTCCCCCCGGAGCCGTTGCGACGACTGATCGATGCCGCCGTCATTCCGGAAGTCGAGCGCACGCGCTGGATCGAGCTTGTCGCCAACACCCCCTACCAGGAACGCTAGTTCTTTTTAGGAGCGGGCTTTTTCCGCTTGGTCTTCTGGCGATGTGGGATGGCTTCCATTGCGAGTCCATTGGCCCTCACGAGGGCATCGCAACGGGTTCGTAATTGGAGGAGAGCGAGGGTATGGGCTTCGGTCTGCAGATGGACGGGAAGGGTCGTGATATTGAGGAGTTGCTCGGGATCGTTCTTGAGGTCGTGCAGGAATTCGAAGGGTGGTTTGTCTGTCCCCTCGACAAAATAGCGAGCGTAGACCCAGTCCGTGCCGCGCACACCCTCCCAGCGTGGGATCGTGCCTGGCACCGCGAGAAACTCGCAGAGAAACTCGGTGCGCCAATCTTTCGGGGATTCTCCCTTCATGATGGGGACGAGGCTGAGGCCGGTGTGACTCACGGGCACCGGCTGCCCCGCGAGCTCGATCATGGTTGCTCCGAGGTCGCTGTTGAGCGCCATTTCGCTGCGCACCACCTTGCGTTTGTCCTGCGGAGCCCGCGGATCGAAGATCACGAGGGGAATGCGCAGCGACTGCTCGTAGTGGGTCCACTTACCTGCAAATCCGCGATCGCCGAGATAGTACCCGTTGTCGGCGGAGTAGATGATGATCGTGTTTTCGGCGAGGCCCAGCTTCTTGAGTTGAGTCACGAGGCGTCCCACCACGTGGTCGATCCCGCTGAGCATGCGGAAGTAGGCCCGCATGTTGGTCTGGTACTTTTCGGGAGTGTCCCAGCGCCAGAAGAAGCGCTGCCGGTTGATTGACTTCTTGAGAAACCCGGGTTGCGACTCGTAGATCGCGGCGTCGTTGAGGGCGGGGAGCGGCATCTCCTGATCGTCATACTTGCCGTCCATCACCTTGGGCCATGGGAAGTGCCCGATACCCGGGCGCTTGTCGCCGTCCTCGGCGTGGGTGGCATTGAAGGAGAGCTGGAGACAGAAGGGCTTGTCCTTGGGCTGTTTCTTCAGGAACTCGATTCCCCAGTCACCGAGGATCTGGGTGGTGTGGCGCTCACTACCGTCCGCTTGTTTTTTGAAGTAGGGACGGCGACTGAGTTTGCGGCGGACATCCCACATCGCGGAGGCATCTTCGGTGGCGATACTGACGTGCTCCTTGCCAAGATGGCCGGTGCGATATCCCGCAGCCTTGAGGACGGAGAAGTAACTGGTCTGACAAAGATCTGGATTCAGCGGTCCGGGTGAACTGCGGTAGAGATGTCGGCGTTCGTAGCAGCCGCTGAAGAGACAGGCGCGACTCGCCCAACAGGTCGAGGTGGTGACGAAGGCATTCTCGAAACGGACTCCATCGGCGGCGAGGCGATCGATATTCGGAGTCTTGACGATGGGATGCCCCGCACAACCGAGAGTATGATTCCGTTGATCGTCGGCGAAGAAAAAGAGGATATTGGGGGGCGGCGCCGCTGGAGCGAGACCGGGGAAGCAGGTCGCCAGGAGAAGGAGGGCGCAAAGGCGAACCATGGCGGACTCTACGGATTCCCGTGACGGGATGTATCGGGCGATCCCTGGGTGAGAAGCCGACGGATGGGCTCAGTTACTCATGGGCCCGGGCCACCAGGCGTCCAATTGGGCAGAGAGGGCGCGGACCGCGGCGGGGTCCTTGGCGGCCAGATCTTCCTTCTCGTGAGGATCCTTGAGGATGTTGTAGAGCTCGATCCTGGCCTCGGGATTGCGCGCCTTGTTGGGAACGAGAAGTTTCAGGGCTCCCGAGATGAGGTAGCGCGTTTCCATGCTCAAGTTGGGCTTCTTCACGTCGAAGACGTCGTGATTGTAGGCGGCACCGAAGACCGCATTGCGCTCACGAAGGGGACCGGCATCCCGAAGGTCTAGACCGTTCATCGACTTGGGAACTTTGATGCCACAGGCCTTGAGGATGGTGGGAGCGAGATCGATGGAGCTGACGAGGGTTTTGTCATCACGCTTGGGCGTCACCTTGCCGGGCCAGCGCACCATGATGGGCGTGCGGATGCCCCCTTCATTGGGGGAACGCTTGGAGCGAGGGGCGTAGCGGCCGCTGTTGGGGTTCTGGATCCAGCCGTTGTCGCAGACGTAAAGAACGATCGTGTTCTCGCGCAAGCCTTCCTTGTTGAGGTGATCCAGGAGTTCGCCGCAGGTTTCATCGAACCAGTCGCACATCGCCCAGTAACGCGCGACGAACTTGGAGTCGGTTTTGCCCCTGTACTTGTCGAAGAGACGAGCGGGAGGATTGTGTGGGGTGTGGGGAAGAAAGGGGGCGTGCCAGATGAAGAAGGGCTTCTTCTTTTCCTTCGCTTCGGCGATGAAATCAGTGATTGGCTTCATGCCCGTGCGGCTGACTTTCAGGCCCTCGTCACCGTGGCGGCCTCCGCGCTTGGGGTCGCCGTGAGTCATGGCATGGCTGAAGCCCCCGCGTACCTTGGGGTCGCCTTCCCACCACTTGCCGGTCTGTAGGGAGAGATAGCCGGCCTTTCCGAGCAGGTGAGCGATTCCGGGATCGTCATCGATGCGATCCATGAGGGTTTCATAGAGCGAGGCGAGTGCAGGGTTGGCCCGCCCCCCTCGGTTGGTGCCGGGCGGAACCCGCGGGTCGTTCCCCGTGATGCCGTGCTGATGGACAAACTTACCGCTGAACATGGCGGCCAGGGATGGCCGACAAAGAGGAGCGACCACATATCCTCGAGAGTAGGTCAACGACTCGGCCGCGAGCTTGTCGAGGTGAGGGGTCTCGATGTGCTTGTGCCCCATGAACGAGTAGTCACCCCATGCCTGGTCGTCGGAGATGATCAGGAGGACATTCGGGGGCGACGCGGGGGAAGCGGGGGAAGCGGGGAGCAGTGAGGAGGCGGCGAGCAGGCAGAGAAGAGAGGGTAAGCGCATGAGGAGATCCAACGATGTCGGAATTGAGCATCCTGTGCAATCTTTGGGGGCGAATCGTGAACATTTCCTTTATTCGCACCGTCGGACCACTAGTCTCCCACCGTGATTCCGAACAAAGCCGTCGTTACTGCGGCCAGTCCGACCGAGCACCATCTGCCCCTGCAGACGTTGGTGGATTCGGAAGGGTTGGCCAAGACGGCCTTGGAGATCATTCTCGATGATATTTTTGCCGCCGGATTGGAGTCGGTGGCCATCGTGATTCATCCGGGAACTCGCGAGGCCTATCTGGATGCCGCCGGTTCCCATGCGGAGCGCCTGACCTTGATCGAGCAGAAGGGACCACGAGGCTATGGACACGCAGTCTGGTGTGCCCGGGAGTTTACTGGGGGGGATCCCTTTGTCCTCCTCGTGAGTGATCACCTCTACTTGAGTTGCGAGGAGTCGTCCTGCGTGCGCCAGCTTCTTGCCCTGGCCGCGTCTCACGATGGTTGTGTCTCCGCGGTGAACCCGACCCACGAGAGCAAGCTTCATCTTTATGGCACGATAGGCGCGACCCGCGTTCCCGCTTCGCCTTCCATCTTTGAAGTGAACACCGTGATCGAAAAACCGACGCCCACCCTGGCGGAACAGGAACTCATCATTCCTGGCCTGCGGGCCGGCAACTATCTTTGCTTCTTTGGCATGCATTCGCTGACCTCCGCGGTGATGGAGCACCTCGACACCCTGGTCTCCAAGATGGGTGAGAGTGGCGTGCTGGGCCTGACGCCCACCCTCGCGCACCTTGCGAAGTCAGAAAAGTATCTCGCGACGGAGCTCGCGGGGCAGCGTTTCAATATTGGAGAACGATATGGTCTCCTCAAAGCGCAACTCTCCCTGGCCCTGGCAGGTCCCCATCGGGACGAAGTCCTGACAGATTTGATTGAGATTACCGCGCATTCCCGGCCTGGATGTCAAAGCTCCTGAACATCATCACGAGCGGGGATCCTTCGGTCCGTAACGCTGCCTTCGCTTCCGTCTGCGACGGGCTGACTCTGGAGGAGCTCCTGGAAGAGAGCGAGGCGCTCGATCAGTTTCGGCGGGAGGCGGATAACCTCTACGAGCGGGTGCGGGCGCTCTTTTTTCTCTACGCCATTCATCGCTTTCACCTCCCCAGTAAACTTTCCGTCGATCGCATCGGTCGCATACCCTTCGAAGGTCACGAGCATCTTCTCAATAGGCGCTTTACGGAAGCGATCGATACCTTTCTGGCGGCGGTGTCCCAACAAGGTGCGGGAGATTCCTTATCCTCTGCTCTCGCCTCCGCCTATCACGAGCTCGCTTTCCAGACTCTCGCGAACCAGGTGCGCAAGTCGGTGCGGGCGGTGCGCGGCAATCAATGGATGTTCCGGATGGGACACCCGGCTGATCATCCACTGCGGTTGGCCCCGGAGTTGTTGGAGCGGGCACATGATGGTACGCGGGCTGTTCTCCGGGAGCAGACTCCGGTCCGGATGGACCTTTCGCATTCCGGGTGGTCGGACATCTTTTTTCTGGGAATGGATTTTCCGGAGGGCGCACGCGTTCTCAATGTTTCGGTTGATCTTGGAGTAAACGGGCGCGATGCGGAGCCCAAACCTCCGATTGAAGCCTATTTGCGAGTGATCGATGAGCCCGTGCTGATCCTCACCTCGGTTGATCTGAAGGCCAGCGCAAGAATCGATAGTCTTGGGGAAGTCTTTGATTTTGCGAAGGATTACCTCGGGTTGCTCAAGGCCGCGGTCATCGCCGCAGGGATCGTGCCTCCTGGAATCGAGGGGTCAGGGCAGAAGCTGGAGAGCCTGCTCGAACGCGTGGTTGGTCCGGGCAAGGGCCTGGAGCTGATCTCCTCGGTGAATGGCATTCCGAAAGGATCGCGTCTCGCGGTCTCGACCAATCTGCTGGCGGCCTTGATCGGGGTCCTCATGCGGGCGACCGGACAAACAAGTTCGCTCACTGGTCCCCTTCAGGAGAATGAACGGCGACTGGTTTTGGCGCGCGCGATTCTTGGCGAGTGGATCGGGGGATCGGGTGGAGGATGGCAGGATTCGGGAGGAGTTTGGCCCGGGATCAAATTGATTTCGGGGCAGGCCGCCTCAGAAGGAGATCCGGAGATGGGAATCTCACGCGGTTGTCTGATGCCCACGCACCATGTCTTTGGCGAAGACGAGATTCCGGCCTCATCCCGGCAAGCATTGCAGGAATCCCTCGTCCTAGTGCACGGTGGGATGGCGCAGAATGTCGGGCCGATCCTCGAGATGGTGACCGAGAAGTACCTTCTGCGTTCCGAGGCGGAGTGGAAGGGCCGGACGGAGGCCCTGGCGCTGCTTGATGAATTGATTGCCACCATGGTCGCGGGCGATATCAAGGCCCTGGGACGGGCCACGACGCAAAACTTCCGCGGCCCCATCCAATCCATCATTCCATGGGCGACCAACTTGTTTACGGAGACCCTGATCGAGGAAGCAGAGAGTGCGTTTGGAGAGGACTTTTGGGGGTTTTGGATGCTCGGTGGAATGTCCGGGGGCGGAATGGGATTCATTTTTGCCCCGGAACGAAAGGCGGAGGCACAGCAAGCGATGCAGCGGATCATGTCCGAGGCCAAGAAGAAGCTGCAGCACGCCCTGCCTTTCGCGATGGAACCGGTGGTCTATGATTTTGCGATCAATGCCGAAGGAACGAGTGCCCAGTTTCTCGGGGAGGGCGGCTCCGCGTTGCCCGAGGCCTACTCCCGATTGACCGCGGAGCTGAAGCAGAGCGCTCAGAATGAGGAAGCCCCGAGTGGAGAGGTGAGTGGATCCCTCCGCCGACTCTTGGATGAGCATGGGTTTGATGAGGAATTGCATGAATCGATCCGGGCGGATTTGTTGGCGGGAACAATCAGCCTTGCGGGCAATCGATTGCCGGCGACCGCAACAGTGGAAGACGTGGATCAGGAGGATGTCCTGGATCTTTCCTCTCTCTCGGCAGGGGATTCGCGATTTGACAGGGCCAGAGCGAAGGGCGAAGCGGCCATCGCGGCCGGCGAAGTGGCGGTGGTGTCCCTGGCCGCCGGGGCAGGATCGCGCTGGACCGGGGGGGCGGGCACCTGCAAGGCACTCAATCCCTTTGCTCCGCTGGATGGTTGTTACCGCACCTTTATCGAAACGCACCTCGCGAAGTCCCGACAGGTCGCGGCGCAGGGTGGGACGGACTTGCCTCACGTATTCACCACTTCCTATCTCACCACCCAGCCGACGAACGACTTTCTCGCCAGCGTTGGGAACTATGGATACGAAGGGCCGCTCCTGGTGTCTCCCGGTCGCTCGGTGGGCTTGCGCATGATTCCCACCGAGCGGGATCTTCGCTTTGCCTGGGAGGAGATGCCCCAGCAGCTTCTCGATGAGCAGCAGCAGAAAATGCGCGACTCGGCAAGATCGGCTCTGATCGGGTGGGCGAAGTCTGCTCGGGAGGGCGCCGACTACACCGACAATCTTCCGCTGCAATGCCTGCACCCAGTGGGGCACTTTTACGAGATTCCCAATCTCATACTGAACGGGACGCTGCGGAACCTGCTGCAGGAGCGCCCCCAATTGAAGACCCTCCTCCTGCACAACATTGACACCTTGGGGGCGAATGTGGACTCGACCATCCTGGGCCTGCATCGCGATGCAGGGCACGGACTGACCTTTGAAATGATCACGCGACGGCTGGAGGATCGCGGCGGCGGTCTCGCCCGGGTCGATGGTCACCCGCGGCTCGTGGAAGGGCTCGCGATGCCCAACGATGAAGCGGAATTTGAGATCTCCTATTACAACTCGATGACGACCTGGATCGATCTCGACCAGTTCCTCCAGTTGGCCGGTCTCACTCGCGAGGACATCCTCGCCCACGACGAGGGCAAGCTTGCTGGAGCATTGCGCAGCCTCGCGGATCGACTCCCGACTTACCTGACCATCAAGGACGTCAAGAAGCGCTGGGGTCACGGACAAGAGGATGTCTTTCCGGTAACCCAGTTCGAGAAACTCTGGGGTGATCTCACTATTCTCCCCGAAGCAAATTGCGGCTTCTTCGTCGTGCCGCGCTTGCGTGGTCAGCAACTCAAGGATCCAGCGCAGCTTGATGGCTGGCTCACGGATGGCTCGGCCGCCTATGTGCGGGGGTTGTGTGACTGGGGGTAAACCTCCTGCCGGTCGCCTTCTGACCGGCCTTTCCCTAGCGCAGCTCGGGGATGGGATCGTTGGGTTCGATGGGGTCGCCTTGCCAGGTTGTCTTGCCGGTCTTCCGATCGTAGGTGAGGATGCGGTGGGCGGACTTCGGTGCGGGCATCAGGTTCTTTTTGGGTAGCCACTGGGAGAGCTTGTTCATCTGCGCTTCGTGCTCGGCGCTGGTCGCGAGATTGGTCCACTCGTGGGGATCCTTCGCCATGTCATAAAGTTCTTCCGAGCCGTCGGCGTAGCGGATGTAGCGCCAGTTCTCACTGCGGATCCCGTGGTTGTCGTGGTTGTGGGTCGTGATGGCGGGCCACTGGCGGGGAGCAGGGGCATTCTTCAGCTGGGGCAGGAGCGAGTGACCTTCGATTCTCTTGTTGGGGGGGAACTTGAGGAGGTCGATGAGGGTGGGATAGATGTCGAGGAGCTCAGCTGGACTGGTGCAAACCTGCCCTCCTGTGACGCCGGGTCCGGCAAAGATGAGGGGCACGCGGGTGCCGTCGTCCCACAAGGTGTTCTTCCCGGTGATCTCTTTCTCGCCGAGGTGAAACCCGTGGTCCGACCAGAGAACCACGATGGTGTTTTCTTCCAGTCCGGTCGCTTGGAGAGTCTCCAAGAGGCGTCTGACCTGATCATCGACGAAGGTCGTGCAGGCGAGGTAGGAACGGGTCAGGTTCTCCCACTGGTTCGCGTCCTTGAGAAACTTGAGACGGGGCTCGGGAAGCTTCCAATGAATGTACCACGAGAACCTCGGAGTGTCCGCGCGATCGTTGGCTTGCACCAGCGGGAGCTTGAGCTTGTCGAGGGGATGAAGGGCCATCCACTTCTGGGTTGCGTAGCAGGGGACGTGCGGAAGAAAGAATCCAGTGGCGAGAAAGAGGGGCTTTTCCTGATCTGAGGCCGCGTAGCTCTTGAGGCGATCGACTGCCCAGCTCGCGACCTTGTAGTCGCCCTTGTCCTCGTCCCGGTGGGGAAAGGTTCCCCAATCAACGAGACGATGTGGCTGCGGCGTGTTGACCAGTTTTTTGGGCGGGAACGGTTTGCCAGAAGCGCCCGGGCCCACCTCATGCCACTCGATGTGGTTGCCCTTCGTCGACCGCCCTGATTTACCGTGGTAGATCTTGCCGGTCATGGCGGTGTGGTAGTTGCCGTACTTGGCGAAGTATTGGGGGAGAGTGACGATGTCCGCTAGTTCGGGAACCGTGCGGAACCAGGGGGCAAGGCCGTAAATCCCGGTCGAACCAGGGCGCCGGCCGGTCATCAGGCTGGTCCGCGAGGGATTGCACAAGGGAGACTGGCAGTGCGCGTTGGTGAAGACAGTGCCGCGTTTGGCCAGCGCATCGATGTTTGGAGTGAGGGCCTGGGGATGTCCCCCGAGACAGCCGATCCAATCATTCTGATCGTCGATCGCGATCATGAGGATGTTGGGGAGCTTGGCTCCGGCGGGAACGAGGAGCGAGAGGCAGGTAGCGATGGTGAAGAGGAGGCGTTTCATGATCTGGTTACTTGAGTTTGGCGTCGAGTTGCCTGCCGAGAGTGGCTGCGAGCTCGGCATGTTCCTCGGCGATGTTCTTGGTCTCTCCCGCCTTGCTTTGATGGTCGTAGAGTTCCAAGTGAGAAGTCTTGCCGCCTTTCGAGTGGCGGATGAGCCGATAGCGATCGCTTCGAATGGTCTCCTTTCCGCCGGCATAGGAAATTGCGGGATGACCGGGCGAATCAGGCTTGAGGAGGAAAGGAACGAGAGACGATCCGCTGATTCCATCGGGCTTGGGCAGGGCGGTGAGGTCGCAGAGAGTAGGGTAGAGGTCGACGGTTTCGACAATCGAGTTGGTGGCCTTGCCTGGGTGGGGGAGTTCGGGACTCACGATGATGAGGGGGGCGCGCAAGGACTCTTCAAAGAGGGAGTGCTTGCCCCAGATGGAATGTTCGCCGAGATGCCAGCCGTGGTCGCCCCAGAGCACGATGATGGTTTCCTTGGCCTTGCCGGTCTTTTCAAGACCTGCGAGCAGGCGTCCCACCAGGGCATCGGCATAGGAGACACAGCCCGCGTAGTGCTTGCGAACCTTGGTGGCAAACGCGGAGTCGTTCCGGGGATCCTTCTTCCAGCGATTGTATTTCATGAACTCGCCGCTGCCGTGCCAGGTGGTCTTGCCCACTGGCTTGGAGGGATGGGGAATGGAGGGGAGGATGACGTCTTGGTAGAGCTTCACGTACTTTGCAGGAGCGCCAAATGGAAGATGCGGTCGTAGAAATCCGACCGCCAAGAAGAACGGATGATCGTCCTCGGCGAGGAGCTCGAGTTGCGCAAGAGCGCCCTCGATTGTTTGGCCGTCGGGATAGGAATTGTCGTCGCCATCGAAGGCCTGGAGGACATCCATCGCCTTGGCGTTCTTGCGAATCTCTCCGTTGGCCTGGCCGTGCATGAGGCCGCGGGGGTGTTGCCATGGTCCGCTGGGACAGAGATGGCGCGTCCAGGCGCCGGGCATCTCGGGCTTGGAGTCATCGTTCCAATCGGATCCTCCGCGTCCGCCGGGATGGTGGGAGACCTTTCCGATCGAGACGGTGGTGTAGCCATGGTTGCGAAACCAGGCCGGCATGTTGGTCTTGACGATCTTGTCGTTGGTGGAGTGGCGGAAAAGGGCGCCGTTGTCGCGCGGCCCGTAGCGACCGGTGAGCAGGGCGTAGCGCGACGCTCCGCAGGTGGGAGCGTGCACGTAGTGTCGCGTGAAGGCGCGGCCGCGTGCGGCCAGTTTGTCGATGTTGGGGGAGTGAATGTAGTCGGCACCAAAGCACTTCAGCTCGGGACGAAGGTCGTCGATGCAGATGAAGAGGACGTTGGGGCGGGCTGCGAAGCAGGGAGCGAGGAGCGGGAGGGAGGCCGCGAGGACCAGGGCGAGGCGTTTCATGAGAGAGATGAGCAAAGCTGATTGGCGCTGTGATAGAGAGGCAGGTTGCAGGGCAGTGGTGAACTTGCGAAAGAGGTGGTTTAGAGCTGGGAGTAGGGGACTGCAATTGGAAAGGAATGGGAGTGATGCTTCAGCCGTTCGCGAAGGCTCGTCAACTGGCGCTCAGAGTCCGGGGCATCGCCATGGCCTGCAACCCCTGACTCCATCGGTTCACTCATAGCGCCACTTCATGATCCAGGGATCGCCGGTGCGCCGTTGCATCCCCTTGAGCTTGTCTTGGTAGCTTTCGAGAGTGGTTTCGAAATCAGGATCTGCAGCGAGGTTGAGAGTCTCTGCGGGATCGATGGAGATGTCGTAGAGTTCAAACTGCGGACGGTTGATGTAGGAATTGACGGTGCGGTTGCCGTACTTGGCGGCGGGACCTTGTTGATATTGCGCCTGCCAGGTGGAGGCCGCCCAGAGATCGGAAGCGAAGGGATAAGGCTGCCGATAGGCGATGTTCCAGATGAGCTTGTACTTGCGATCACGAAGGACGCGCATGGGATAGTACATCTGGATCTCGTGAAAGGTATGGGAGGCCCCAATTTCGTCCCAACCGGCGGGGGACTCTTGTTCGAGAATCGGGATCCACGAGCGGCCATGGTAAGAGGTTTCCTTCTTGCCGGGGTTCTCGCCATTGGGAACTTTCTCCACGGCCACCAGCTTCTTAGGTCCCCGTTTGTTGGCATCGTAGCCACCGGCGAGGTCGAGGATGGAGGGAGCAATGTCGATGTGGCTGATCATGGCGTTGCTGACCACTCCCTTCTTCCTGGCCGCCGGATGACGCACGATGAAGGGCACATGGAGACCGGCTTCATAGACAGTGGTTTTTCCACCGGGAAAAGCCATCCCGTGATCGGCGGTGTAGATGATCACGGTGTTGTTCCACTGGTCCGCCTCCTTGAGGAGGGCCACCAAATGGCCGAGCCCCTGATCAATGCGCGAGCAGGATTGATGATACTGAGCGATCTCGGCCCGACATTCGGGGGTGTCGGGAAGAAAGGCGGGAACCTTCACTTTGGCGGGATCATAGAAGATCTCCTTGATGTCCTGGTGGGCTCCCTTGTTCGGGCGATTACCAAAGAGATCCGGTTTGTGCTTCAGCTTGGAGGCCTGGTCGATGCCGCCACCGCGGTGCGGGTCGCTGGTGCAGAAGTAAATGAAGAAGGGCTGGTCGGATTTCTCGGTGAAGACTGGCCGGCAGTTCTCGGCCATCTCATGGGCGTTGCGGCCATTGCCTTTCAGGCGTTGCTCGAACTGAAAGACGGAAACCGGGGCCACGTGATACTTTCCAATCTGCACCGTCCGGTAACCAGCCTGGCTCATCTGCAAGGGTAGGCTCACGGCCCTCACATTTGGAAAGGAGGCGAACTTATGGAAAGCGTGGGTGTGGCCATACTGACCGTTGCGGTGGTTGTGCAGACCGGAGAGAATGACCGAACGGCTGGCCGAGCAGGATGCGGTGGTGGCGAAAGCGTGCGTAAAGCGCGTGCCTTCGGCGGCGAGGGCATCGAGGTGTGGGGTTTGAATATCCGAGCTCCCGTAGCAACCTGCGATGGGGCTTTGATCGTCAGTGACAAAGAGAATGATGTTGGGCTGTGTGGCTCCCGGCGCAAGGAACGGGAAGCAAGTGGCGAGGAGGAGGATGGCGAGGGTGAAACGGATCATCTGCTGGCAGGATAGTAATCAGATTCCGGCAAGTTCTTGCGAAGAATTTTGCGCAGGGTTGCGCGGCGGTGAGTTGTGGCGTCTGGTGGTTGCGTAGCGCCCAGAAATCTGCCCTGTAGTAGCCATGAAATTACCTTTGCGCCTGTTCCCTTTCAGCCGCCCTGCTCCTTCTCCACGACCTCTCGAGGAGGCCACCTCCCTGAGCTATGGCTACGCTCTGGAATTCGACAAGAGCCAGACCTTGCAGGACATTACGCGGGAGCAGAAGGCGCGTGTGCGCAGCGAATTCATCGAAAATTCCAAGCGGGTGATCAGAGGGAAGACTACGAAGTAGCGGCCTCGGTGGCTGGCGGAAGGCGACGGTCTTTCGCTACCCGATCCTGGCTGGCACGCTCACTTGACCCCAGGCGGTGGGATCGCGGTATCCGACACTCTCGCTTTTGTCGACGTGGTAGCCGCAACGCTTGAGGAGTTCCGGGCCGGGAGCGAAATCGTCTCCGGTCGCGGTGAGTCGAGCGCGCAACTTATCCTCGAGTTCGTCGCGCAGGCCCTTCTGGGCCGGTTTGGCGACGAGGTTGCGTTGTTGAAAGGGATCTTCCTGGTTGTCGAACAGTTCCCACGGGCCTTCCAGGGAGCGCGTGTAGGTGTAGCGCTTGGTGCGCACTCCGCGGTACTCGCGTCCCCCTTGCTTGCGGGTCCATTGACCGAAGGGGCTTGGGCAGGTGATCAGCGCGTGGTTGTCGGCGAGTTCCCGGGTTCCCCGAATGACCTCGGAAAAGTTTTCCCCTTCCACGCTCTCTGGAATCTTGACTCCAGCAAGGCCGAGAAGGGTGGGCATGATGTCGGGGGTGTTGATGGGCGCTTCGAGTTTGCGTGCCTCCACCTTCATCGATTTCGGGCAGCGAACGAGAAAGGGAACGCGGATCGATTCATCCCAGGGCCGTTGCTTCTTGAGTTGTCCGCGGGAGTGAAGCATGTCGCCATGATCAGAGGTGTAGACCACGATCGTGTTCTCGAGTTGCCCGGATTCCTTGAGCGTATCCATGAGCCAGCCGACGCATTCGTCGAGTGCGCTGCAGTGGGCATAGTAGCCAGCGTAGGTTGACTGGGCTTGCTTCCCGATTTGCGGAGGAACGTTCTGTCGGAGAGTGAGCTTGCGGGTGTCGTAGCGATCAAGCCACTTGGTTGGTCCGGTGCGGTAGGGCGCGTGGGGCGGTCCCCAGGAGAGGAAGAGAGCGAAGGGCTTGGCCTTGGCATCTCCCTCCTTCGGCGCGTGGGCCTTGATGTAGGAGACCGCGTCCTTTGTTTGCGCGTAGGCATCATAGCCCTCCCACTCGATTGCCTCCTTGCCGGCCTGGTCGTAGTATTGGGACTTGTTGTAGTTGTGGGTGCATTCGAGCACTTTCCAGTAGTCAAATCCCTGACGGCGTTCGGGTGGAATGTATGCGGAGCGTCCGGTGCCATCGATGTGCCACTTGCCGATGTAGCCGGTATCGTACCCTCCTTCAGTGAGGGCTTGCGCAAAGGAGGTGGCCTGATCGTTCAAGCGAAGGTCGTTGAGGAAGAGTCCGTGGGTGAGGGGATACTGGCCGGTGAGCAGAGAGGCGCGGTGCGGACAGCAAACAGGAATGCCCGAGACGGCGTTGGCAAAGTTGACGCTTTGGTCGGAGAGAAGATCGATTTGCGGAGTACGGACCTCTGCGTTGCCCATGTAGCCGTGGTCAGTGGCGCGCCACTGGTCCGAAAAGATGTAAACGATGTTGGGGCCCCTGCCCTTGCCCTCGCGCTTGGGTGTAGCGGCATGATCTTGCGCGTGCGAGATGGTCGGTGCGGCGAGCGCGCCGGCCGAAGTGGTGAGAAATTGGCGGCGTTTCATGGGGGCGACAGGGAAGGACTATCCGTCAGATCAACAATGATGCAACTACGATCGATTGTTCGCGGAAGCCTCCCCGCTCTTTCCTCCGAAGGTCGAAGCCAATTCGCATCATTCGTTTTGCATCTCCCCGCCGTGCTCGCTGCGGGAACAGGATTGGAAAGATCGGGAGACGAAGAGTGAATCGTGAAAGAGGCTGGGGCAGGCCGGTCTCAGCGCTTGGGAACTCCCCCGTTCCCGCATGAACTCAATTGTGAACGAGCGCTCTTGCCGAGGTGACAACCTTCCCGAACATTTCCCATGGGGGTGTGAGGGAGAGAGCGCGTGATTGAGGCGTCACTTCCTGGAAGGGCCTTGGTCATACCGGAGCCCTCTGGGCGGTCTTCGACGCCATAGCCAACGATGGCTGGGAACCAATTTGTGATTGACCAAAGGTGCTGTTTCTATAGTTTCAGTCTAGACTGAAACTTCAGAATTAGTAAAAGGACTTCGAGATGATGAGCAGCCACGCTCCCTTTCCGCCTCCGGTTCGGAGATCGGTGGCGAAGTTGCATCTGGAGGCTCGGCGACAAATGGAGGAGACGCCGGGCGATCCGCTCTTTCTGGCGGGATGGCAAAGGGCGCTCTTTCTCCACTACGAGGTCGAGGCGGAGAAGCTGCAGGCCGTGGTGCCCTTTGAGTTGGATTTGTGGGCAGGCAAGAAGGCGATCGTCAGCCTGGTGGCGTTCACGATGGAAGGGATGCGGCCCTCGCGAGGGGGACAATGGTCGAAGTGGCTCATGGCTCCGATTGCGACGCACGATTTTCTGAATGTCCGCACCTATGTGCGCCATGAAGGGGTGAGCGGAATCTACTTTCTGCGTGAGTGGCTATCCAATCGCCTCGCGACTCGCCTGGGCCCCCTGATCTTTGGGCTGCCCTACCGCTTTGGCACCATCGAGTATGATCACCGTCCCGAGGAAGGCGTCCTTGAAGGTAAGGTCTGCGCGGATGATTGCTCTCTACGCTATCGAGCAACCATGGCGTATCCGTCCTGGGAACGGGTGGGAGAGGGAAGCCGCGACGAGTTCCTGTTAGAGCGTTACACCGCATTTACCTGCCTGCGGAACTCGATGCGGAGACGCTCCTTTCGAGTGTGGCATGAACCCTGGCGGCAAGCGCCGGTTGAAGTATGCGTCGAGGACTCAGCCTTGATTCGATCACTCGGTCCGTGGGCGCAAGAGACCCGCTTCATTGGTGCCAACTACTCGCCAGGAGTGGCCGAGGTATGGATGGGCTGGCCTCGGGGGGTGGGGTGAGGCTTAACGGCCGCGTTCCAGCTTTTTGATTGCGCGTTTGTTCTTGGTGATCTTACTCCGAAGAGAAGACACCTTGCGGTATTCTGCCTCGGCTTTGTCTCGCAAGTCTGCGGCCTTTTTCATCGCGGCCTCGTCGAACTTGGCATCACCCGCTGACCGAGACGCCTTGGCGAAGGCCCTTTCTTCGGCCTTCTTGGCCAGTGCTTCGATGCCCTTGGCGACGTCCATGATCTTCTCAATCGCGGCTTCGAAAGTCGTGATCTCGGCGGTGAGGGCAGCAACTTCGGAATTGGTGGTATTGGGCCCGCTCCCCTCCGGCTTATCGATGGGTCTGGTGACCGTGGGCCCGGTCGTTTTGGGCCGGGTGGTGGGCGGCCGGGTGGTGGGCCGGGTGGTGGGCGGCCGGGTGGTGGGCGGCCGGGTGGTTGCCTTGGGCTCGGGAGGAAGACCTGCCTCGACGCGGAGTCGCGCGATGGTCGCTTGGTCCCGGGCATTCTCCAGTTGTTTCTCCTGTTCGAGAAGCGCCTTGGCGCGGTCGGGATCATAGCCAAAGCGCTGTTGGAAAGTCGTGGGAAGCTCCGCAAACTTGATGCGTGCCGTTCCAGATTCGTGAAAGATCTTCACTCCGATTTCATCGACGCCACTGATGGTCACCTTTTTGTAAGTGCGTCCTTTCTTGGTGGTGAGGGACTCATGCTTCTCGCCCTTGGCGGACCTGCGGGCTTCGGCGGCGAGAGCAAGCCGTGCCAATTCAGCCTTCGCAGCGCGAGCCGCAAGGGTCTCCAGTTCGGCGATGGTAGGTCCTGCCGGTTCGTTCCCGAATCCCTCGGCAGCGGGATCCACCGAATCGGCCACCGCGGCAGGAGCGTCGGCCGGGGTGGGCGCAGGATCCTTTGTGTCTGCCGCGAGGGCTCCCGATGTCAGGCACGCGAGAATGAGCGAAAGAGGTTTGCGCATACCCTGCGAATTAAGACCGGGACAGGCACTTGTCCAGTTCGAATGCCGGTCTGGCGTCCAAGGGAATCACAATCATTGGGAATGATTAAGCACTCGCGTTTGTCGTTCCTGACTAACGCGGAAGGCGAATTTCTCGGGGGGATGCTGTGCTATCCCTTCTCACGCCGAGTTTTCAGCCAACCGAGGGAAACGAGGGACTTGTCCATTTCCGCCACCGTCAACTTGTAGTAATTGCCCGCCTCGCGGGTGAGATTGAAGAACCCACGCCCCTGTCCCCGGGAGGTGATGATGTTGTATTGGTTGCCCACTGCCACGGAGACTTTGCGATGGGCCTCCGCTCTCAGGAGGAGAGGATCGTCTGTTCCGAAGAACATGATGCAGGGCGGTTGCTTCTCTTTGGCGTAGTGAAACGGCGCGACCGTCTTAATCGAACCGCGGGCGCGATCGCTGAGACGAGTCGTGCTTTGTTCGTTGTAGGTGGCCGCAAGATCCTCGTGTGGCGCCACTGCCATCGCTGGGTTGAAGAGGACCATGGCATTGGGTTGGGCGCTGATCGAACGGTCGTCATTCTTGCTGTCGAAGGTGCTCTCCTGCGGAGCCCCGCCGGAAGCGATGCGCTTGGCTGAACGAGCATCCGCAATACAGTCTTCGATCTTGGTGTCATGGCGAGAGATTGGCTGCCTGGCTGCCGACCAGCGGGCTCGTAGAGGGAGAGCGGCAGCTTGATGTCGCCGACGGTCTTGTAGATGTGAGTCTGGCCGCCCTTGGGATCCTGGGCCGCCCGTTGCGCGAGGCTGCACCACGAGAACAAGAGGAGGGCGGGAAGGGCGAAAAGGAATTTGTTGCACCAAGATGAAAATCTCCTCGGTCCCCTCCGGTTAGATTGATACAGGCAGCCAATCAAGGAAGTGAGATCCCAAGTCCTGCCAAAGAAAAAATACTACTACTTGCCACCACGGATTCGCGATCTCACTTCCTTGAGGAAGCGGCCTCGTTTCTTGTCCGGAGAACCGCGCCTACCGCGCGGGGCGAGCGCGTCTCCTCTTCGCGAGGAGGACGATTGCAGTTCCTGATCAGGCGATTGCGGGCTCTGGAGAGGGAGGATCTTGAACCGCGCTTCCGGGCGGAGCTCAGCTTGTCCCTGGACCGGCGCCAGCTGACCGCTCGAATTCTGACTGTTCAAGGCCGCTCCGCAAACATCTCCATTCGAGTGAGGGCGGATGGCAAGGAGATTCGCGGGGCGTGGACCACCAACAAGGACTGCAAGATCAAGCCCGGTATTCCCAGTCTGGCTGATCTTGAGTGGACCCCGGTGAAGGGGAAGGACAAGGCCCCCAAGTTCAAGGTGAAGAGATCCAACTTCTAGGAGCACGCTGCGATCCGCAAGAGGTCGCGACCCGTGGCCCAAGGGTCCTGTCCGCGAGCTCAAGGGGGTGAGGGCACTGGCGAGGGCTGACATGAACGGAACTCTCCTCAGGAGGGAGGATGGACGCGGGACCGCACGTCCCCTTTTTGAGTTGCCTCCCCAGCGTTCCTGCGGCTCAGTGGCTTTCCTGCTGATGAACCCAGCGTTCCTCCATGCCTCCGCGTCTTCTCCTCCCGCTTCTGGTTCCGGCCACCTTGGTCGGCACCCTCCTCGCGCAGGAAGAGACCGGCGACCTCATCACCGCGCCCGGATTGGAGCAGAAGCGTTACATCGGGCCGCTGCGTGACGCCTACAATCGGATTGATCCTAGCAAGGACGGCTGGGAGTCAGAGGCTCTCAGTGCGGAGGTGAGCTCGCAACTGAGCGTCTTGGGGGAGTTGTTAGAGACCGCGGGTGGAGTGATGGCCGCGGACCTGGAGGGATTGGCGGGTAGGGAGTTTTCCTGCGGAAGTCTGCGTCCCGCACCGCTCATCCCAGCCTTCGATGAGGGGGGCTTCAAAGTGCGTCGTTTTGCCGCCGGAGCGGGGGGTGCCCAGGAGAGGGTTCACCTGGGTCCCGGAGGGTGTGCCACGGCCTTGAACAAGTGGATGAAGGCCGCGCGCTGGGGGGAAAACATTCATGCCAAGCTCAAGCTTTTTCGGATCGAGGAACGCCCGGATCGTCGGGCCAGCGCACAGGTTCTCTGCACCATCACCTCGCACTCTAAAGGCGTACGCAAACAAATCAATGCCACCTGGGGTTGTCGCTGGAAGACAGCCGAGGATGCGCTTCCTGAACTTCTGCAGATCACGGTCGTTGACTACGAGGAAGTGGAGGTCGTGGAAGCCGAGGGCCAACCCCTGTTTAGCGATGTTACGGATTCCATCCTCGGCAAGACCAAGGCGTGGAAGGAACAGTTTTTGCACAGCTCGGATTACTGGCGTCTCCGCCTTCCGCGCGACTTCGGGCTCGATGTGGTGGCCAACCACGGATTTGCGATTGGCGACCTCAATGGAGACAAATTGGAGGATCTCTATGTTTGTCAGCAAGGCGGACTGCCTAACCGCCTCTTTCTGCAGAACACGGACGGGACCCTCACCGACTATACGAGCGAGAGCAAGACTGGCTGGCTCGACTACTGCGCGAGCGCGCTCATCGTGGATCTGGACAATGACGGCGACAAGGACCTCGTGATCTCGCAGGACTTCCGGATTCTTTTCATGGACAACCTCGATGGCAAGGGTCACTTCGAACTCGCCTTCGGGATCGGCACCAAGGGGCAGACCTTTTCCCTGGCGGCGGCCGACGTTGATCGCGACGGACTTCTCGACATCTATTCCTGCGGCTACAATCCCGCCGCCGCAGGCGCTCGCTCGGGTGCGATGGGTGAGCCCACTCCGTTCCATGATGCTAACAATGGGGGAGCGAACATCCTCTGGCGCAATGGAGGAAACTGGGAGTTCTTCGACGTGACCGCTGCGGTTGGTCTCGACATCAACAACCGCCGCTTCAGCTTTTGCGCCTCCTGGGAGGACTACGACAACGACGGGGATCTCGATCTCTATGTCGCGAACGACTACGGGCGCAATTGCCTCTATCGGAACGACTCGGACGGGGGAAAAATCTTTTTTCGTGAAGTATCGGAGGCCCTGGGAGTCCAGGACACGAGCGCCGGCATGTCGACCAACTGGGCCGACTTCAATCGTGACGGGTGGATGGACCTATACGTGAGCAACATGTTTTCTGGTGCGGGAAACCGCATCACTTATCAACGGCAGTTTCTGGCCGGGACGAGCGAAAAAGTGCGTGAGCAGTTTCGACGCATGGCGCGCGGCAACACCCTCTTTCAATCCGACCGGAAGGGTGGATTCAAGGATGTGAGTGTCGCGTCGAGTGTGACCATGGGCCGCTGGGCGTGGGGGTCCACCTTTGTCGATCTCAACAACGATGGATGGGAGGACCTCCTGGTGGCCAACGGCTTTGTCTCGGCCGAAGACACCGGTGACTTGTGAAGTGTCTACTGGCGGCAGGTCGTGGCGCAATCTCCCCTCCCCAACGCTCCCCAAGTGGCCGTGCGGCGCTATCAACAAGGCTGGCGCGCACTCAATCGCCTCCTTCATGAAAACCGCTCCTTCAGCGGACAGGAGAAGCACTGCGCCTTCCTGAATTGTGGGCAGGATGCGCAGGGCCAGCAGCGCGCCTTTGCCGATGTGTCGAATGGGGTGGGCTTTGACTTTCCGGACGATGGTCGTGGTCTCGCACTCGTCGATTGGGATTTCGATGGAGATCTTGATGTCTGGGCCATCAACCGGACCGCCCCACGGCTGCGCTTCCTGAGGAATGGCAATGCCAGCGGTCATCACTTCATCGCCTTTCAGGTGCAGGGCAATGGCAAGGATACCAACCGCGATGCCATTGGCGCCCGCCTGGAACTGCACCTCAGTGGTGAGAACACGCCCCGAGTAAAAACCCTGCACGCGGGACATGCCTTTCTCTCCCAGTCATCACGTTGGATGCACTTTGGGCTCGGGAAGACCAAGAAGCTCGACAAGTTGGTGGTCCGCTGGCCAAACGGGACGAGCGAGGAAGTTGGCGGCCTGATGGCGGATCAGTTCTACTTTGTTGCCCAGGGGCACGGGGTTGCGGTGCCCTGGTCGCCTCCCGGGAACCGTGCGGCCCTGCTTGCCTCGGAACCCGCAGTCGAGCCCGAGGGCGATCGATCCCGCACAGTGGCCCCTCCTGGACTGCGCGTGCCGACCCTCTGGACGGAGGGAGCAGATGACCAACCGGTCGAGTATAAGCGTGAGGGCAAGGGACTCTTCCTCGTCAATCTGTGGGCGTCTTATTGTGGACCGTGTAAAGAGGAGCTTATCGAGTGGGCGGGTGCTGCATCCAAGTTTCGCGCTCGGGGCATCGAAGTGGTCGCCCTCAATACCGACGGTGTGCAAGGCGGGAAAGATGCGAGGAAGCATGCCTTGACCGCGATCAAGGCCACCGGGTTTCCCTTCCCCTGGGCTGAAGCCACGGCGCTCACCGTGCGGACTCTCGACATCCTCTCCAGTGCTGCGCTCGATCTCTGGACTCCTCTCCCTGTGCCCAGCAGTTTCCTGATCGACGCCAAGGGAGAGGTCCTCGTGTTCTACAAGGGACCGGTGCCTGCCGCACAAATCCTCGCGGACGCCACCCTCGCGACCGCCACTCCCGAAGAACGGCGGACGGCCGCCGTCCCCTTTCCGGGCCGTTGGGTGGCAGATCCCACCGAGGCCGACTCCCTCCGGGTGGCCAGGATGCTTCTGGACCGAGACGAGACCGAATCATCCATCGACTACCTCGAAAGTCTCGTCGCATCGCTGGACGCGAAGGGGCAGGATGAGGAGGGGAAAACTTCCCTGGGCGATGCGAAGTACTTTGTCGGGACGCTCCTGCTCGAACACGGTCGCCAGGCGGAAGCACTGGGCTATCTCGAAGGAGCTCGCGAATCTCTTCCACGCGATATTCGGGTGCGCAATGCTCTCGCGGAGTTGTATCAACGAACCGGACGGCTTGATCATGCCATCGCCGAGACGACTGCTGCCATTACCATCAATGCCTCGAACCTCTCCCTCCATGATCGACTGGGCGACCTTTACCTTGCAAACGGACAGACCGCTCATGCGGTGGAGCGCTACGGGATGGTTCTCAAGGTCGCTCCGAAGAGGGCCTCCACTCGCTTCCGCCTCGCGGAAGCGCAGTTGAGAGACGGACAGGCGACCGCAGCGATTGTCTCCTTCAAGCAGATCCTCTCCTCCAACCCGCGATTTTTTGAGGCCGCCAACCGGCTCTCGCAAATCCTGGCTTCCCACTCCGATCCCAAAATTCGCGCTCCCCAGGAAGCCTTCGCTCTCGCGAAGCGCTTGTGTCTAGTCACCAAGGAGAGGGACCCTCGCTACCTCGATACCCGGGCAACAGCCGAGGCCGCCATGGGAGAATTCAAGGACGCGGTCGCATCTGCCGAGCAGGCGCTCAAGTTTTATGAGGTCGCGCCGCGCTACCGCTCCCTCGTGCAACCCCTCGCGGAACGCTTGGCGTTGTTTCGCAAAAAGGAATCCTGGGTCGAGCCCGAGCGTAAGTTGGGGGAACCTTGACAGGGGCTCAGCACGGACTATCCAGTTTAATTATCTAGTAGGCCATCGGGGCCCATTTTGAAGAGAAGAACTCTCTTCCATGACGAGTGCTTCCCGAAGGATAACGCATCAGGCTTATAGTCCGCGAAGCCCGCCACGGGCCGATGCGGTGCCCAGGCAGGTCGCCAGCAGAACCAGCCCGCGAATCACCGGCCGCCTTCCCTTCCCTTGAAACGGTCTCGGCAGCTCGACACCTATTAGACAAGCTAAAATATCGGTGAGGATAAGGATATTGGCTAAGCTTCATTAATAAAATCGTACGCTCGTCGGAATGGGGATTCCGGCCCACTCTTCCGTTGCGACGTCACGACTGCACAGTTCATGAGACCCCATCCCCTGATCCTCCTGCTTACCCTCGGCCTTTTTCCCTGCCTCGCTCAGGCAGAGAGCCGGCCCAACATTATCCTGATCATGTCCGATGATATGGGATTTTCCGACATCGGTTGCTACGGCGGAGAGATCAAGACTCCGAATCTCGACAAGCTCGCGGCCGACGGTCTGCGCTTCACTCAGTTCTACAACACCGCACGTTGTTGTCCCACGCGCGCCACCCTGCTCTCCGGGCTCTACGCGCACCAGGCTGGGGTCGGGCACATGACCGGCGACTACGGGCTCCCTCAATATCAGGGTGAACTCAATCGGAACTGCGTGACCATCGCAGAAGCTCTCAAGCCTGCGGGCTACCGCACCTACATGGCGGGCAAGTGGCACGTCACGCCCTACAAAGCCAACGAGATCAAGAATCCCAACATTTCGAACTGGCCGGTGCAGCGCGGGTTCGATCGGTTCTATGGAACGATTCATGGCGCGGGTTCCTTCTTTGATCCCAACTCCCTCACGCGCGACAATCAATACATCACACCGGCCAACGATCCTGACTACCAGCCGGAGACCTTCTACTACACCGATGCGATTTCCGACAACGCGGTGCGTTACATTCAGGATCACAAGCGCGAGGCGGACGGGCAGCCTTTTTTCATGTACGTGGCCTTCACCGCTGCCCACTGGCCCATGCATGCCTTGCCCAAGGACATCGCAAAGTACGAGGGGAAGTATGACGGGGGATACGATCCGACCCGTGCTGCTCGCATCAGGAAGCTCAAATCCCTCGGCCTCCTTCCAGATCAGTGGGACGTTGTTCCGCAAATTGGCAAGTGGGACAACATCAAGCTCAAGGAGTGGGAGTCAGCATGCATGGAGGTCTACGCCGCGATGGTCGACAACATGGATCAGGGGATTGGGCGCATTGTGAAATCTCTCGAAGGGGCCGATCAACTCGACAACACCCTCATTCTCTTTTTCCAGGACAATGGGGGCTGTGCGGAAGGCTTTGGGAGAGGCAAAGTCAATGGTCCCTTGGAGCGCCCGGCCAAGCCCACTCTGCCCCCGATGGCCAAGGACGAGTTGCAAACCCAGATGGTCCCGCCGAAGAGTCGCGATGGTTATCCCCTCCGTCGCGGTGACGGGATCATCCCTGGAGCGCCCGAAACCGAAGTTGGTTATGGCCGCAATTGGGCCAACATTTCGAACACTCCCTTCCGGGAGTACAAGCACTGGGTCCACGAGGGAGGGATATCCACTCCATTGATCGCGCATTGGCCCAAGGGAATCAAGGGAACGAACCGCTGGTTCAAGACTCCGGCTCATCTGATCGATCTCATGGCGACCTGCGTTGATCTCGCGGAGGCAAAATATCCCACCGCAAAGGATGGCAAGAAGATCACTCCGATGGAGGGAATCTCCCTGCGCCCGGCCTTCGAAGCCAAGGACCTCAAGCGCGGCAAGCCGATTTACTTCGAACACGAAGGCAATCGCGCGGTCCGCGACGGCAAGTGGAAGCTGGTCGCCAAGGGGGTGAAGGGAGCGTGGGAACTCTATGACATGGAGCAGGATCGCACCGAGATGCACGACCTCGCGGCCAGGCATCCGGAGCTCGTCTCAAGGATGGCAGCCCAATACGAGAAGTGGGCCAAGGAACGCGGAATCGTTCCCTTTGGATCGTGGAAGAAGAACGGGAAAGGCAAGAAAAAGGGAGCCCGGAAAACCTCCTTCCAGCTCAAGAGCGGAGAGCATCTCCCCACCGAAAAATCGCCTGCCATCGCAAACCGGGCCTTTGAAGTGAGCGCTCAAGTCAGCGGCCTGCCAGCAAAAGGAGTGATCATTGCGCAGGGAGGAATCAACTTCGGCTGGTCGCTTTATGTGGACGACGAGAAGCTCACGATCGCCATTCGCCAAGGAGGAAAGCTGGTCAGCGCCAGCGCAACGTTGCCCGCGGGCTCGCGCCAAGCCTTGAAGGCGTCAATCCTCAATGACCGGCTTGTCCTCGCAGCCGGAGAGAAGGAGCTCACCTCCCTCCCCTGTTCACCTCTCATCAGTGATCATCCAGTCGATGGACTGGAGGTAGGCCGTGACGACGGCGGCTTGGTGGGTGACTACGGAGTAAGGAATGGGTTCACCGCTGAGGTGACCTCCCTGAAAGTTGTGCTGCGGTGAGGGCTTTGCGACCTAGTGCATCGGCCGGGAAGTTAGGGTGCATTCGGCGTGAGGATCTTACTCCGAGTTCAAGGTGTGAGGAAGGGAGCGGGTTGAGACCAGCGACTGACGAAAAGCGCAGAAATCGGGGAAAAGGCTCGCGCATGGCGGTTCAACCGGTCGGAGACCGCTGACTGATTCCCAATAAGATCACTTTGTCGACTGCACCCTAACTTGCGGGTCGGCGTCCTAGTCTACGGTGGCCACCACTCTCCCGAAGAGCACGGACTGGCCGCCGGTCGGGAGGGTGAGCGAACCCTTCGCCCCGTTGTCGGCAAACACCGCTGCGGGTTGTGGGGACCAAGTCTCCAAATCTGTTGAGGTCTCCAGGCTATAGGTTCTTCCCGCCACAAGGGCGAAGCTCAAGGTCATCTCACCAGCCGTGACGGAAGCTTCGGCGAGGCCCGAGAGGGAAGCGGGATCGGTTGGATCGCTTCCGCCAATGAACTCTTCAAGATTGGTCTGTCCGTCGCCGTCGTTGTCTTCATCCTCGAAGAAGAAGAGTTCGCCGAAGTGATCGAGCTCCCACTGATCACCCATTCCGTCCGCATCCACATCAGTGTTGGGAGAGGATCGGTAGTTGTCGAAGGTGGCGTCGGCAATGCCTCCGCCATCTGCAACTCCATGGGCTACGAAGATCCCGCAGGGCCCCGAAGAGTAAGTTGTATCTCTCGTAAAGATCGCGCCCAGCGAGAACTCGGGGGAGGTCAGGTCGAACAAGTCCCCCCGCATATCACCCAGGAACCCCTGAAAGATCAGGCGGTAGTCATGGGTCGGATCGAGATCGACATCAAACGAGCCCATGCTGATGGCGACCTCGTTGTCGAGCCGGCTCAGAAACATGCTCCCGGAATCGACATCGTAGCTGAACACATAGCAATTCAGCGTCCCCGCACCGGGAGTGTTCACGAAGGCCAGGATCCCGACGTCTTGCGGAATAAAGTTATCCCAAGCGACGAGGTCGACCGAGATGTGAAACGAATTGGTATATACCTCGGGTCGGAACGATCCGGCGCGTCCTGATCCGAAGGCCGCTGGATTGGGAGAGGGATCAGGCTTGATGCGATAGGAGTTGTCATTGGGAAAGGCATAGGAAGCCGTTCCGCCAAAGGGTGCGAGTGGATTGGAGCGCGTCCACCCCGTGTCGTTTCCATCGTTGAAGTCATCAACGATAATTTGTCCGTGGACGATCGGTCCTAGGAAAGCGCTCAAGAGAGCGGCGCAAAGCAAAGGTTGAAATCGGGTCATCATGAGAATGGATTCGTCCTTCCACGCTCGGTCGTCCACCCACCTTCTGGCAAGCTCCAAACAGAGGAGGGGAGGCTTGGAGACTAAAAATGCCGGTAAAACCTCGCCCTTTGTGGGAGGGATCGCGGAGTAGGTCATGAAAATTGGATCGTTCGACCTGCCCCCGCATGCTTCCCTTGCTCAGCTCCAAAGATGAAAAACGCGTTGAGCCTGATGGCCTTTGCTTGGTTGGCCTTGATGCCGCAGGTCCACGCCGCACCCGTCACCATTGGAGATCAAAGTTTCGAAGGCAACGGATTGGCGGCCGGAGGTTGGAGTAATGATCTCGGTCCTGAGTGGCTGGAAACGGGAGGGCCAAATTCGGGACCCGGAGTCGAGGAATGGATCAGCGGATTTGCCGCCGATGGGACCGATCACCTCGGGACCAACTTTGATCACGAAGTGTGGCAGGACCTCGCGGCCACCAACCAGGCCAACACCCGTTAGACCCTGCCCATTGACTCCGGTCATCGCTCCGGATTCACGGAGACGGGTAACCAGACAACCTATGCTCTTGCGGATTCCACCGGGAACGTTTTTGCAAGTGTCCTCATATGACTGATACCGTCGAAAGCAGTTTGGATTTCCTGACCTGGGAGAGCGGGCCAACTCATACCATGGAACTGGGCCCTCCCGTCGATAATGGGGATGGCACCGAGACCGTCACGGTTCGCAGCCTCACGCCCTACTCCGCGGTGGAGCGTGAGTTTTTACGGCTCGGGATCAACTGCATCGGACCCTGACTTGACGGCTCTCTTGAGCCAGCGATTTCCAAACTTGAGATAGTGATTCCAGTCTTCGGGAGTGACGTTGTGTTTGCCTTCCCGCAGGTGGAAGCCCATCACGCGGCCGACACGTCGCCCTGGTTTGGGCTCCTCCGTGAAACCAAACGGGGCGTCATGGTAGAGCCTGTAAACCGGTTCGGCATGGATGAGGGAAAGGAACTCCCCCTTGGGGTCAGCCCACTGATCCTTGGTCGCACTGGCCACATAGACCGCTCGCGGTGCGATCAATGAGATGAGCTGATGCTGGTCAAAGGGCAGCGCGGCTTCCTTCTCGTTGTACTGTTTGAAGTTCCCATTGAACCAGTGTGGGAAGGATCGGTTGATGCGCCCCACTGTTTCGCCGATGGCGCGTTTGCTCAGCGCCGCGCCTCCACAGCCGGAATTGTTGGAGATCACGAGACGAAAGCGCTCGTCGGTCGCGCCGGCCCAGAGCGAAGCTTTGCCCAACCGGGAATGACCGATGACACCCACCCGTTCGGCATCGATCTCGACAATCCCCTCGAGGGCATCGAGCAAGCGACTCAGGCCCCATGCCCAGGCCGAGACCGTTCCCCACTCGTCCGGGTTGGGCGCTCCCTTGGTAAAGAGCGGGTGCACGCCGTTCTTGAACCCGTCGTGGAAATCGGGATCGATGTTTCCGCAGCAAGCAGTTGCCAGCGCGAAACCCTGATCGATGATGAGCTCGGCAGACCAACGGGCAGCGGCACTCCCGCGCAGCTTTTCCGCCATCGCCTTGTTGTCCCCATCCTTCTTTCCTCCGAGGACATATCCCTCATTCAGGGTGATGCGTGGATCGGACTCCACGCACTGATTTCCCCTGAAGTTCAAGCCGAGGAAGGCAGGCACCTTGCTGTTCACAATCTCCTTCTTCGGCAAGTAGAGCAGGAGCCGCACTACCGGCCCCTGACCGTCCGCGAAGCTCACGAGATACTCCCGGCGAATGGCTTTTCCGTGCAAGGCATCCGTCACTTCCTGGTCGAGAACGACCTTGAAGCCGTCTGGTTTGCCGACCGGCATCTTGCCATACATCTGTTCGGTGAGGAGCCTGAGAGTGGCAGGTCGTCCTCGCTCCTCCCAATCGGCTGTCGTCTCAATCCTGGCTCCGCCCAGCGGGGCGAGTGGATCAGGTAAGGTGTATGCCGGGATCTTCCCTTCGTCGTAGTTGGGAACAAATTTCTTGTGGTTCTGTCCTTCGCTCAGTGGAGCCACCGCAAGAAAAGTTGCCAGTGCTACTCGGAAGGCAGCGGTTGAAATTGCGCAGAGCTTCATGCCTGTACGCTAGCGATGCTTCGGGCGAGGGAGCAAGCAGGATCTTGCAGCGCACTCTAAACCAACCGGGAACCGTTTCCGCGGACTGTCAGGAGGTGGGTGAGATGAGCCGGATTGGACTTCACCTTGCGCACAGCGTCGCGCCGCTACTCTGGCAAGGTTCAGCACGGTCTTCTGGTTGCGTGCTTCGTCCCACGGTCCGGATAGCGCTCCGGACTCGAAATTGTCTGCGAAGATGACCGCGGGATGTTGCGCGATCCCTGTGTCGCCCGCATACTTGCAGGCCAACCCCTGGCCGCTGGGCAGCCCCTTCTTCCCGGTTTGGGTGGTCTCTCCCAAGGGGATCTCCCGCCGCGCTCGCGACTACGACCCCTGCGAGCCAAAGTGAGATCGTGCAGGCTCGGATCGCTACCGTTCGGTGGAGAGTTTCCACTCGTCAGTGCGGAAGAGCGACGCAGGTAAGCCCTCGCTGTTGATGAGATTCGCTCCCTCCGGATTCGAGGCCCAAGCGTAGCGCACGGCCACTGGTTTGGGAACGTCCTTGCTGGAGACAAGGACCGTCTCGCTCTCGATCGCGGCATCGGCCCAGTGCCATATCTTATCCTCACCCGCGATTTCAAAGCGGGCAAGTGGTTTGGCGTCGCGGCTCTTGAGTCCCCGGGCGTGCTCGAAGCTGATGCGAATCTTTCCGCCTTCATTCTTCGCGGCCTTGAAAAGCGGTCCGCAAACCACCACGTCCTTTTTCCCGTAATCTTGAGCGAGCGCCCAGCGCGCGAGACGTTCGCCGACATCCTTCTTGTTGGGCGGATGAATATTGTTGGCAGTACCAATGTCATTGATAACCGCCATGCCGGTCTTGGGCAGGCTCAAGGTCAGGCGTTGGGCATTCTGGAGCTCCGCCCAGCTATCCGGAGTCCCCGGGTCGGTACTCGGCTTGCGAAAATTTGCAAGCTGGACGAAATAGTAGGGGAGTTCCTTCTGCCATTGCCTGCGCCAATCGAGAATGAGCAGCGGGAAGATTGTCTCGTATTCCTTGGCCCGCCTCGCATTCGATTCGCCTTGATACCAGATCGCACCCTTCATGGCATAACCAACCCACGGGTGGATCATTCCGTGGTAAATTGACATCGGGCGATTGGGGCTGAGGGCTGGTGCGGCGGGCTTCCCCGGTCTGCGGCCGAGCTTCACTCTCTTCTTGGGATCCGGCTCCGCTTGGTTTGCCTTGCGGATCGCTTCCCAGGCCGCGAGTTTCTTTTCGTAATTCGCCTTGGCCTTGCCCGCATCGAAGCGCTTCATTTCCTGGTCCAGCTTTTCGATCAAGGCCTTGCCCTCGGGTTTGCTGGAGAGCGTCTCGCGACTCGTGAAGGCTTCGGAAGGTTTGCCACCCCAGGCGGTCCGGATGATCCCCACCGGCACACCCAACTCGGTGTGAAGGTTGAGGGCAAAGTAATAGCCCACTGCCGAAAACTTGCCCGCGTTCTCCGGATTGGTTTCGTGCCACTTCCCGCCCACTCTGCGCTGGGGGGTGGCGGCGGTCACGAGATCGGTGAGAAACATACGCACCGCCGGAAACGTTGCCTTGGGAATGTCTTCCTTTGCCCGCTCGGTGGCCGAGAGGGCCCACTGCATGTTCGACTGACCGGAGGCCATCCAGACTTCGCCCACCAGCAAGTCTGACACTGTCACGGGGCCGCTCTTGCTCCCCGTCACCACCAGTTCGCGGCCCTTTACATTGGCCTTCATCGGCGCGAGTTCGATCCGCCATTCCCCCTTCTCGTTGGCCACCGCTTGCTTCGACTGACCGGCAAAGGAGACCTTCACGCTCTCCGAAGGGGTGGCCCATCCCCAGACCGGAACCGCCTCGCCCCGCTGCAATACCGCGTGGTTACTAAACATGGTCGGCAATTCCACGCCCGAGACTGAGCCTGCGAGGGCGATTACGGGAAGGGGAAGAAGCTTTCGCAATAACATCGCCCCGCCTACGCTCGCGAGGGAGGGACTCATTCACAAAATCACCTCTTTGAAGGACCGAGAGGAAAATACACGATATTTTAGGGCTGCCAGACCCGTTTCCTATGAGCTAAACCTATTTTGATATGAGCAACTCGACCAGACGCCGCTTCATCGCGCAATCCGCTGCCATCACCGGGAGTTCTCCGTTGATCTTTGGCACAAAATCTTCAGCACAAGTCAAAGGAGCCAACGACCGACTCCGCATCGCGGTGGCCGGACTGAACGGCCGAGGGGGATCACACATCGGTGGCTTTGGTGGCATCAAGGGTGTCGAGATCGCCTACGTGGCCGACCCGGACGCCAACGTCCGCGAGAAGGCGCTCAACAATGTGCGCGGGAAGGGCCACAAGAACTGCAAAGCCATCGCCGACATTCGCGAGGCCTTGGAGGACGGCGAGGTTGATGCCATCTCGGTTGCGGCACCGAATCACTGGCACTCCCTGATGACCATTTGGGGCGCCCAAGCGGGCAAGCACGTCTACGTCGAGAAGCCCATGAGTCACGATGTGGTCGAAGGGCGCGTCGCGGTGGAAGCAGCCAGGAAATACGGCGTCGTCATCCAGCACGGTACCCAGCGGCGCAGTGACGCGAACATCGCGGGCCTGCACGAGATGATCAAGGCCGGCACCTGGGGCAAACTCAAGATCGGTTACGGGTACTGCTGCAAGCCGCGCGGGGGTATCGGGCACAAGGGTGCGTCCTCAGCTCCGAAACACCTCGATTGGGATCTTTGGAAGGGGCCGGCGGTGATCGATCAATACCACGCGAACTTCGTGCACTACAACTGGCATTGGTTCTGGAAAACGGGGAACGGCGATCTCAACAACCAGGGAACCCACCAACTTGACGTGGCCCGTTGGTCGATCGATGACGACCAGACCCATCCCGTGCGCGCGATGGCGATCGGGGGACGCTTCAACTGGGATGACCAGGGTGAGACTCCGAATACCATGTTCGGAATCGCGCAATATCCGAACGGGCAGTATTGCTTCTTCAATGTTCGCAACGTCAACTACAAGGGCTACCAGCGGCAGGTGAAGAACGAGTACTACTTTGAGGACGGTGGACGCATCATGTCGGATACCAACCCCCAGTACTTCGCGCCAGGCAGCAACAAGGGTGAGAAGATCAAAGTCCAGAAGGGTGAGGTCACTCCGGGTGGCAACTGGCAAAGCTTTGTCACGGCTTGCCGTGCCAATGATCCCAACCTGGCCAACGGGGATGTCCATGATGCTCACTATGGCTGCGTTCTCGGCCACCTCATGAACAACTCCTACCGGCTCGGTAAGAAGGTTCCCTTCAACAAGAAGGCGGGAAGCTTTGGGGACAACAAGGATGCCGGCGAACACTTTGGAATTCTCCATGACATCATGCAGGACGGCTGCAAGGTGCCCATCGACAAGGCGGAATACACCGTCGGACCGTGGCTCACCTTCGATCCGAAAACCGAGCGGCACACCGGTGACCATGCCGCCGAAGCCAACACGCTCCTCAAGGACGACGACAGCAAGGGCTTTGAGGTCCCGGATCCCAAAAAGGTTTAAGCTTGCAGGGCACCACCTTTTGCACGCAGACACGGGAGTCTTCTCCCGTGTCTTTTTTATCCTGTTTCGAGCTCCTGCTCCCAGCAGGGAACGTCAGGTCTACTGGCCGGAGGGGAAACCGGGCCCGCGATCAATCTCTGCTCAAGGAACTGGCCACTCCTTGGACTCAGTGCGTGCCTCTTTGATCAGCTTCTCAATTTTATCGACGATTTCCGGATGTTCCGCAGCAATGTTGTTTGACTCCGCGAGGTCCTTGGCGAGGTCGAAGAGTTGAAGCGGCTTGTTCAGCCCATTGCGAATCGCCTTCCAGTGATTCCAACGGACTGCCTGTTGAAATCCGCGCTCGTGGAATTCCCAGTAGAATGGGCGCTCGGGCGCAGGCCGGTATTTTCCGATGATGCCGGGCCAGACGTTGAGGCCATCAAGGTTTTGCGGAGCCTTGGTCTCCGCCAAGCCCGCACAAATGGGGAGAAAGTCTGCGAACCACCAAGGCATCCCGTTCTCGGTTTCGGCTGAAATTGTGCCCTTCCAACGCAGGATCATGGGCACGCGCAGTCCCCCCTCGGTGAGGTCACGCTTGTGGCCTCGGAGCGGACCGCTGCTGTCGAATCTCCCTTCCCATCGCTCAGCCGCTCCGTTGTCAGAACAGAAAAAGACCACCGTTTTCTCACTCAATTTCAATTCGTCCAACAGATCAAGGAGTTGGCCCACATCGCGATCGAGGCGAGTCACCATTGCGGCGTGCGACTTCTCATTGTTCTTCCAGTCCTCGTCTTCGTAGCCGTGCCTGCCCGGAGGAAACTGGTAATTCGAGTGGGGCACGCAGTAGGGCAGGTAGAGGAAAAACTTTTTTTTCTGATGGCGCTTTACAAAGTCGACCGCGAACTTGGTGAAGAGGTCGTGGCTGTAGTTGCCTTCCCTGCCTTCGCTGTTGCCATGGAGGATGACTCTCTTGCGATTGTGCCAGATGTATTCGGGGTAGTGATTGTGTGCTCTCCCCTGATTGAGAAAGCCCATCCAGTGATCGAATCCCTGCGCGTTCGGGTGTCCGGTAGTCCCGGGTTCCCCCAGTCCCCATTTGCCAGTCATCGCGGTGACATAACCCGCACTCTTCAAGACTTCAGCGACCGTGACGTCATTTGCGCGGAGGGGAATTCGTCCCTTCGCTCCACCCGACCCCTTGACCCCACTCACTCCTTTGTTGCCGCGGACGGTGGTATGGCCCGTGTGTTTCCCCGTCATCAAGACACTTCTCGATGGGGCACAAACGGTGGAGCCCGCGTAGCATTGGGTGAAGCGCATTCCTTCCTTGGCCATGCGATCGAGGCGAGGGGTGCGGATCACTTTTTGCCCATAGCATCCGAGGTCCGCGTAGCCCAGATCATCCGCCATGATGAAGATGATGTTTGGTGTCGAGGCGGCCTGGGCTGAGGGGCAGCAAGCGAGGAGCAAGAGCGCGGAGAGGAGGGCTCGCGGGCGATTCATTCCGGTGTTCTGGCAGCTCCGGCCCTCCAGGGCACTCAAATTCCAATCTCGAAGAGCTCTTAATGCTGTTCGGGCTCGTGGTCTTCCGTGGGATATGGGCCATCTACATTCACTCCAATGTCCGTCTGCCGATCGGCCCTCTCCGTTGGTTCATCGGAGCACCGGAACCCCATCACTGGCACCATGACAATGGCCCGCGACGCTGGCAACTACGCGAACAGTTCACCGTTCATAGGCATCCTTTTTGGAACCTATCCTTCTTCCGATCACGAGCCCGAAGCATTCAGTATTCACGAGCCGATCTCGCGCAACTGCATGGGACAGATGTTGCATCCCATCAAAGTCGCGCTGAGATTCCTCGGCGAGAGAAGGCGACTCCTGATGGTGGTCAGGAGGACTACGGAGCGGTGACCCTAATCCGAATGTAGTACTGCTCCTCGAAGGGCTCTCCGCCCGGCCGCCCCACTTGGAACCGCAAGTTGCTGAAGCCCGCCTTGGGACTCGCAAATTCACCATTGTAAAGGGTGTTCAGGGTCACCCAGGAATCGGGGGCCATCGTCGGGGAACCCTCGATGGCGTAGATAAATCCGCGCGTGGGAGCGGAGTCGAGGAAGAGAAATCTCACTAGGAGCGCCCGGGATCCGTCGAGCGCTTCCACAACATCCAGCGCTGGATGCGCGTCCGAGGCCACCATCAAGGGATCGCGTTCGTCGTAGATGAGGCGAAGTTCGGGTGACCAGTCGGGATTGCCATCGAAACTGTAGGGGATGCGCTCGCCCGTTCCGGAAAAGAGAAAGCCCAAGGCATCTCCCGGATTCCATGCAGGACGTCGGATCACTTCTTCAATAATGGCGCTGAGATCCGGAGTGAAGTGGCGCTCGAAGATCTGTTGCTCGACCCAGGGCCAGATTAAGACCGGCCAATCCACCATCTCAGACGAGTGGGGACGGTTGCTGAGGTCACCGATCTCGCTCCGGAAGGGGATGGCGGAACTCAAGTCGGAATGAATCGTCCACGGTGCCCGGGCAGACCGGACCACGGCCGGGGTGAAGAGGATTCCGGAGACCACCACGGTGGCATCCGAGGGGATCCGGACATCTCGAAAGCGCACCCCGAAAAATTTCGTCGAGAGCGTGTTGTCGATCCCAAGACTGGGTCCATCGAGATCGACCAGGCCCAAGTTGTTTTCAATGGCATCATCCTCGGAGTGCAGGAGGGGAATGCGCAGAAAGTGAGAGGTGGGCCCCACGGGGGCGGAAGGGGAGATCACCTTGTTCGAAACCGGACTGGTGCGCTGAGCACCACGCCACACGCTCAGCGCTTTCACGGTGGTGGTTTTGGCCACGGTGAAAGGCGCTCCATAGACCGGGCTGCCAAGAGTAGGAGTCGTTCCATCCAAGGTGTAGTGAATGACGCTGTCGAGCGTGGTCGGCCGGGCGAAGAGATGAACCTCCGCTTCTCCGGACATCCGCTCAGCGGACATGATGGCCGGGCCGGATGGGTTCCAGGGGTCGGGCAGGGGAGTGCGCGGCGCCACCACACCCCGCTTGATGATTTGAAATTCGTCGCGGATTGTTCCCGCGGTATTGATCATGCGCAACGTCATGGCGTCACCCTCAAGATCCATGAGGACGGATCCCACTTCCTTCACCGACTTGCGATGTATCGGTGAGAAGCCGCTCCGGAAGGCAGATCGCCCGTTGCCTGCAATCACCACCACCGTTCCCTCGTGGGGATTGTTGCCCGCGCTCTTCAGATACGCTCCTTCTCCCATGGGATCCCCATCGCTATCATCAAGGATCACTCCCACTGAGCTGGTGGGAGTGGAATAGGCACCGTCGATGAGCATCGAACGTTCATAGATGTGTGAGTGCGCGGTCAACACGAGGTCGACGCCATGGGCCTCCAGGATGGGCATGACGACCTCGCGATAGTCGATCAAATCGAGCTCGGCATCGCTATGATGAGATCCCTCCGTATAGGGAGTGTGATGAGTAAAGACGACCAACCACTCGGAGGCGTTTTGGGTGAGATCCTGAACAAGCCAGCTGAGCATGGGCCCAACCGGAGTGCGATCTTCATCGGACAGGTTCAGGCAGACGAAATGGATCGGGCCATAGTCAAAGGAGTAAAAGCTCTCTGTTCCGGAGGGAGTGCCTCCTGCTTCGCCGGCGGTGGGGAGCACGAAGGCATCGAAGTAGGGCCCGACCCCAAGCGGCCCGTTCGAGGTTCGTCCCTCGTGATTTCCCATCGCGGGCCATGTGACCGTATTGCGGAGGAGAGTCGCAAACCTGCCGAAGAATTTGACTTGGAATTCTTCATCGAGACCATCGTCGTAGGCGATGTCTCCGAGAGCTAAAAAGGCGTCGAGTGGGCGTCCATCATTGGCGATGAACTGGTTCATTCTTGTGAAGGCGAGCATCTGGGCGGCACTGCCATTTCCAAAGTCTCCCGTTATCCAGAACCTGAGGGGGCGCGGGCTCGCGGGACCCGGGTGAGTGCGAAAGTGATGATCTTCGGTGCCCCCTTCGAGGAGAGAGTCGCCGTCGAAGATCCCGTAGTAGAACACCGTGTCCTCGTCGAGGCCGGTGATGGGAGCTTCGTACTGGTAGGTGTTTTCGGGCGCCGAGTGGAGTCGGGGGAGCGCGGGCATCTCGACCAGATCGGGAGAAAGTCGAATCGTGATTTGCGCGGCGAGGACCTCGCTATGCAGGGCGTCGGGGCCGACGCCATAGCGCACGACGGGATTGATGGCACCGGTTGTGCGCCAAACGAGAACTGATGAGGTCCGGGTGGTCCTCTGGATCATGGGGCCACGGCTTACCTCCGGGTCCACCACAGGGGTGGCAAGAAGATCTGCAGCTCCGAGATTCACAAAAACCAGGAGCCAGCATAAGAGCGAGCGATGCATCGGGTGGACGGGTCTCTTGCATTCTGACAGTGCCAGACCTCGCTTGCCAGATTGAATTCCAACCCTTGGAAGAACGAAAACAGCCGTCCCCTGAGAGGGTTTGGGTGGTGGAGAGCAGGCGTGATTTTGGGGCCCACTCGCTCGAGGAACTTTCAGGTGAGTCCCCATCCGCAGCCCCAGGGGGCACCATTTAATCTGAGGAGAACTTCTCCTCAGCCCCTTCGGGCTTCTTTTTCATGGTCCATCCGGTGAATCCCAACAGGGCTGAGATCAAGGGACAGATGAGATTGAAGAAGGCGTAGGGCGCAAAGTGGAGGGGATCCACCTTCAGAGCTCCGAGCATGGTCGCACCGCAGGTGTTCCAAGGAATCAGCGGCGAAGTGATCGTGCCTGCATCTTCCAAACAACGCGAAAGATTTCTCGGATCGAGACCCGCGTCATCGAAGGCCCCTTTGTACATGCGGCCGGGAATCACGATGGAGAGATACTGATCGGAGGCCAGCAGGTTCATGCCCAGAGAACTTGCCAGGGTGGCCACGACCAGGCGGCCGGTGCTGATCGCGAAGCGCATGATCGCCTTTCCGATCGTAGCGAGAAGCCCGGTGCACTCCATGAGCCCACCGAAGGCGAGAGCACAGAGAACGATGCCGATGGTCCAGAACATGCTTTCCAACCCGCCGCCCGAAAGCAATTCATCGAGTTGCGCCACCCCACTCTCCGAGGCATAGCCCTCCTGCATCGCGAGGTAAATCTCGCTAGGGGAAAGGCCTTGGACCGTCATGCCGAGCGCTCCACCGGTTGCGGCCCCGATCAGGACTGCGGGGAGGGCGGGCATCTTGAAGGCCAAACACAGAATGATACTGGCGGGGGCCAACAAGAGAACGGGCGTGAGGGTGAACTGTTCCTCGATGCTGGAGATGAGAAGGGCCACATTTTCGACATTCACTTCCTCGTTGGCACCCATCCCGAGGACGGCATAAATGACGAGAGCGATCACCATGCTGGGAACGGTCGTCCACAACATGTGTCGGATGTGAGTGAAGAGCGGAACCTCGGCCACTCCGGCGGCAAGGTTAGTGGTATCGGAAAGGGGAGAGAGCTTGTCGCCGAAGTAGGCTCCGGAAACGATCGCTCCCGCCGTCATCGCTTCAGAAACATCGAGCCCCTTTCCAACTCCAATCAGGGCGACGCCGACGGTACTTGCAGTCGTCCACGAGCTCCCAGTCGCAATTGAGACGATGGCAGAAGTCAAACATGCGGCCACCAGGAAGATTTCCGGCGAGAGAATGCGCAGGCCATAGACGATGAGGAGGGGAACCACCCCCGCCGAAATCCACGCCCCGATCAGAATTCCAATCGCGAGGAGAATGAGGATGGCGGGCATCGCAATCGAAATTCCTTTGACCATCCCGTCTTGCAACGACTTCCAATCGTAGCCGAGACCCAACCCGACCAGAGCGGCGACCACCGCACCGAGAATGATGGGAATGTGCGGCGATGCTTCGAGGACCCGCACCGCATAGGCCAAGGCCCCCACCAGCGTCGCCACCGGCAATAAGGCCAAAACGAGGGATGGTTCCTTGGGCGCGCGCTCGTCGTTCATGCAGCAAGGTGCCGGAAGAGCCCGACGATTTCACAGCGCACCACGGAACCCGCCAGGGAGGCGAGCCAAATCACGCGGCTTGCCCGGAGCCTTTCCCTCCTTCGAATCTTCCCTCTCATCCGGAGAGCTCCTGCAGGATCCTGGGCACCCGGATCATCCTCTCTCCGGCGCTGCGGCCCCTCGCGCAGCAGAAATCTCAGGGGCGGGCTGAGGGGGCACCTTCTTCGATGGTCCCTCCCCGGGATCATTGCGCCATGCTCTGAGCGCTTCTCTGCGCCGTGCGGTTTCCAAAATGCGAGGTCAGACCGGAACGGAAAGATCGTGTCAGAGGCTCGGGTTAGCAAGGGGAAGCTCAGGATGGCGGAAAACGACGATCGAAGGGCCGAGCAGGAGCAGGTGGATATCGAGGTGGCCAAGGCCTTGATTGACCAGGACGACGTTGAGATTTGAGATCTTCGCCGGCTCTTGAAGAGAAAGTGATCCGATCATCGAACTCTGAGAATTGATCTCTGGACAAAAAAGGAGGCAGTGTTCTCAAAGGAGGTGAGATCGCAGAAGTCGTTAGACTAATAAATTTATTGTTTGGCAGGACTTTGGATCTCACTCCTTCGATTGACTGCCTGTTACATCCTCAACCGCAGTGGGTGGGGGCGATTTTCAAATGAGAGAGTTTTTCTGGGACCCTCTTCTGAAATCGACCATCAATTCTGATACAACTCATGTTTCGGATTTCCGGCCGAGAGGAGGTAGGCGAGAAGATCGAGAATATCTTCGTCTGACATGGTCGAGAGCAGTCCCGGGGGCATCATGGAGATTGGGGAGGCCTCGATCGACTTGATGGTCTCCACCTTGATCTTGGTCGTGGCGCTCGGTTTCATCATGTCGGTGGTGACCTGGTAGGTGTCGCCTTTGAGATTCATGATCCGTCCCACCACCTGCTTGCTGTCCTGGAGGTGGAAGATGCTCGCGCCGTACTGATCACTGATCTCCTTGCCGGGTTCGATGATGGACTCCAGGAGATCATGGGGGCTGAACTTACCGGAGACCGAAGTGAGATCGGGGCCCACCGCGCCGCCCTCATTGTTGAAGCGATGGCAGACGTAGCAAGAGCCTGCCCCGAACATCTTGCGTCCGTTGGCATGATTGCGTCCGCCTTCAAGTCCGGCTCCAAGGAGCCCCTGCAGATCATCCATCTTCCACATCTTGACGAGCTTGCGTGGTTCGCCTCCGAACTGTGGCCCGCCCTCCGGCTTGGTGTTGATGATCCTGGTCAAGGCTCTCGTTTTGTCGGAGTCCGGAACGGAACTGACCGCGTCGTTTTTGAAGTCGCCGAGGTAGTTTTTGAAGCGCGCCCCGCCCTGGTAGTTTCCAGCCCGCACGAACCATCGAAAATACTTGGTGCGGAGCTTCGGCGTCCACCCTTTCTTGAGAAAGCGCAAGTTCATGGCGTAGGTGATCTGTTCCTCCTGCCCGGAGGCGTTCTCTAACAGCATCAGACCCTTGGCGACCGCGGAGGGGGCCTGGAGATATGCCATCATGGCGCTGAGTTCGCGATTCTCCTCGGGAGACACGGCGGGATAGATCTGATCCAGGAAGGCGATGAGTCTCTTCGTTGCGCCGCCTTCCGGCTGGCCGCCGCGGGCCAGGGTGAGGGTGAGGGCGCGGAGGAGATCCAAGCGAAGCTGCTTGCTCGGGAGCTCGGCATACTTGAAGGAAAGTGCTCCCGAGATGATGGAGTTCGCGGAGCTCTTGCCATCGGCCCGCGCGAGCGCGATGAATGCCGCAGTGGCGATCGCAGGGTTCTTTTCTCCCGCGAGCCGATTTTTCCAAGTGTTCACGGGCTGCGTTTCAAGGGCTGCTCGTGCGGCATGGCGGATGCCGCGATCCGGTGAGCCCAAGGCCATCCAAACGCGGTCCAACCTCTTGGCTCCAATGGCCGGGCTGTCCTTCTGCAAGAGGCGTTCCAAGGCACCGCGCCTCGCACGCGGCAGGTTTACCTTGGGAGGCCCGGAACTCACCGCTGCGGTACTCTCCCGGCCACGGTAGGTGACGCGGTAGAGCCCCGATTGCACTCGGCGACCTCCCACCGTGAAGTAGAGCGCGCCATCGCGCTGATTAACGAGAATGTCGGTGAGAGGGAGGGGGGTGGCGCTCGCAAATTCCTCGAAGGTCCCGCCATAGGTGGAGCCCTTTTCCTCGAGATGCACGGCGTAGAGTTTGCCGTAGGACCAGTCGCAGACATAGAGGGAATTCTGGTACTTGACGGGAAATTTCGTTTGGTAGCCGAAACACACTCCGGTGGGTGACCCAGGGCCGATATCGACGGCCGCTCCGAAGCTGTCCCGGTAGTGGGCCGGAAATTTTGCCGAGCCGGTGCGCCAGCCGAAATCGGCACCGGCGAGGACGTGATTCACCCGGGTAGGCCGATACCACGGCGTATTCAGATCCCACTCCATGTCGGCATCGTAGGTAAAGAGCTCGCCATCCCGATTGAAGGCGGCGTCGTAGGGATTGCGGAATCCCGTCGCGAGAACCTCCCAGGTTTTCCCTTCGGGATCGATTTTGGCGATGTGACCGACGGGCGCGGTTACGCCCTTCATGAAGTGGGCGCTGCGAGGAAGAAGTTGGTCTTCCCCCCAAAGTTTCGGAACGCGCGAGTGGGTGAAGTCCTTGGGGAGTTGGGTCTGATTACCCATCACCACGATCAAATTTTTGCGATCCGGGGTGAGCATGATGGCGTGCGGGCCGTGCTCGCCACCTGTGGCGTCGAGCTTCTTGATAGTGACGATTTTGTCGAAGGTGTCGTCCTTGTTGGTATCGAGCAGCCGGAAGACTCCCGAGCCGGTCTTGCTGTTCCTTGAGTTCACCACCACGTAGAGACTATCGAAAGCGTAGCAAAGCCCTTGGGCGTGACCAATTTCGAGCTCGATCTTCTCGATCGTGGCGGGATCCAGGGTCTTGCCGGGGGCGGGAATGGGGAAGCGATAGAGGCTCCCATACTGATCGCTCACGATGCAGCGGTTCTTGTTGTCCTGACAGATCGCCACCCACGAGCCCTCCTTGTCCTTTGGCACGGAGTAGAGGAGCTCGATCTCAAAGCCTTCCGGTAGTTTGATGTCTTGGGCGAGGGTGGCCGTGCGTTGCGCGAGGGAGGGGAGGGAAAGGGCGCAGAGGAGGAGAGTAAGGAAAGGGAGTCGGCTCATGGAGATCAGTAAACAGCACGAAGGATACCGAGGACAAATCGATATTATGGGTGTGGCTTACTGGAAGGATCCGTTTCCTATGCGCTTCGCAGTCTGCGCACGCGATTGAGGGCCGTCTTGGGGTCCTGAAACTTCAGTTCGTGGGGAGACTTCGGATGGGCAGATCACTCGATTTGGCCATCCCGGATCGGTCGCAGGGAGAGGTGCCAATTGGTTCCGGCACCACAGGGTGTCGATCTTGGTGAGAAAGGCGAGGGAGCGGCCCTTGGCGAGAGGGCATTGACCGCAGATGAAACTCTCATCTCCGTGCAGCGTTAAATTCGTCGGCAGCTTTCCTGCGATGGGCTCAACGACCCGCGCCTTGGCCATTTGTTGGCAGGTCCAGATCGTGCTCTCTATCCGACAGGCAACCGGAGCATCGAGCTTGATGACTGCTATCGCGTCTGCCCGTTCGACGAGTTGATCTTCGGAATGGAAGACGGCCTTGGCGTGAAGGGGAGCGCAAGAGGCCCCGACCAAGGCCAGGATAGCAAAAGCGATTTCATGAAGGAGCAAGAGGCTGTTGTGAAGAGAGACCCGGGAGAGGGCGGATTGTTGGGCGAGGGGAAAAATGTCTTTGATCTCCCAACTAGGGTCAGGGCTGGGAGAGGAAAAGAGGGAGGCTGCAAGTTGGACCTTCCTTCCTCGCCATTACATCGGCCGAGATTCAAAGATTGCCTGCAGGGCCAACTCGCGGGTCCGATTTTTCCTGCGGTCGGTGCGTGGGTAAATTCCTTCAAAGGTGCCGCGCAAGCTCAGAGCTTTGGCTTGGTCTGCCCCGTAGGTGAGCACGATCTCGAGCTTACCGTCGTAGCTGAATCCATCAGCGCCTTCATCGGTGAGTCGCACCTTGCCACGCAGGATGGCGTAGTGCTGGGCGCCATCTCCTCCTGCCGGCGTGAGGATCAGGGTGCCTTCGGTGGAGGCGATTTGGTAGACCTTCTTGGTCTGCGGGTTGGTCCGTTCCATCACGCCCGAGGGATAGACCTGGCACAGCCACTTTTTCAGATCGCGGGCTTCGAGGCGGCGTTCCTTCTGGGGATATGCGAGCTTCTTCCAGTCCTCCTTGGTCAAGGGAACCACCTCCACCACCGGAGCCTGGTAGGCCACCATGCGATCGTCCATGAGGCGGACCATGACCCGAATGCCGGTGCCTTTGGGCAGGTCGGGGAGTTCGAGCTTCGGCATCGCCGCGGGCCTTTTCACCTGCAGGAGAGAAGAGGCGAGTCGCACTTCGAAGGCGGTGTAAGCTGCGAGCGATTCCCCACGCTGCCGGTGGGTGGGCCGGAAGCCGTCGAAAAATTGCAGGAGTTCGCCCTTGGAATCGAGGATAGCGAGGTCGACGTTGCTCTGCATCGGTCTCTGGAAGGGTGGTGGCCCAGGATTTGCGGGCCGCCCGGGTTGCGGCGGGACTCCTCCCGGGCGGATTGGCGGATTGGCGGGGTGGGTGCGCGGTTGCCCCGGGTTACCAGGTTGGAATTTCTTGGCCCAGACCGCGCGGACGGCTCCTGGGATTTTTTCATCGTCCCGATGGCCGTGCCAGAAGGTCACGATGTAGGGTTGGAGCTCCTCCACGACGGCCGGATCATTCAGTGAGGTCCCACGGACCTGGGTGGCGGTCGCTCAGCAATGCCCCGAAAAGATGTCCCCGTAGTGCGCGTGAATGATGATGAGAAAGATCGGTCGGCTTTCTTTGGCCGCACGCTCCAGAGCCACCTCCAGGGACTCGGCCCAATCAAGTTGATACATCGTAAGCTCGCGCTCACTCGGACGAAAGTCCTCGTAGCGCGAGAAAATGTCTTTGGCCTGCGTGTTCTGGGCCGTGCAGAGATTTGCGCTCAGCAGGAGCGCGCCTGCGCTAAGAATTACCTTCTTCATCTCAACCCTCCCGATACCATGGCTCCGCGATCCTGTCCAGAACGCTCCCCCAGGACAGAAATGAGGTTCCAATCTGTCCCCGGATCGTTGTTGTCAGGGTGGATTTCCTTCCCATTGACAGGCTCCATTTCCCAAGTGGAGAAGGCTCGCTACCTCCTTTCCTGGGGCGGGGAGGAATTGCTCTTGAGGTGGTGCCGGGTAGAGGAGCCGGGTGGCGGGAAGCAATTTGATGCCTCTCCGGCACCGGGCTGGTCTTCTGCGGGCCCGCCCTGTAATTCCGGGGGCCTCAGATTCCCGAAATGATCCTCCTCACCACCCCGTAACTAGGCCCCTCATGAGCACAGATGCTGCCACCCAAAAACCCGAAGCAATCACCCGACTGGAGGAGGCTGTGAAGCGAGTCCGGTCCGAGATTTCCAAGGTCATCATCGGTCAGGACAAAGTCGTGAACGAGGTCATGATCGCCATTTTGACCCGCAGTCACGCTCTCTTGGTAGGGGTCCCCGGCCTCGCCAAGACCCTCCTGATTTCCAGTCTGGCCGAAGCCCTGGACCTCTCCTTCAAGCGGATTCAGTTCACCCCTGATCTGATGCCCTCTGATATCACGGGGACGGAAGTGATCTACTCCGACCCCGCGACCAACGAGCGCGAGTTCAAATTCCTTCCTGGACCGATTTTCGCCAACATCATCCTCGCGGACGAAATCAACCGCACGCCGCCCAAGACCCAGGCGGCCATGCTGGAGTCCATGCAGGAGCGCAAGGTGACCATCGGGGGGGAAGATCATGTCTTGCCCGAGCCCTTCTTCGTGCTCGCGACTCAGAATCCGATCGAGCAGGAAGGCACCTATCCGCTTCCCGAAGCGCAACTCGACCGCTTCATGTTCATGATCAAAGTGGACTATCCCAGTGAGGAGGAAGAGTTTCAGATCCTGAAGGCTTACACCGGAAATGAAGGGGCGCGCCCCAAACCGGTCCTCGGAGCCGAAGAGATTCTCGAGATGCAGAGAGCCGTGCGCAGCATGCCGGTCGCCGATCACATCCTGCGCTACGCCGAAAAACTCGTGCGCGTGACGCGGCCAAACTCCGAGGAAGCGCTGGAGTTTTGCACCAAGTGGCTGACCTGGGGGGCCGGACCGCGCGCCGGGCTCAACCTCGTTCTCGGCGCCAAGGCCTATGCCTTGTTGAACGGACAAAGTTACGTGAGTTGTGACGACGTGGCTGCGGTGGCCCCGGCCATCTTTCGCCACCGCATCATCCCCAACTTCTCCGCGCAGAGCGAAGGTCTCACGCCGGATGATATCACGGCCAAGATTCTCGAATCTGTACCGAAGGACAAGAAGTTGGACTAGAGCGTTCTCTTATTGAACCCGGCTGACCTGTGGATCCCGCAACATTAAGACTCCTCGATCCCAAGGCGATCGCTCGCGCGGAAACGCTCGGGATGAACGCGCGCTTCATGGTGGAAGGATACATGGCAGGCGAGCACAAGTCGCCCTACCGGGGATTTGCGGTCGAGTTCTCCCAGCACCGCGAATACACCCCTGGAGACGATGTGCGCCATCTGGACTGGAAAGTGCAGGCCAAGACCGAACGTTACTACATCAAGCAGTACGAGCAGGAGACCAACTTCGTGGCCCATCTTCTCCTGGATGGCAGCGAAAGCATGAACTACCGCTCGGGCGACCTCTCCAAGTTGGAGTATGGCAAGATGATCGCGGCTTGCCTCGCCTACGTGATCCTGCACCAGCGCGACGCGGTGGCGCTTGGTATTTTCGACGAGAAGATCCAGGAATACCTCCCGCGCAGTGACAATCGCGACAATCTCTTCAAGATCATGAATCGGCTCGCGGGCTTTGCTCCGACCCGTGAAACGAAGATCGCTTCCGTTCTGCACGGGATGGCGAATCAGATTCGCCGCAAAGGGATCGTGATCCTGATCAGCGACTTCTTCGATGACGAAGAGGAGATCATCGAAGGAATTCAGCATCTGCGATTCTCGGGTCACGAAGTCATCGTGATGCAGGTCCTCGATCCCTCCGAAATCGATTTTCCCTTCACCGGAATGGTAGAGTTCGACGGGCTTGAGAACATTCCCAAGATCCAGACCCGCCCGACCCAGATCAAGAAGACCTATCATCGCGAGTTCGAAGCCTTCCGGAAGCGCTTGCGCGATGCCTGTGAACGTCACCAGTGCCACTTCGTGGATGTGCGAACCGATGAGCCGCTCGACGAAGTTCTCTCCAACTACCTGGCCTTCAGAAAAGCAACGGTAGGCTGATGAACGTTCTCAATCAGGCACTTCTCTTCGGGATCTTCGCGATTTCGATCCCGATCGTCATTCACCTTCTGAACCGGCGACGATTTCGCAAGGTGCGCTGGGCGGCCATGCGTTTTCTGAATGTGAGCGTGGAGCAGAATCAACGCCGGATGAGGTTGGAGGATCTGATCTTGCTCTTCCTGCGTTGTCTCCTGATCGCCCTGCTCGCTCTCGCCATCGCGCGTCCGGTGGTGGAAGGATTGAGCGGAGTGCCGGGGTCGAAAATCGCAGCTGCGATCGTGATCGACAACTCCGCGAGCATGGGCACTGCCGAAGGGGAGGGCACCCGTCTCTCGCTTGCCCGCCAGACCGCCCGCGCGGTGGTGGAACGTCTGCCCGCGGGATCGTCGGTTGCGGTCTCGACCCCTTTTCGCTCCGACGAGTCGACCACCGAGCATGATCTTGCCAACCAGCGCATCAAAGAGGTCCCCCAGACGGACCGGCACTCGGATCTGTTGAACGCGTTGGAAAAGGGAGCCCGCACCCTGGCTGGGCAGGCCGCCGCAGAGAAGGAGCTCTATCTCATCACCGACGGGCATGCCGAAGAGTGGGGAGCCTTTGCGGCCCTGGAGGAGAAGATGCGTGCTCTATCGGCCGGTATGAAGCTGCATCTCGTCTTGGTCGGTAGCCCAGCTCCTGCCAACCTCGGGATCAGCCGGCTCGTTCCCTCCGGGACCTTGCCGGCGGTGGGACAGCCGTTTCGAATCGATGTCGAGGTCACCAACTACGGAGCGCATGCCGCCTTCGACGTTGCGGTGAACTTGTTGGTCGACGGCCAGGCGGGGGATGAGTCATGGGTGATCGACGAGGTGCCGCCGGGTCGCAGTGAGAGCGCGACGCTATACGCGACCCTTCCCAGGGCCGGATATCATCGGGTCACGGTGGCCCTGGGGAGCGATGCGGTTCCCTTCGATGATCAGCGCACGATCGTGATGCAAGCGGTGGACCGGGTGCAGGTTCTCCTCGTCGATGGCGAGCCGGGAGCTGAGCCCCGTGAGGCGGAGACCTTTTTTCTGAGGCATGCCCTCGCGCCGGTGTCAGATGAGGAGCTTGGAAGCTATCCCGTCAAGCCGTCCGTCATCTCGCCCTCTGAATTTGCCAGTGAGAACCTGGCGGATTTCCATGCCGTGGTGCTCGCCAATGTCGGCGAGGTCTCGATGGAAATGGCGGACCGGCTGGCCAAGTATGTGAAGGAGGGGGGCGGCCTGCTTGTCTTTCCCGGTGAGAATGTCCGCCCCAAGTTTTACAACACCCTGTTGCACGCCAAGCACCACTTGTTGCCCGCGGATCTGGTGGCCCGCGAGCCCGGCCCGGCCACTCAGACTCGCAAGTTGCAACCGACCGAAACGAATCCTCTCGGGCTGGACGGCGACCTCCTTGCGAGCGCGAGCTTTCGGCAATCATTCGATCTCGAGCTGCCGAGGGAGGGATATCGGGTGGCCTTGCGCTATCATGATGGGTCGCCGGCCCTGGTGGAGAGTGATCTCGGATTGGGGAAAGTGTTTCTCTTTACGAGCACGGCGGACACCGCCTGGAACGACTTTGCGGTGCGCCCGGCCTTCGTGCCTTTCGTGAACCGTCTGCTGGGCGTGGTGGTCCAACATCGAGAAGCGAACCTGAACATAGAAGCGGGTGAAGCCCTGAGCCACCGTCTTGACGCCTCTCTTGCGGGGAGGGAAGTGACGGTCTATGAAGTGAGTGACCCCGAAGCGCTGGGGCGCCTAACCACCATTCGGGGCGGGGAGGAAAGCTCGACCCTGCAGTTCGGCGAAACCCACCGTGCCGGTGCCTACCAGGCAACCATTGCCGGTCATCCCACTCCGGTTCTCTTCGCGGCACAACCCAGTGTGCGCGAGTCCTCTCTGGAATTTATTGGGGCGAAACAAGTCAATCGCCTTCGCGATTCGGCCACCGTCATTCGTTGGAACACCACCAACAGGGTGAGCGAGTTTGGAGAGGCCCGCAAGGGTTCCGAACTTTGGCTTCCGCTCCTGCTCCTGGTGGTCCTGGTGGCAGGAGTCGAGCTGGTGTTCGCGCAGTGGTTTAGCCGATCAAAGTGAGCATGACGGACTGGATTCTCAAAGCGCTGGGCGCGGACATCGACGCGGTCGACAGCATCGTGGACTGGTCGTTGCGTTGGCAAACACAGCAGTGGGGCGTGCTTGCGGCGGTCCTGCTCGCGGCGCTTGCTCCTCTCACGTGGTGGCTCTACCGCAAGAGCCCACAGGAACTGAAACCGACTCGACGCCTGGTTCTCACCTGCCTGCGGATTGCTTTTCTGGCCCTCCTGCTCGCCATCCTTTTGCAACCCGTTCTGCTCCTCACCTTGGAGCGCGAAGTTCCGCGCACCCTGCCGGTCCTGATCGACACCACCGGAAGCATGGACCTGAGAGAGGTGGGCGGAGGGAATCGTCTCGCACAGGTTCGTGATGAGCTATCCGCCGCCGGGGGACAGGCGGCCATGAGTTCCCTGGAGGAGGACATGGAAGTTCCCCGGTTTGTTTTCAGCGGGGAGATGCTGGAGAAACAGGAGGGAGGAGCTCTCGAGATGGATCCCACCGGCGACTCCACAGCCTTGGGCGACACCTTGATGAAGGCGCTTGAGCGTTTTCGGGGAGCGGCCCTGGCTGGGTTCGTGGTGGTGACCGATGGCGGGCAGAACGACGGCATTCCGCTGGCGAGAGCGACCCAATCCTTGAAGGAAGCCGGGGTGCCGGTTTATGCCATCGGGGTGGGCAGGGTGGATGCCCGCGATGTTGCTCTCGAGAACGTGGAAGTCCGCGAAGTGCTCCTGGCCGATGATGCCGCCCCCGTCACCGTGCGCTTGCGATCACAGGGAATGAAGGGCGAAAGTGGGCGCGTTGTTTTTTCGCTGGGCGGAGTGCAGGTTGCGGAGGAAGAAGTGAATTTTGCGAACGATGGTCTCCTGAAGGTGAACACCCTGTTCATTCCCAAGCGCACTGGCGAGTATCCGCTCGAGGTGCGTTTCGAGTCGAACGGGGTCACCGAAGCCCTGACTGAGAACAACGTCGGGCGGGCGGCCTTGCGTGTTGTGGATCGCAAGCTCCGGGTGCTCCTCGTCGACCAGGCTCCGCGCTGGGAGTACAAATACCTTGAGGCCATGCTGCTCCGCGAGCGCCGTGTTGACTTGTCGGCCTTCCTCTTTGAGGGCGACCGCGAGATCGCCCGGGTGCCAGGGAGCCCCTACCTTGAGCAGTTTCCCCTCCGGGCCGAGGACCTCTTTGAGTTCGATCTTGTGATCCTGGGAGACATCGACCCCCGTTTTCTGACCGAGAAGCATCAGGAGCTCTTGCGCGACTATGTCTCCACCGCCGGTGGTGCTCTGGTGGTGGTGGCGGGCAAACGATTCCTTCCGAGCGAGTACCGTCGAAGTGTCTTGGAGCTTTTGTTACCGGTGGAGTTGGCGGGCACATCCATTAGCGCGGGTACCGCGATGGCGACGCGGCCAGTCAGACTTTCTCTGACCGAAGCGGGGCGAGAGAGCGTGATGCTCCGGCTTGGGGACGAGGTCGCGGCGAGCGAAGCAATCTGGCGGCGACTGCCAGCTCTCTACTGGACCGCCCGGGTCAAACGCGCCAAGCCCGCGGCGGAAGTACTCCTCTCGCGACCGGACCCCACCGGTGAGTCTGAAACGACCCCGGTCCTTGTGCTTCACCGCTACGGAGCAGGCGAAGTGCTCTTTGTGGGCACCGACAACTTCTGGCGCTGGCGGCGCAATGTGGGTGATCGTTATCATGCGGTGTTGTGGGGTCAGATCATTCAGCGCATGGCCGGGCAGCGTCTTCTCACCGAAAACCCTCGCGTCACGTTGCAGTCAGATCGTCGTCGCTATCGGCGCGGAGATCGCGTGAAAGTTTACGGGCGGATCTTCACGCGCAACTGGGAGCCGCGCGAGGATGAGGTCCTTCCGGGCGTTCTGGTTTCCAGTGATGATCCTGTTCGTCGCCGCGAGGTTTCCCTCCGGGCCGTTCCCGGCCAGCGTGGGATATATCGTGCCGAGTTTTCTGCAGGGGACCCTGGCAACTACCGCCTCGCCCTTCCCGGGGACCAGATTGCCACCCTCGACTTCACGGTGCGGGACGACAATCGCGAGCATGCCCGAGCCGCCATGAATGCGGATCTCCTGCGGGAGTTGGCAAGGCAAACCGGGGGAGCTTTCCTCACCCTCGCGGAACTCGAGCAGTTGCCCGCGGCAGTCACCAATCGGAGCGCCCGGCTGACCAGCTTGCGGGAAATCGATCTCTGGTCCTCGCCCCTGATTTTTGCCCTCCTCGTCCTCCTGATCACGATTGAGTGGATCGTGCGCAAAGTGTCTGAACTAAAATGAGATGAGAGAATCTGCCACAGAAGCGCGGCCGCCCCTGCCGGAGGGACTGGGAAGCAGTCTCCGCAGCAAGTTGGGCGCGGTGCGTCGCAAGCTTGTCCGGGTGGAGGTCACCCGACGCCTTGCGGTCGCCCTAAGCGTTGCGGTGGTGGGCCTTGCTCTCTTCGTGAGCATCGATTGGTTGGCGGATCTTCCCATGCGGGCCCGGATCGGCGTCCTGGCTGGATTGGGAAGCTTGGTCGCGATTCTCCTTCTGCGAGCGGCGATCGCCTTGATCACCCAACGTCGCGACGAGGAATCAGTGGCCCTGATGGTCGAACACAGGGAGCCAGGGTTTCGCAGCCGCCTCATTGCCTCGGTGCAGTTTGCACGGGGCAAGGCGACCGTTCCCGATCGGGGAGCACAGGCCATGGTCGAGCGCATGGTGGGAGACACGGAGATTTTTGCCAAGCCGCTTGCCCTCACTGAAGTGGTCAACACCAGACCGCTCAAGAAGGCGCTCTGGCTTCTTCTACTGGTGGCTGGGCTCGCGGGAGCCGGCTACTACGCGGGTGGTGCGATCACGCAGGATCTCCTCAAGCGGGCCTTTCTTTCGGATCTTCCTGTTCCGCGCGCCACCCGGGTGGTGTGGACCTCGGGTGATCTGAAGATTGGAATCGGCGACAGCGTCACGGTGGAAGCCCAGACGGAAGGACATGAGCCCGGTCATGGCACCTTGCGTCTTCGTTCGGCCTCGGGAGGCAAGCGGAGCGTGCGCATGGAACGCCGAGATGGCAAAGAGGGCCATTTCGCTGCCACCATCGAAAATGTGCAGGAGTCCTTCACCTATGTTGCGGCCTTGAACGATGGACGCAGCGAGCGCCGGAAGGTCCGCACCTTGCCGCGGCCGACGATCATGGAACTGATCGGACAGCAGGCCTATCCGTCCTACACCAATCTGCCGCCGAGCATGCACAACCCCGGTGAGTTCCTCCTCTTTCCCGAGAGCACCTTGAGCCTCACGATCACCGCGAGTCAGCCCCTCCGAAGCGGGGCTCTACGCTTGTTGGGGGGGCAGGGTCAGGTGGTGACCTCCATCGATCCGGAGACCCCTAATACCCTGCACGCTGAATTCATGGTCACGGATCTCAACCTCACTGGGTTCACGGTCGAACTCACCGACACCGAGGAGATGGTCTCGCAGGATGCCACCGTTTATCGGGTCGACATTCTGCGCGATGAACCGCCCAAGGTGCGGATCGTGAAACCATCCCGGCAACGCGAACTGGTGACCGCGGAGGCCCGCGTCCTGGTGGGATACCAGGCCGAGGATCGATTCGGAATTGAAAAGCTGGTTCTGGCCTACCGCGTTGACGAGGACGAATCGGCGCAGTATCTCGATCTGCCGATGTCAGCGGAAGGGGCCAAGAAAGTGAGCGAAGGCTACGATTGGCACCTGGAGGAGATCGCGCCCGCCGTGATGGTAGGGGACGAAATAGTGTTCTGGATCGAAGCGTATGATCAGAATGCGGATACTGCAGTCGGAAAGAGTAGCAGAAGAATCCTCAAGGTTGTCACGCCCCGAGAAAAACGAGATGATTTGTTAGGTCGAGTAGGAGATTCCCTCGGACTGATTGACCAAGCGACTGATGATCAGGAACGCCTCAATTCCGTCCTTGCGAATTGGATTCGCGACCAGGCTCCCCTTTCCGCACCGGTTCCCAATCCCACAAACAACAACGGCAATGAATAGGCTCAGAAATGGACGGAGATGGATCGAGCAGTTGAGCAGGCCTGCCAGGTTGGCGATCGTCTCCCTCCTTCTCCTCCTCTTGTTCCCTTCCATGGCCGAGGCCCAGCGCACGATTGCCCGCAAGCCGGACTCTCTCCTCAGGCAGGAACAGCGGCAGGAGCGGATTGGAACGTCCACGGAGGCAAGTGCGACCATGCTCGCAGAGTTGGTCGACGAGTTTGGACGCAACGGGCTAGGAGGAACGGACGTGGAGATCATCCACGGAATTCAGTCCGTGCTCGGCAACATTTCCACCGAGCTCATGCCGGAGATCGTGACTCAACTGAAGGCCGCGCGCATCGGCATCGATGAAACCGGGAAGCGCAGCCAGGCCCTGAGCGCCTACGCGGGCCAGAAGTCGGCCGCCTTTCAGATGCGCCGGGTTCTTCTGGAATACCAGCGACAGCTTGCGCTTTACCGACTGGCGGAGCGTGTGCAGTTGTTGGGCGACCGCCAGTCAGACAACCTGCATGAAGCGGTGGCTCTGATCACCGCGGAGCAACGGCCCGATGCCCCTCGACGCAAAAATGATTTCGCCATCTCGCGTCAGCTGCAGGAAACGGAGCAGGCCGCCCTGCGCAAGGAAGTCGGCTTGGTGCTCTCCACTCTCAGGACGATGGAAGCAGCTTTTGTGGGATCATTGGAGAACCGACCAAGGGAGGCCCTCGCATTTGTCGAGGAACACCAGTTGCTCTCCGCGGTGGAGGCTGCCTCCAAGGACCTGAAGGGTGAGCGCATCATGAGTGCGGCGGGATACGAAAAGTCAGCCCGCGATACCCTCTGGCGAGTGGTGGGCATCCTGCAACCTGATCGCGCTCCGCTCGACAAGTTGCTTGATGGGTTGAAGAAGCTCGACGGACTCATTGCGGACGAGAAGGAAGTGATCGAGAAAACCACCAACATCGACGACGAGAAACGGGGCAAGATTGAGAATATGGTCATGAATGACAAGCGGGTGGTCGCCCTGGAGGAGCAACTTTCCGAGATGGAGCGTCGTCTGGAGCGAGCAAGTGCGAAGGAACAAGTGAGGCTGGCGCTCTCTCTCGACAGGACCCAGCGACGACTGGCTAGTGCCATTGAGAAGGCGCAGGAACGTCTTGGAGTGGACACCCCTGAAATGAGCGACTTGCGCCGTGCGGAGCGCGCTCAACGGGACCAGGCGGAGTTGGTGGACAAGGCGGATTTTTTACGACAGGAGCTGAGCGAGCTCGCCCCGGAGGCGGCTGGGAGATTGGAAGAGTCCCTCAGTCCGATGCAGGAAGCGCGAGCAGCATTGGGGACCACCGCGAGCGCCCGGGAGAAAAGGGAAGCGGCTCTGCCCCCTGAGAATGCCGCCTTGGCGAAGTTGGAGGAAGCACGGAGGGAGCTCATCGAGGAGATCGAAAACGCTCAGTTTGTGGAAGAGGTGCCCGAGGATAAACTGGAGCATTTGAAGGAGTTGTTAGAGAAATTACAGGAGCTCACGGAAGAGGAAGAGAAGATTCAAGCCGAGAGCGCGGAGGCGGAACAGGCAGGGAAGGTCGAGGAGCTCAAAGCGGAACAGGCTCCGGCCCAGGAGGCCTTGCAGGAACAAACCGAAGCGGTGGCGAGGGAAGCGCAGTCCCCGGCCCCGGAAGCCGCCCAGGCCCTCGCGGAGGCTGCCGAGCAGATGGCAGCGTCCCAGGAGGCGCTTGCGCAGGGAGAGAATGCGCCCTTGGCGCAGCAGGCTGCGCTTGATGCCCTGGGTCAGGCCGAAGAGAAATTGCAGGCGCAAATCGCGGAACTGGAGCAGGCTAAGAAAGACCTCGCCGCCTTGCAGGAGCTGCGCGAGAAACTCGACGAGGTCATCGAGAGGCAACAGGAGGTGCAGAAGGACACCATTGATGAAGTGGCCAAGCCGACCGAAGAGAGCTCCGAGAAGTTGGCGGAGCGGCAGGAGTCCCTGGGGGAGCAGACCGATAAGTTACAGGGGGAAGCGGAAAGTCCCGCCCCGGACGCCGCGGCGGACCTTGGCGAAGCAGCCAAGGCGATGGAAGCGGCTCAGGGAAACCTGGAGCAGACTGATCCCCTGGCCGCCCAGCCCCAACAAGGGGAAGCGCTTTCGGAACTGCAGTCCGCCCGCGAGAAATTGGACGAGAAGATTGCCGAGTTGCAGGAGCAACTTGGGGAAGCGGCGGGAGATGAGCAGGCCGGACTCGAGGAGGCCCTCGCTGCGATCGAGGAAGCGCAGGGCCAGGTTTCTGATGCCTTGGCGCAGCTTGAGCCCGCAGCGGGCGCGATCCAGGAATTGCAAGAGCGCCAGGAAGGTCTTGCCCAAGCGTTGGGGGAAGCCGCGCAACAGTCAGGGGATCCCGCCGTCTCCGAAGCAGCGGCGGCCGCCCAACCGGCCGCGGTGAAGGCTGCCGAACAACTCGTTCAGGGCGATGTGGCGGGGGCCGTTGGAGAAATGCAGAAGGCACAGGATGCGCTGGCCGGAGAGTCGGGTGTGGAACCCCAAGCTCAGGAGCAAGCCGAAGTGCAAGAGCTGGCCGAAGCGCTCGCCGCTGCCGCGCAACCGGCTGCGAGTCCCTTGCAGGGAGCGAATGCGGCGATCAGCCCGTTGGCCTCCGGCTCGGAGGGAGCTCTTCCGCTCGGTGCTCAGGCCGCGTTGCAACAAGCTCAACAAGCGCTCGCCAATGCGGCTGCGCAAGCCAATGCGGGAAGTCCGGCGAGTTCCCAATCCGAAGCCCAGAGTGCCCAGGAATCCCTCGCTCAAGCGGCGGCGGCCCTCTCACTGGCACAAGCAGGCTTGAGCCCGGGAGAAAGTCCCGGTGAGGGCCAGGGAGAAGGACAGGGCCAGGGAGAAGGACAGGGCCAGGGAGAAGGACA
>JAPKFB010000155.1 GCA_028821775.1 Roseibacillus sp.
GGCAACACCGACACCCGCTTCGGCCATCAGGTTGCAGTCAACAACTGGCCGTTGGAGGGAGGAACGGACGGCTACATCATCAGCACGGAGACGGCAAATGACACGCTTTTCTCAGCCAATGTTGTGCAGCTGAGCGGCTTTAGCGGATCGGACTTCACGATGACGGGGAATGGCGGAGCTGTGGGCAGCGCGCGCGCGCGTCCCAGTGGCATTCAGATCGTGGCCAATATTCCGGAGCCCTCTTCAACTCTTCTGGTCCTCCTTGGTTCGGTCGGCCTTGTGTTCAGTCGCAGGCGTCGCTAGCGGAGAGATTCAACAGCTTCAGCGGCGGGGAATACTTTCCCCGCCACCGCTCACCCGCCAGGATTATTTGGCGGGTGATTTGTTTAAGGCGATCCCCATTGAGCCGTGCACGAGAACGCGCCATTTTACTCAGTTGCTCGGAGACTTTTCGCAGTCTCAGCCGTCGCCGCGGTAGCGTTCACTGCTTCTTGCAAACGCGAATCCGCCGATTCGGGCCCCTCCCCTCAGGAATCGGCCTGGCCCGACGATCCTCAGGTTCTCAGCCAGGCGCTCCCATCCCATCCCACCGCCGGGGCTGGCGAGAAGCTTTTCACCAAACTCGATCCAGTGGAAAGCGGAGTGCGCTTCGTCAGCCCAATCGATGAGGGCCATCCCCTGAAGAGACTCTATTACTCCGGGTTTGCCTGCGGGGCGGCTGCCATGGGCGATTTCGATGGGGACGGAAAGGTCGATCTCTTCTTCACTGGTGGGCCGGTCGAGAATGCGCTCTATCTCCAGCGCGGCGCCAACCTGACCTTTGAGGATGTAACTGCCGCCGCCGGGGTAGGAGGAGGAGATGCCTGGGCTGCCGGAGTGGCGGTAGTCGATATCGATGCAGACGGCGATCTGGACATCTACACTTGCAACTACGACAGCCCGAACCAGCTCTTCGTGAACGATGGCGCAGCCCGCTTCGAGGAACGCGCCGCCGAGGCCGGGCTGAATCTCGTGGACGCCTGCGTGCTACCGGTCTTCGCCGACTACGACCGCGATGGCGATCTCGACGTCTTTGTACTCACCAATCAGCTCTTTCGTCCCGGTGGCCGCCCGGCCCAACCACCTGTCGAGAAGTTGGCAGATGGCAGACTGCGCTTGAAACCGGAGTTCGAAAAGTATTACGCCATGACCGAGGTCTCGCCGGGAAATTTTCAGGCCGATGACGTGGGCCGGCCGGATTTTTTGATGCGCAATGAAACTGGCAGCGGCTCGAGTCTCCCGCGCTTCGTACCTGTCGCCGAGGCTGCCGGCATTGCCCATCGGGGATTCGGCCTCAGTGTGCAGTGGTGGGATTTCGACGACGATGGCTGGCTCGACCTGTTCGTGGGAAATGACTACAGTGACCCGGATTACCTCTACCGCAGCCAACGCGACGGCACCTTTCAGAACGTTGCGCCCACGGCCCTCCCTCACACCAGTTGGTTCACGATGGGATCAGATTTTGGCGATCTCGACGGCGATGGGCGCAGCGATCTCCTGACCGCCGATATGGCGTTCACCACCCATTACAAGGAGAAGGTCGGAATGGGGCCGATGGGCGACCGCCGGAGTGTGATCGAGCGGACCATGCCGCGGCAGGTGATGCGTAATTCCGTCTTTCTCAACACCGGCACCGGCCGGTTCAGGGAGGGGGGACTTCTCACGGGCCTAGCCAAGACAGACTGGTCGTGGGCGACCAAGCTGGCCGACTTCGACCTGGACGGCCGCGTTGATGTATTCGTCGCCAATGGCGCAATTCGCGCCTTCAACCACGCCGACCATCCCTTCGACCCAAGCGATCTCATCGGTCGCACCAAATGGGACCTTTCAAAATCCAGCCCGCCGGCGCCGGAACGCAACCGCGTGTTTCGCAATGCCAGCGAATTGCGGTTCGAAGAGAGCGGAGCGGCCTGGGGACTCGATCACGAGGGAGTGAGCCACGGCATCGCGTGCGGCGATCTCGATCGCGACGGCGACCTCGACCTCCTGGTCACCAACATGGAGGAGCCGGCCTCGATCTACCTCAACAATGCGGGGGAAAAGAAAAACCGCGTCGTGATCGCGCTCCAGCAATCCGGCGCCAACCGCGATGCAATTGGTGCCTCCGTTGAAATCGAGACGGCATCCGGCGTCCAGATGGGCACTGTGCGCACAGCCGGAGGCTACTTGACCACGGGATCGACAGAACTGTTGTTCGGCCTCAATGCCGGCGAGGTGATCGACGAGCTACGCATTCGCTGGCCGGATGGCAGCCGGGAGTTGATCTCAGATCTGGCGGCCAACCATCGGCACATCATCCAACGCGGCGCGGGGTCCGTCATCAAACCGGAGGCAGTGCGACCCGGTCCGCTTTTCAATTCCCCGCAGACCCTCACCGGCCTCACGCACCGCGAGCGCCTCTTCAACGATTTTATGAAACAGCCGCTCCTGCCCCACAAACTCTCCCAACAGGGGCCAGCCTTTGCCTGGGGTGACATCGATGGCGATGGTGACGAGGACTTGTTCTTTGGCCAGGGCCGGGGAACGCCGGGCCAACTGCTGCGTAATGAAGGCGGGGGGAACCTCAAGCCGGTGGTGTGCGCGGCCTTTGTGGAGGCGTCCGATTGCGAGGAGGTTGCCGCGCAGTTCTTCGATGCCGATGGTGACGATGATCTCGACCTCTACGTTGTGAGCGGGAGCTACGAGTACAAAGCTGGCGCTCCCCAGCTCGGCGACCGCCTCTACCTGAATGATGGGAGTGGAGGCTTCGCCGCCGCGGCGGCCACTGCGCTCCCCGAGCTGAGGGACTCCGGATCCTGCGTGGTGCCCGCCGATTTTGATCACGATGGCGACATCGACCTGTTCGTGGGAAGCCGCGTCGTCCCGGGCGAGTATCCGATTTCTCCTCAAAGCCGTCTTCTTCTCAATGAGTCGGCGGATGGGGAGGTGCGATTTGTCGAGGCCCCCGAGGATCGGGTGCCGGGAGTTCGCCACGCCGGGCTCGTGACGGGCGCCGTCTGGGCCGATGTCGATTCGAACGGCTGGAAGGATCTGGTGGTGGCGGTCGAGTGGGGACCGGTCAGGGTCTTTGCCAACAAGGATGGCACCCTTCGAGAAACTACGAGCGAAGCCGGACTGGGCGGGCGGCACGGTTGGTGGAATGGGATTGCAGGGGCGGACATCGATGCCGACGGAGACATGGATTTCGTGGTTGCGAACTTCGGATTGAACACCAAGTACCACGCCTCGCGCGAAGCTCCGGCGCTCCTGTTTTACGGCGACTACCATGGTGATGGACAGCGTCACATCGTAGAGGCTGAGATTGAGGACGGGGTGCTCGTCCCCATCCGGGGGCGGAGCTGTTCGCTCGCAGCAATGCCGGGGCTGTCAGAGAAGTTTAAAACCTACCACCTCTTCGCCTCCTCCTCGCTGGACGAGATTTACGGCCTGACGCCCATCAAGAGCGCCGAGCGCTTCGAATGTCATACCCTGGAGTCCGGACTCCTCATCAACGACGGAACCGGCAAGTTCGAATTTCGTCCGTTGCCGCGCATTGCCCAGATTTCGCCGATCTTCGGCATGGCGTTCGAGGACTTTGACAGGGACGGACACCTCGACCTCGCGCTCGCAGGAAATTTCTACCAACCGCAGTGGGAGACCGGACCTTACGACGGGGGCATCGGAGTTCTTTTAAGCGGTGACGGATCGGGTCAATTCGTTGCCGTAGACCCGGGCGAGAGCGGCCTGTTGCTCCCCGGCGACCTGCGTGGCTTGGCGGCGCGCGATCTGAATGCCGACGGGCGAATCGATCTCTTCGCGACCCGCAACAACGATTCCGTTCTCGTTCAGCTCGCTCTGCCCGATCGTCGCAAATAGCAGAAAAACTGCCTTCACTTCAATCCTCCACAGCGATCAAAACCACAACCATGAACCCCAAATCAATTCTTACCGCGATTCTTTTTGTCCTCACGCCGGTCCTCGGCTTGGCCCAATCTGTCATCAGCATCAACATCGCTGGTGGAAACGCAAACTCGGTATCAGCTGGTGGCGCTGGCGGGGAAGGCATCGTGACCGGGGCTGCCGGCCTCGGGCAGCTGGGCAACTGGAACAACGCCATCGGAGCCTCGAACGTCGGAGCGGGGCTCACGGTTCCCGCCCTCGTGGATTCCACCGGTGCTGCGACTGCCGCGTCTTTCAGCTGGGTGACCAACAACACCTGGTCGACCTCTTCCGCGAACGGCGCAGGCGGCGACCAGGATATGCTGTCCGGCTACCTCGACAACTTCCACGCCAACGGATCGATCAACGTGGCAGGTCTCGGGTCTGCGTTTACGAATTTCGGCTATAATGTTCTCGTGTATTACCAGACCGACAACAGCGGCATGACGGCTGGGTTCACCGTGGCGGACAATGCGGGCAACACCGACACCCGCTTCGGCCATCAG
>JAPKFB010000084.1 GCA_028821775.1 Roseibacillus sp.
ACATTGTCGCGGAGATGAAAAAGAGCGGCAACAAACTGCGCGACCTGATCCACCTGGTCGTGCGCAGCGATGTTTTTCTCACCAAGTAGCGAGAAGCCGTCACCTTGTCCCCTCACCCTCCACGGCAAATTTGAATCGCGGATCGCGCGCCTTGTTCAAGAGCTCATCGCCACGAAATGGGCCAGATCATCTTCCGGTACCCAGTCCCGCAGGTCGGGGGGCAACAGCATTGGGGTATCCCGGTCCACGGATACAATGCGCGCTCCCATGGATTGAATCTCCTGGATTTTCGGAAACGCTTAAAGTCCGACAGATCCCCAGGGATCAATCAATGGCTCTCCCCGAACCTACTCTGTGACGCCCACTCCTGCCTCGTCTTTCTTTACTCCCGATCTTCGAGGAGCTTTTCTAACAGCTCCGTCATCCCTTCGGAAACGTCGCTCGCGCTGATCTCCAATCCAGCAGCCAAGAGAGCATGATCGGTCAATTGCTTGGCCACCTTGTCGGCCAACTCACGCTGGCTGTCCTGGATGCTCGCCAACCGCTTGATCAACGAATGACGCGGGTTGATCTCAAGCTTGGCTTTCGTCTCCGGCACGTCCTGCCCCATCGCAGCCATCATGGCCCGCATCTGGGCATTGGGCGCCTCCTCCGGAAGGAGAGCCACCATTGGATGATTCACCAGACGCCTTCCAGCATCGACCCGGCTTACCCGGCCATCGAGCGCTGAGTTCAACCAAGAGACGAGATCTTCAGTCTCTTGCTCGGACAGTGATTCGCCCTCTTCGGGCAATTCTTCGAGTTCGATCCCGGCTCTATTGGCGGCCACCAACTTCTTGCCTTTGAATTCACGAAGACCTTCCAAGACGTATTCATCCACCCCTTCGGTGAAGAAGGCAACTTCAAGTCCCCGCGCTTTGAATCCTTCGAAGAACGCCCCCTTTTCAATGGCTTCGCGACTCGCCCCCACCAAGAAGTAAATCTCCTCCTGTCCGTCCTTCATGCGATCGACGTAGTCCGGCAAGGACGTGACGTCCTCACCCTCCGTCATCGACGAGTTAAAGCGCAATAGTCCCGCCAGCAACTCCTGGTGTTCCGGAGAAGCCACGATCCCCTCTTTGAGAAATCGACTGAATCGCTGGTAGAACTCCTTGTAGCCCTCAATGTCATCCTTGGCCTGCTTGTCGAGGAACTTGAGAAAACGCCTGGTCAACACCTCGTTCAGTTTTCTCACCAAGGCGCTGTCCTGCATCGATTCGCGCGCAATGTTCAGAGGCAAGTCTTCGCTATCGATCACTCCGCGCAGAAAGCGCAACCATTCAGGAAGCAAGCCCTCGGGGTGCGGATCGATCATCACCTTGCGACAATACAGCCCCACCCCTGAAGGCTGGGGACCCAGTCCAAAACGCTCTGCATTTTCCCCCGGAACAAAGAGCAGGGCATTGATCGCCAGAGGCGCATCTGCTGCAAAGTGCATCGTGTAGCGCGGATCATCCATCGCGTGAGCCGCAAATTGATAGAACTCCTTGTATTGCTCCTCGGTGACTTCGTTCTTCGATTTCAGCCAGATGGCGTCCACGGTGTTGACGCGCTCGCCATTCAGATTCACCGGAAATCCCACAAAGTTCGAGTAGCGCTCGATGATGCCCCGCACCCGGGTGGTCTTGGCAAACTCCGCGTGCTCTTCCTTGAGATGAACTACGAGGCGGGCACCACGGCGTTGCCCTTCCACTTGGTCGATGGTGTAGCCACTCGCTCCATCGCTCTCCCAACGGAGGTGCTCGGCATCTTCCCTCCAGGAATGGGTGAAGACCTCCACCCGATCCGCGGCCATGTAAGCGCTGTAGAAACCAACCCCGAACTGCCCGATCACATCGGGCTTGCCCCCATCCTTGATCTTTTCGAGAAAGGCCTTCGTGCCAGAGTGGGCGATCGTCCCCAGGTTTTCCACCAACTCCTCCCGCGTCATCCCGATTCCGTAGTCCGAAATTGTGATCGTGCGGGCTGTTTCGTCGGTCGTGATATTGATTTCCAGCGAGAGATCCGGTTCAAAAACGTCATTCTCCGTGAGTTGGGTCAGGCGGAGCTTTTCCAGAGCGTCTGAGGCATTGGATATCAGCTCTCGAATGAAGATTTCACGATCCTTGTAGAGTGAGTGGATAACGATATCCAACAACTGCCGCACTTCTGCGTGAAATTCTCTGGTTTCAGTCTCCGTCTTACTCATGATAGCTCTACAAAGGGTGGGGACCTAACCCGTTCCCGCCCTTGTGTCAACCGGGTCTCCAAGCCTACCCCTCATTTTTCACCTCACCACAACCTTCGAAACCTGCCATGCCCCGCGTCTGCATTACCGTCCACGGTAAAAACGCCCAGCCCTATCGGTTCTCTCTCGAACGCGAGGTCGTCCGCCTCGGTCGGGCCTCCGACAATGACATCGTGATCGATTGTCCCTCGGTCTCCTCCCACCACTGCGAGATGCGTCGCAACGAGGGCGGCTACACCTTGGAAGACAAGGACTCGACGAACGGGATCAAACTCGACGGAGATCGCATGGATATCATCGATCTCGAGAATGGCCAGGACGTCTTGGTTGGTGATGCCGCCTTGGATTTTAAACTGACCAACCAGGAAACGGACACCCTCGCCAAGGAAGATCACGTTCCACAGCAGCGCGCGCCGCTTCCCAAGCTCAAGAAAAACAAGAGCTCCATAAAGAACTCTCGAGACGAGGACAACCACGACAAGCCGGTCTCCAAACGCCCCACTCCCGCCCTTAGTTCCAAGCCTCCCCAGATGCCGGTTTCTCCCCTGGTCTCGTCGCAGTCAAACGAGTCCGCCACCAATTTCGCGATCACGATCGGCCTCCTCTTTCTCGCCATCACGGCCTTTTACTTCGGACTTGCCAGCGGACACCGTAGCAAATTCCCCAAGACCGAGTATCCCCAATCCAAGGGACTCTGGGGCGACATGTGGAACAAGGAGAATCCGCTCATCGAAAAGAAAAAAGGAACCGAGTAGCTCACTCTCAGGCCACTCCGGGTGGTGAGTGTTCAGACCTTGCCTGGCTACGATCGCACCCAGCCCCGACCGTCGCCTTTCGCCGCTAGCCCGGCGGAGCCTTGAGTTGCCCCTCACCACGCACGCGATACTGATACGAGGTCAACTCGCGCAAAGCCATCGGCCCGCGGGCATGGAGCTTGTCGGTCGAGATTCCGATCTCCGCTCCAAATCCAAATTCTTCGCCATCGCTGAAGCGCGTTGAGACATTGTGATGCACACAAGCGGAGTCGACTTCGCACAGGAAGCGCTCTGCTGCGCCCTCCTCCGTGGTCACGATACAATCGGTATGCTGCGAACCATGCTCATTGATGTGCAGCACGGCTTCCTCCAGCGAAGCCACCACTTTGATCGCAAGAATGTAGTCGAGATACTCCGCCCCCCAATCTTCCTCCCTCGCCCCCGACGCCTGGTCGCCCAGAATCGCGCAGGTCTTCTCACATCCCCGCATCTCCACCTTGCGAGCCGCCAACCCCTCGGCGACCAGAGGCAAAAACTCCTTCGCCACCGACTCATGCACCAGGAGGGTTTCCAGGGCATTGCATACGCTCGGCTTCTGCGTCTTGGAATCGACCGCGATCTCGACCGCCATCTTCAGATCCGCCGCCCGATCAACGAACACGTGGCAAATACCATCGTAGTGCTTGATTACCGGCATGCGCGCCAGGGAAACCACCGTCTCGATCAAGCCCTTTCCTCCCCGGGGAATGATGAGATCAAGATAGCGATCCATCGAAGCCATCTCGTTCACGCTCTCGCGATTGGTGAACGGAATAAGTTGAATGGAGTTTTGTGGCAATTCCGCCTTCTCCCCCCCGGCCTGCAAGGCTGCTGCAATCGCGCGGTTGGAATAAATCGCTTCCGACCCACCCCGCAAAATTGTCGCATTCCCCGACTTCAAACAGAGCACCGCCGCATCACTGGTCACGTTCGGTCGACTTTCGTAAATGATGCCAATCACTCCAATCGGGACCCGGATTTGCTGAATGCGAATCCCATTCGGCCGTGTCCGCTCGTCCAAAATATCTCCCACAGGGTCATCCAGCTTGGAAACTTGTTCCACTCCACTGGCCACCGCTTCAAGTCGCGTCTCATCGAGAAGTAATCGATCAAGCATCGCCTTGGTCAATCCACTCGCCTCCCCTGCCGCAAGGTCCTTCGCATTCTCTGTCAGGATTTCAGCTGACTGCACGCGCAATTCCGCCGCCATCGCACGCAGGATTGCGTTTTTCTGATCCGTGCTCAGGACCGCCAAGGCATGCGCCGCCATCCGGGCCTTCTTCCCCATCGCAAAAACGGCGTCGTGGATTTCTTCAGGGCTCAAAGCTACAGCTGCGCTCATGACGATTTCTCTATAAGGGAATTTTGCTTCAAGCGCTAGGACGGAACCGCGTCGCAAACCCTGCGCCCGCCACAATCTCAGCCAGTCGATCCGGCCGGCGACCATTCGCAATCACTGTTTCCACCCCCTCGTCCACCGCCCACTTCACGGCCTGCAACTTCGACTCCATGCCACCAATCGCGAACCGTCCTTTCCCTTCGGTCGCAAAAGAGAGAACCTCCTCGACCTCTTCCACTTCGCGCACGATTTCATCCCCGCATGGTGGAAGAAGCCCATCCACGCTCGTCAGCAACACCAGCAACCGCGCACCCAGGAGACTGGCCACACGCGCCGAGAGCATGTCGTTGTCACCCACACTGAGTTCCTCGACCGCCACCGAATCGTTCTCATTGATGATCGGGACAATCTTGGCCTCCGCAATAAGACGCTCCAGCAGATCCGTGACCCGCTGGCGATGCTCGTCGATCTCTAGGTCCGCGGCAGTCAGCAGGATCTGCGCCACGCTCACATCGAAACTGCGGAAAAGATTCTCATAGGCATGCATGAGACGAGTCTGCCCCACCGCTGCAGCAGCCTGTCGGGTGGGCACGTCGCCGGGATACTCACCGAGATTGAGCGCAGGAATGCCGGCTCCCACCGCTCCCGAAGAAACAAGCACCACGCGCTGATGATGATTCGGCAAATCTGCGATCGCACCAACCAGTCGCGCGAGGGAAGCCCCATCGAGGGTTCCGTCCTCTTTGGTCAAGACTCCGGTCCCGATCTTGATCACGATGATGTCCTGCTCATTCATGGTGGCTGTCAGTTACATGCGCTCCGGCACATCGATGCCGAGCAGTTCCAACCCTTTCCGCAATACCCGCGCCGTCAACTCACAGAGCACCAGGCGCGTCTTGCGCACCGCCCCCTCTGATTTGAGGACCGGCGAAACGTGGTAGAATGAGTGATACGCCCGCGCCAGATCGAGCAAATAGCTCGCCAGGAGGTTGGCTCGAAATTCGTCCAGCACCGCCGGAACGGACTCCCCGAATCGCGACAACATGCGGGCAAGATGAATCTCCTCGTCCCCCTCGAGAACAAGGCCATCCCCATCCAGGAAAACTTCCTCAGCGAGCTTACTGAAAATGGTCCGGCAGCGCACGTAGGCATTCTGCAGGTAAGGCGCGGTATCTCCCTCCATCGCCACCATCTTTTCCAAATCGTAGATGTAGTCAGAAGTCCGGTGGTGCGAGAGTTCCATGAACTTGATCGCGCTCAGTCCGATCGTTTCCGCCAGCAACTCCCGCTGCTCCTCATCTTCCACCCGGGTGCGTCCTTCGGAACTCTCCCGCGCTGCCTGCACCGCATCGCGCAACAGGTCACTCAGCAAGGGAAGATCACCTTCCCGCGTCTTCAGCGGCTTCCCATTCTTCCCAAGAATGGTCCCGAACGAAATGTGCTCGAGGGCGAGCTTGTGACCTCGACGCTGCGCCACCGAAAACAACTGCTTGAAGTGATCTCCCTGGCGATGATCAACCACGTACCACGCACAGTCCGCCGCAAACTCTTCCACCCGATAGTCAATCGTCGCGATGTCTGTCGTCGCGTAGTTGAAGCCCCCATCGCTCTTGCGCACGATCATGGGCTTATCCTCCCACTCGCCCTCCTTCTGAATCTTGAAGGGATCGATCTTCGGTGCGAGCGACTCATCCGAGAACACGCAGACGGCCCCGTCACTCTCGCGGGCCAACCCCGCCTCCTCCAGGCTCTCCACCACGTCGGCGAGCCGTTCATTGTAGGAGCTCTCGCCCAACCAATGATCAAAGCTCACATTGAGCCGCTCGTAGATCGCACGCAAGCCCTCCTGGGAAAGCCTCACGCACTCCTTCCAGATCTCAAGGTTCTCGGCGTTCCCCTGCTGCAAGGCGACGAGTTCCTGCCGGCACTCTTCGCGAATCGCGTCCTCCTCCTTGCTCTGCGAGCTCGCCAGCCGATACAGGCGCAGCAACTCGGTCAGGGGATCTCCTTCCAAAGCCGTGCGGTTGAGTTCCTTCTTCCATGCCCAGATCACCATCCCAAACTGGGTCCCCCAGTCGCCGATGTGATTGTCGGTGATCACCTCGTGACCGAGGAATCGGGCCACCCGCGCCAGCGCATCGCCAATAAAAGTCGAGCGCAGGTGCCCGACATGCATCGGTTTCGCCACATTCGGAGCACTGAAATCGATCACGATCCTGAGGGCCTGCGACACCTTCGCGACTCCGAGTCGGTCATCCCCGAGCATGTCCCCAAGACGCAAGGCAAAAGCCTCGGGCTTCACGCGGAAGTTCAGAAATCCAGGACCCGCAATCTCAATTTTAGCGAGACCCGCAACATCCGTCGCTTCCGACACCGACTCTGCCAGCGCGCGCGGATTCTGTTTGGCACCCTTGGCCAGGACCATTGCGGCGTTTGACTGATAGTCTCCAAAACGCAGGTCCGCGGCCTGAGTGACCCCGACCTTTTCCAGCGCTTCGCCATCAAACCCGCAAGCCGTGAATCCGGCGCGCAGGCGTTCCCGAAGTTGTTCGGCCAACGTCATATCATCTTCTTCCGTTTCTTATCAGGCCGCCTGGGCCTCACCCCATCCCACAGCCTCCAACAGATCTCCGGCCGAATTCGCCAACTTCAACTTCTTGCGCACTTCGCACTGCGAGAAGAGCCGCGCGATCGAGGCCAAGGTCTGTAAGTGAAGGTGCGGCTGATCCTTGGGGACCAGCAGGAGAATGACAAAGTGCACCGGCGCGTTGTCGCAGGCCTCAAAATCGATTCCCTCGTGGGAACGCCCAAGCACCGCCACGGGTTCATCGATCCGATCGCAGTAGGCATGCGGAATCGCAACCCCATGACCGATCCCCGTGCTCACCTGATCCTCCCGGGCGTGCAGCGCCTTCAGGACATCCTCCCGCCGTTCGGGCTCAACGTGTCCGGTCGAGATCAAATGGTCGACAAGTTCGCCAATTGCGTCCCAAGGTGTGTCCGAAGTCATCTCCGGTAGGACGCGACGCTCCGAGAGAAGCGATACAAGTTTCATGGGGATCGTGGGGCCAACCCCCCTGGAGGGGCAAAGGGTGTGCAAGCCGATTATCCCCATTTCGCCACCCAAGCAAGGGTTTTCCCCTGCCCGGACTTCCGATCCCGCTTGACCTAGCAGGACCCGGACAGGAGATTCTGCCGCATGCGCACGAGCTTTTCCGCCGTAGTGTTTTGCGTAGGTTTATTGATAACCTCCTGTGAAACAACCCCTCCCAGTTACGGCCCAGCCAATATGGGCGGCCCCAGCATCGCCGTCCGCAAAGCCCAAATCGGAGCCGAAGAGACCGGCGACTTCTACATTGGTCGCCGCTACTACGTGAAGCGCACCTGGTTCTGGGGCTACCTCCGCAAGCCCGGTCAATCTTGGTCCCGTGCAAATCTGGTCGTCTTCAATCAGAATCAAACCCGCACCGTCGACAACCTTCCCCAGAACGGCCCTCCGGGAGCACACCACGCCTACGACCACAACTACGAATACCGCATTTGGGGTCACTACACCGGCCAGGATGTCTACGAGCCAAACAGCAATCTGTTCCTGCCCGAATTCAAGCTCGCCAACTACGAGCTCCTAAAACGCACCCCCGGCTGGCTCTTCCATCCCAACGATCACTACGACCCGCACCGGCTCACCCTCAATCCCTAGCACGGAGAGGCCCAGAGTGCCGACGGAGCGAACATTTCCCCCACCCTTGGCGCCGTCCAAGGGCGGGCCGACTCGTGAAAGCGAGGACCTTCCTGCGTTGCGGGGCCAGACGGAGGACGCAAACGATTCGCGTCCTCGGGTCCTCTCACCCCCCTCCCTCTCCGCCCTCCCCCACCCTTGTTTAATATCGGCCAAACTGCTCGAGCCCGCACTTGCTCTGAATCGCCGAAACCCATTCAAGACCCGACGATACTGGCTCACTTCCACCTCACGACTCTCATCTGCGCAAAGAGACCGCTTGTCCATAATCGGCACGCTCTTCCTCAATAATAGCCCGGACTCGGCACCCTGTTCGCAGGACCCTGCAATCTAACCGCAAGGTGATCGATTTGGGAAATTTTGAACGTCATTGAACCTGAGGATACTAACTTTGCGACACAAAGTGACGCCGTCATCGACCATGCCGCCACCATCAAGTACTGCTCGGACCATTCCCGCGCTGTGCCGTGGGGAGCGCGCGCTCCTCACCTCCTGGATGGAGGACCCCCAACGCGGCTCGCTCCGAATCTGCGCAATCCTCATCATCGCTGGGTGCAGCACCTACGGGTTCAGCATCGGCCTGCGGAACGGCTTGGAAATGGCCACCTACGTTGCGATCAAGCTGCCCGCCATCATCTTCCTCACCCTCTTCCTCAATACCATCCTCAACGGCATGCTTGGACTCGTCCTGGGAAGCGGACTTGGGTTCCGACAGAGCCTGCAATTCCTGCTCACCGGCTTTGCGATCATGAGCGTCATTCTGGGAGCGCTCAGTCCGGTCACCTTCTTCGCGACTCTCAACATGCCCGAACCCGGCGCCCCTGGCAGTATGTCCTGGCACGGAGCCAATCTGCTGCTCCACACCATCATGATCGCCTTCGCGGGCATTCTCGCCCACTACCGCCTGCTCGGTTACGTGCGCGAGTTCGCCGATACCCGTCGGGCGGGAACCCATGCCTTTTTCGCGTGGCTCGCGGGCAGCCTCTTCGTGGGTGCACAAATTTCCTGGAACTTGCGCCCCTTCTTCGTCTCCCCCGGACTCGAAGTCGAATTCCTCCGCACCGATCCCTTCGATGGCAGCTTCTACGAGGCTGTCTTCTACGCCCTGAAAAACGTTTCCCCATTCTGAAAGACCAAACCTGAACACTGATCATAGCCATGACTGACGAACCGAATCCAGCCACCCCGCCTCCACCGCCCATGCCAGCTCTACGCGCCGATTCTCGTGATCCCCAAGGAGGCTTCGAACCGCTTGAGGGAGGCTGCGATCTTCCCAATATCATGAACAAGCTGCTCAAGAGACCGCTCTCCCTGATCTACAGCCTGGAAACCGACGAAGACGGCCGCCAGATCCTCCTCCGCCTCCTCCTCATCTCGATCGCCAGCCTCGTGATCTTCGGCTTGGTGGTCGGCACCTTTTCGTGGCAGGAACAAATCTGGGCCGCCCCGCTTAAGATTGTCAGCGGTCTCCTCTTCAGTGGACTGATCTGTCTCCCCAGCCTCTACATCTTTGCCTGCCTCGGGGGACTCGATGCCAAGTTTCGCACCATCGTCGGAGTACTCTGCGGATTGATCGCCCTCTCCGGCCTCCTCCTCGTGGGCTTTGCTCCGGTCGTCTGGCTCTTCAGCGCTTCGAGCACCTCGATCACCTTCCTCGGTTTCCTCCTGCTCAGCCTCTGGATCGTGTGTGCAGGTTTCGGGCTCGTCCTCGTCTTCCACGCCGGTCGTGCGCTGGGCATGACCAACACCGCTCACCTCACGATCTGGTGTGGCGTCTTCCTCCTCGTCACCCTGCAAATGACCACCACTTTGCGTCCCATCATCGGCACTTCGGACCACCTCGTGAACTTCCAGGAGAAGAAGTTCTTCCTCTCTTACTGGAGAGAGCAACTCAACGGCGAATACGAGGAGAGGGACGAACGCGAAGAAGAGCCGGGGGCCAGCGAACTCTAGGCCCACAGAACCGGACGAGGACGCGGCGAAACGAAAAATAGGCCGCAGTCCCCTTTCACAGCGCCAGATCGTTTCTTCCGAATTAATTCCAACCCCGCCACCAGACGGGTTTTCGGGCACTCGGTAGGACCCCCTAGGACGCTCTTCCCCTCAATCACTCTAATATTTCTTCCAAACCGCCGGCACGAACAAGACCAGAACCGCATAGAGCTCCAATCGTCCCAGCACCATCAGGAGCGAGAGAAAGAGATGGGTCACGGGGCGCAATTCGGCAAAGGTATCGGTGGGACCAACATCGCCAAACCCCGGCCCAACATTCCCAAAGGTGGCCAGCACAATCGCAATCGTGCTTTCAAAGTCGACCCCATGGGCCGTTTCAATGATGGCAACGACCACCATCGATGCCATTGCCATCAGGGAAAACAAGGCGACAAAGAGAACCGTCTGCGCCCGCGCAGTATCGTCGATGGCGTTTCCGTTGACCTGCATCCGTAGAATCTGATTCGGCCGAAATGCTTTCACAATCTCCTGTGAGGCCGCGCGCAAGAGAAGGATCAGGCGACTCACTTTCATGCCTCCAGAAGTCGAACCCGCACAGCCTCCGATCAACATCATCGCGAGCAGAATGAAGTGGGTCCCAACCGGCCAAAGCTCATAGTCCGCCGTGACGAAGCCCGAAGTTGAGATCATTGAAATGGTGGTGAAAACCGCCCCTCGTAAGGTTTGCCCCACCGCATGCCCACCCCCCCAGACTCCAACCGCCCAGACCCCGAGGCACCCCACCAAGGCCAGGAGTAAATACCAACGAACTTCTTCCTGTCGCTTGAGGCGCTCCCAATCCCGCCGAACGATCACGACATAAATCAGGAAGCTTGTGCTGCCCAGCAACATGAAAAGTTCCAACCAAATCTCGATCCAGAGACCGGTTTCCCAACCCGAAAAATAGCCAATGCTTTCGTTGTGAGGGCTGAAGCCCCCGGTCGCCACTGTGGTGAAGGAGTGCGTTACCGCATCAAACCAGCTCATCCCCAATCCACGCAACCCAAGGAGGCAGCACACCGTGAGGAAGAGATACACTTTCCACAACGAGAGGGCCGTGTCCCGAATGCGGGCAGTGGCCGCTTCGCCGGGCTGAAAGGACGACTCGTTGCGAAAGAGTGACTTCGCACCTCCTCCCATCGCGGACAGGATGGCCACGAACAAGACCAGGATTCCCAGGCCTCCCAGCCACTGCGTCACCGAACGCCAGAGCAGGATTCCGTCTGGCCATTGCTCGAGATCAGCGATCACGGTCGACCCCGTGGTCGTGAATCCCGAAACCGATTCAAAGAGCGCCGCGCTCGGAGGAAGACCAGGCTCCGCCATGACGAAGGGGATCGCACCAAAGACTCCGCTGAGCACCCAGCCCAAGCCGACAATCATCACCCCCTCCCTCCGGGGAATGCGCTCAAATTTGCCCCACCCAATGATGATGAGGACGATCCCCGCGAGAAAGGTAATCCCTCCCGCGATCATGAGCGGAAGCACTGCCACTCCGAGCTCATCGTTGGGATCGAAGTTCGCAAAAACCCCACAGGCCACCATCGCAACACTCTCCAAGGTGAGCAACAAACCAAGGATCTTCGCTAATAATCGGAAATTCATACGTAAGCACAGCTCGCGGAAGGCCCTCGCCCCCCGCCTTTGTCGGGGGCTCGCTAGTGAAGCAACTTCAGCAATTTCTTACGCACCTTTGGAGACACCATCGCGTAGATCCGATCACCCGCCTCCACCACATCATCCGGTCCCGGTACAATGGCCTGCAGGCCGCGCAGCAAGCCGACCAGGACGGAACCCGCTGGCCAATCGATCTCGCTCACTTTCATCCCGACGGCCTTGGCGTCCTTGGCCACATCGGTCTCAATCACCTCGCCCGCGCTGAACTTCTTCACCACGTAGTATTTCTCGGTGGTGAGATAGCGCTCGATGTCCCGCCGGGTTGCTTCACGCGGACTCACCGCGGCCACCACTCCAAAATGACGACCGCTCGATCCAATGGCCCGCGCGTAATCTGCTCGGTGAATGATGGTGAGGCAGTTCTTCGCTCCTATGTTGTGGGCCTGAAGACAAGTCATCACATTGTCCTCATCACTTGCGCTGGTCGCCACAAAGAAATCGGCCTCGCCCACCTGCTCCTCTTCCAACTCCGCCACCACGGTGGCATCCGCATTGATCACGGTGGTGTCACTCAAGCGCTCGGTGAGTTCCTGACAAAGCTTCTCATTCTTCTCGAAGATGCGCACCCGGCAGTCCCAACTCTCCAGCATCTGTGCCAGCGCAAAACCATATTCTCCGCCTCCAAAAATCACCACCCGCATGGACTCGCCCCGACGGCCACCCTTTTGCAATCGCTCGGCCAGGACCCGCAAACGGCGCGGTTCCCCAAAGATCGTCACCACATCACCCGCGGTGAGAATGGACTCGGCGTCCGGCACGAAGCTATCTCCATTGCGGGTGATGGCGGCAACCCGCGTGCGCCCTGGAGCCTTGAGATCCTTCAGGGCCGTGTCCGCCCCATCACTTTTGGCTCCCACCCGCACTTGCTGAACTTCGATCTTTCCGCGCGCCAGCTCCTCCACCGACAGTGAATCGGGATTCCGAATGAACTTGGCGAGCTCGATCGCCGTGAGCCGCTCGGAGCTGAACATGTGATCGATTCCGAAATGCCCGCGAAAGTCAAAGAGCCACTCTTCGCGCTGGAGCCCAGGATGCACCCGGCTCGCGACCGTGGCCACCCCCATTGCCTTTGCCATCGAGGCACTCATCAAATTGACGGTGTTGTCGCTGGTGAGGGCGAGGAAGAGCTCACACTCCCCAATGTTGGCTTGGGCCAGGGCATGCACGCTGCTCCCGTCGGCGCATATCACCTTGGCATCGATCCCCCGCTCCATTTCCGCCGCTAGACGTGGACTCGTTTCGATCACGGAGATGCTGTGGGCTTCCCGGGAAAGCTCCGTGGCCAAGTACCGGCCAATCTCCCCGGCTCCGACGATTATGATGTTCATAAGAACAGCCCTCGGCCGCGGTGCCATTCTCCCAACCCGCGGTGCGCAATCCAGCAAATTCTCCTATAAGACGATAACTCACTCATTAAAAACATGTTATAGGATGTTTTCGACTCCTGAACGGGCTCCTGACCTTCATTTCTGGACAACTCGAGAGCCCATCTGCGCTCTTATTCGCCCATCCGACTGGCCATCAGTGGTGATCGCCACGGAGAGAAATCCAAATTCCCCAATGTAAAAATGGACATCTCCTTGTGAATGGGTGAACGAATACATCCCCTCACTTTGTAATTTTGGGGACGCCTATGCCTTGCCTCTCTCCAATCCTAAGCCCTCGTCTTCTCCGCCTCCTCGTCGCCGCCACTTTCGCTACCGCTCTTCCCTCCCTGGGTCAGGAGGAGCCTGCCGCAAAGGACCCGGCCTTGGAGCATTACTTTGTCGCCAACGGCGCCTATAATCGAAAGCTCTTCCCGGTTGCCATTCAGCAGTACCAAGCCTTTCTCAAGGCTCACCCTGAGCACGCCAAGGCCGACCTCGCCCGGCGCGGTCTTGCCCTCAGCCACTACGCCTCGAAGCACTACAAGGATGCGATCGGGCCGCTCGCCGCCCTCCTTGCCAAGCCCAAGCTCGATCCTGCCATCATACGCGAGCGTCTCGTCATGATGCATGGTCAGTGTCTCGTCATCACGGGGGCCAAGGAGGAAGCGAGGGCCCTCTACGTCGCGGAGTTGGCCAATCTCAAATCTGCCGCCTACCAGACCACCGCCCTGGCCTCGATTTGTGACGTAAGCTTTGGAAACGCAAAATGGGAGGACGTCGTTCCCTGGGCCAACAAACTTCTGGCCGCCATGCCGGGCGATGCCCAGACCGCTCGTGCGCTCTACCAGCTGGGTTATGCGCACTATCAGCTCAAGGCGCCCGACAAGGCCATCGCAGCCCTCGCTCAAATCAAGGCTCTGAAGGCAGACAAAGTGTGGAGCACCCGGGCACTCTATTTGGTCGGCGAGTGCCACAATCAGCTCAAACACTATAAGGAGGCCGAGGTCGCTTTCGCGGCCGCGCAACCCGAACTCAAGGGCGCAGACGCCATCGAGTGCCGCTACCGGCTCGGACTGACTCGCTTCGTCCTCAAGAACTATGAGGCGTCCGCAGACGATCTCACTGCCTACCTGGCCGCGGCAGCCGATGGAGCGCACGCCAGTGAAGCGCAACTTTATCTCGCTCGCACCCATCTGGAACTCGGGGCTTTCAAGACTGCAGGCGCTCAGCTCCAGGCCTTGGCCGAAGGCACCACCGGAGTGGCCGCCCGGGCCAATCTCTGGCTCGCGCGCGTCTATACCCGCCCCCAGGAGAAGAACTACGACACGGCTGCCACCGTGCTCGCCGCCGCCGCCACGACCTTCGCTGAATCAGCGATCATCGACGACCTGCGTTTTGACTACGCCAATGCCCTCATGGCCAAACCCGAACCGGACTGGCAGAGCGCCTTGGCCACCCTCGGCACCGTCCAGCTCAGCACCAGTTTCAGTCAGCAAGCTGAAGTCCTGAACCAGAGCGCAGTGTGCATGCAAAAGCTCAAGGACTACGAAGGCAGCCTGGCCGCCAACACCCAGTTTCTTGCCAAACACCCAGATCATTCCCTCGCCAGCGACGCGCGCTTCATGCGGGCCGAGAATCTCTTTCTGCTGGATAAGCTCGAAGAGGCTCAGAAGGGCTACGCCGCCTTCATTGCGGCGCACGAGCAACATCCCAATCGCATCGCCGCCCTCTTTCGGCAGGCGCAGATTCATCATGCCGCCGGCCGCTGGGCCGACTGTCTGACCAGTGCGGCTTCCCTGCTCGCGAGCAAGCCCACCGGCCCGCTCTTCGCCCAGTTGCCATTTATGATTGGCGACTCACTCTTCCGCCAAGAGAAGTGGTCCGCCGCCATCGATCCCCTCACCGAATTTCTCAGCACTCGAATCACCAAGGACGCGAAAAAGGAAACGGTGGTCAAGGCGGGACCCAACGTGGACACCGCCCTCGTGCAACTTGCAGTTTGCTATGACCGCACGGATCAGAAGGAGAAGGCGCTCCTGCAACTCTCCACCCTCATCAGCCGCTATCCCCCTCCCACCGCACAACTCCCCCTCGCTCTCGCCGAGCAAGGGCGCCTCGCCTACGAAACCGGCAATCTCAAACTGGCCCGCACCGCCCTCGAAATGTTTGTCACCTCCGACACTGGGGAAAATGAGCTCTTCGTGAAACACGGAGGCAGCCAACGCCCCCGCGTGCAATACTACCTCGGGTGGATTGACGCTACCGAGAAAAAGCACCCCGCAGCGGCAGCACACTTCAACAGCGTGGTTCAGGCCAAGAGCGATCACCCCCTCGCTCCCGATGCCGCCCTTCAACAAGGCATTGCGATCTTCAACGCCGGAGAACATGCCAAGGCGGCCGCGCACTTCGGAGGGGTCCTTCAGCAGTATTCCGAGCATCCAAAACTCGCGCGCGTGGTCTTTCACCTGGGCCTTGCGCTCGCCCGCAACAAGGAGTGGGCCAAGGCCAACACTCATTTTCATCGCGTGCACAAGGAGTTTCCGAAGGCGGATTTCGCGGATCAGGCAATCTACGAATGGGCCTGGTGCGAACGAAACCTCAAACACATGCCCGAGGCCACCAAGCTCTACGAACTCCTCCTCGCCAACTATCCCGAAAGCCAGCTCACCGTGAAGATCCACAGTGAACTCGCGGAGCTCAACCTCGACAGCGGCGCGCAGGACAAGATCATCACCCAGCTCTCCGCCACTCTGAAGGATCTCAAGAATGCCGCCCTGCGCGAGGAGATCCGATATCAACTTGCCAGTGCGCACTTCAAGAAAGGCGATCATCCCAACGCAGCCGAACAGTTCGAAACTCTCCTCGAGGACTACCCCCAGTCAAAACTACTCGCCTCGATGCACTTCCAGGCGGGCGAATCGCAGCTCCAGCTCAAGAAAATTGAAGCAGCCCGCGTTCACTTTGCGGCCGCCTCCAAACTGACCGGCAGTCCGCAACCCCTCGTCGAATCGATCACCATGCGACTCGCCGAAACGCAGGCCCTCACCGGCAACCACACCGAAGCCGCCGCAGCCTACAGCACCTTCCTCGAAAAATTCCCCGAGAGCCGCTGGACCCGCAACGCGCGCTTTGGCTTTGCCTTCGCCACCGAGCAGGCTGGCGAACCGACCGCCGCTCTCCCCGAATATGCCAAACTCCTCGACGGCTCGAAACTCGATCTCTGGACTGTGCGCAGCAGCTTCCAATCGGGCTCCTGTTACGCCAAGCTCAAGCAGACCGACCAGGCCGTGATTGAATTTGTGAAAGTCGAGATCAGCTACCCACAATATCCCAAGTGGCAGGCGCAGTCCATTCTTGAGATCGGCCGTATCTTGCTGACCCAGAAGAAACCCGAACAAGCGGCCGAACGGTTCAAGGATGTCATCCAACGATTTGACAAGGAAGAGGCCGCGGCTGAGGCCCGCAAACTTCTCGCCGGCGCAGCCCCCACCCCGAGCAACTAACAATTAATTCGGAACGAGCTTCATGCCGCCGAGCGACCCGCCCGCCCACAACCGCAAACGCAAGGCTTCCAAGCCTGCCAAGTGGGGAAGGCGCGCGCTGGCGGAAGCAGCGCAATGGGCCGCTCAGCTCACAAACTGGATGCCTAAGAAGGGATTGCCGCGCGCCCGGCAGATCGCGGCCGCACTCGCGAAGTTGGGGGGCCAGAAAGCGAAGCGGAAGCGCGGGAAGAGCTCCATCCGACCGACCGAACGGTTGGGAACCGCAGAATCAGCACCCGTCGTGGCGCCTGCCACACCCCGAGAAACCGAGGTCGCATCAATCCCCCCGGAAGCCCCTCCCTCGGTGGGGGCGGTGGCAAAGCGCCCGCGCAAGGGTGGCTCGCTCCCCCTCCGGCAGTTCTTCAACACCATCCGCAGCGGCGGCCTCATGGGTCTCAAGAGATGGATCATTCCCGTCGCTCTGCTCGCCATGGCCGGCCTCATCGGGATCTCGCTCCTCGGGAAGATGCGCCGCGACCTCTGGGCCTACTACACAGACGACCAGGACTTGCGGGCCGAGGTGGAGGAAGACAAGACGCGCTTCGTCCTCTGGCAGGATCCGGAGGCCCACCACTTTGACAAAACACCCCCCCAGAAGGATGCGCGTGAGGAACAACCTCAGCCTGCCTCCAAGCACCTCCCCGGACGTCTCGAAGCCGCCTTCTCTCCTGATGGCACTCAGATGATTTTGGTGCGTTGGGAAGAGCATGAGACCAATGGCGACCTGTTCGTCTCCCATTGGAACGGCCGCCTCTGGAGCACTCCCGAAGCGATCAAGTCCATCAATACCTCCTCCGACGAACGCAGCCCCGCCTTCTCCCGCGACGGACAATTCCTCTACTTCAGTTCGAATCGCGAGGGCGGCAAAGGCGGACTCGACCTCTACCTCGCGCGGCGGAACGGATCTCAGTGGGAGGGCGTTGTTTCGCTCGGCGACAAGATCAACACTGCGGACGACGAATCCGGGCCCGCTCTTTCCTCCGGCGACAAGCAACTCTTCTTCTCCTCCAATCGAGAGGGGGCGAAGGGAGAGGACATTTTTGTGGCGGACTCCGTCGCAGGCACCCGCAAGGCAGAGGACCAACTCGCTCCAGTTCCCCGCTTTCTGGAAGCGGAGGCTGTTTCGCACCTCAACTCGCGCGCTCATGACGTGCAGGCCGCACTCACCGCCCGTGGCAACCACGTCTTTCTCGCCTCCGATCGGGACAGCTCCGGCAGGAAGGGCTATGCCGTCTATTTCAGCCGGGTCGTCCCTGGAGTCTCCCTCAAACCCGAAAAGGTGGACCTTTACATCAAGCAGGGCAACGTCACCGATCCCGCCGTCCGCATGGATGGATTTGACCTCCTCTTCAGCGCCAATCACGAAACAGACTCCTCGGAGGATGACCCCAACTACCGCCTCTACCGTTCCACCACGCGCGAAGTCATCGGTTACACCGACCTCTCCCGCTGGGAGCAGTTCAAGGAACTCCTTGGTAACGTCGCTTGGTGGCTCATCCTCGCCGTCGCCGCCCTCATCGCTCTGATCTACCTGCTCGAAAGCTGGCAGGACATTTCCAGCCTCTTCCACAAGTGCCTCGCTGGATCCGCGATTGTCCACTTGCTCATGCTGGTCGGCATGGCAGCCCTGGTGATTGCCCAGGAACTCGAGAAACAAGCGGAGCTTCCCCCCTCCGAAATCCAAATCAGCCTGGATGCCCTCACCGAGCAAGAACTGGCCCTCGAGAGCGTTCCCGAGGAAACCGAAGTGACCCAGCCGGATCTCTCCCTCCCTGCCGAGAAGGCCGCCGCTAATTTTGAGGTTCCTGAGCTCCAACCCCAGGAAGAGGCCCAGGCGATGAACATCGATGCGCAGTTTCAGCAGGAAGCGATGCAAGTGGAGGTCAAGACCGCAAACGCGAACCCGATCGAAGAGCACAACACCCAACCGGTTGAGCCTTCCGCGCTCCTGAGCGAACTCTCTGAAACCGTGCTCCCTGAACCCAATCAACCGGTCCTCGACGAACGCGAATTTGCTGACGCTCCGGAGGCTGCCAATCCCGAGGATTCCGAGTTCAAACCGAACGAGACCCTCCCTGCCCCCGAGCGCAGCGAGTCCGGAGCAGTGGCCGACACCGCGATGGAAACTCCACCCGAAGTTGCCGAAGTGGAGCCCTCCGAAACGATTGCCGATGATCCGGCCCAAAGTGCGCTCATTGAAGTCACTCCCACCCAGTCCAACCAGGCGGAAGGAGATCAGTCGGATGCACCCCAGGCCCTTGAATCGGAACTCCTCGCCGAACTCCCCGAAAGCTCGCCCTTCGAATCCGAGCAGGTGGATTTGGATGAAGGCGAACCCAACGCCGCAGCCGAACCAGTCAACGCCGCCAACGAATCCTTCACTCCCGACAACTCAGTCGCGGGAGCCTCCGCCGCCCAAGCGGAGAGCGAAGCGGTCAGTGACGCCGCAGCACAAAGTCAGGCTCAGGCCAGCGAAGTCGCAAATGGTGGCGTCGCGGCGGCCCCCGTTGCGGAGGGCCCCGCTTCCCCGGTCGGTGAAGCCACCAATCAAAGTGAGCTCCCCGAGGCCTCCATCACCCCGGGCCAAATGCAGGACTTGCCAGCCGCCGCCTTGCTCGATACCGGCACGCCCCGACTCGATGAGGGCGATCCCAATCCGAACCAAGCGCCCGCCAATCCGGCCAACGAACAGTTCACCCCCAACGGGGCCGTCGCTGAAAACTCCACCACCCCCTTGGAAGGCTCGCCAACCTCAGACGCCGCGGTGCCAAGCCCGGCCGACGCGGCCGAAGTTGCCAGCGGCGAGGTCTCCAACACTCCTCTCCCTGCCAGCCCGACCGGCGCGGTGGGTGAAGCACAGGCCGAAGAATCCGTTCCCGCAACTGAGATCGCCACCGCTCTCGCCAACAACCTGCCCGAAACCGCCCTCCTCGATCCCGGCGCTCCGCAACTCGAAGAAGGAGACGGACAACCCG
>JAPKFB010000156.1 GCA_028821775.1 Roseibacillus sp.
GCTCGATCTCCAGCCGTGCTAAGTTGTCGATCTGTGACTGGGTGAGCGAAAACTCCCGTTCGAAGTAGTAAGTGACCACATAGGGGTTATTGAACACCGGGCGACTCAGCCCGGTTCCGATCGGTAAAGGCGGCGAGTCGCCCCAACCAAAGACCCCCGATCCCGAACCCCAATTGCCGCCGAGGCCGTGCGCGGTGTCCTCCCAGCCGGCGGCGAGGTCGTCGGTCTCATTGTAGCGCCACTCGGCATCCCATTCCGCGATCACCGTCTCGATCTCCACCGGCGGCGCGCCTGGCAATGGGAAGTTCAGCGTGCCCGGCGTTCCCCCGATCTCGCGCGAGGCGACCCAGTTGGCAGGCCGGTTATCGGCGCTTCGCTGGTTGCGCTTGGCGAGCGTCGCCCCCGAGCCATCGGCACCGACCGGCCAGTCTCCGCTGTCGCCGTACGCGATCCTGTCCATCGTGCGGTGGTCACGGTTCTCGATCCGCAACGACTCGCCGCCAGTGTTCAGCGCCCCTCTGAACGGCCCCAGCGCTCCCTGGCCCGCGAGTTCCGCGGTGCCCGGGTTGGCCGCGACCAACAAGAACCCATGCCCCTCGACGACCGTGCCCTCGGGGAAATCGAAATCGGCACCACCGCGTAGGCGCCAGCCGGAGACATCGACATCGACGCCGTTCAGGTTGTGAAACTCGATCCACTCGGAATCCGCAGAGCCGTCTGCCGGGTTGTAGTGGATCTCGTTGAAGACCAAAATACTATCGGCGCTGGCACGGGCGACCTGGGTGGAGACGAGGGCACATTGCAGCAGCCACGCAAGAAGAACCAAACAACGGAGGGTTTGGTTCACGGATCGGGTCGGGGGATTTTTTCGCGATATCATGACTACAAAATTCAATTGCAATTCCTGCGTAGCACTCACTGTCCCCACCGGTCAGGCGTAGGAAGGAGCGCAGCTTGGGGTTGGCGGGGTCGAATCAATGCGTCTGGGGTTCACTCACCCTACCTCAAGTCTAGATAGAAGGGAAGGGGGGTGTTCCGACGAATACGGACACAGTAGGACAGAAAGCGATCCCCGCCGCTATTCCGATCTATTCGTAATGATCAGGTCGTCGGTTCGAATCCGACCATTGGCTCCATAACAATCAACGGGTTATGGAGATTTCCTAACAGCCTGCGATGGGACGCTGCCCTATTGCTGCCCTATTATCGGTCGTTTTCTGGAGCTGAGGACAGCCCCCCCTCATCAAAGGACCCGACAAGGGCGAGCAGTCCATGTTGCGGCGAACTCGTCGAATGAGCTTCCGGGTGCTCCCCGTTTGGAAATGAAGAACTCGACGGTTGATGTTGGTGGCGTAGCGTGTGGTCCATGAAACCAGTCCCTTCACCACGCAGACCTGCTCTCTGGGCAACCTTCTTCACTCTTCTGCTTCCAGCGCTGATCCCGTCATTGCACGCGGCCCCGGACGAAATCGCCCAGGAGGTGACCCTTGGCGAGGAAACCCTCACCATGCGACTCACCCGGGTCGACCTCCGCGGTCCCAACTTTGATTTCCGGTTTCAGAATGCGGAGGGTTCGATCCGGCGCCTCAACCCCGTTCCGGAGCGGTCCTATCTTGGCTCCGTTGATGATCGGCCCGGCGCCGTTTCCTGCGGCATTCAACTGGATGACGGGACCTTCAAGGGCGCGATCCTTTTTGCACGCGGGACGATGTGGTATACTCAGGGGGAAAATGTAAGCCGGACGCAGGCGACAGACTATCAGGACTTCACGGACTACCGGTTTCCCATCGGAACAACCGCAACTTCATCTCTCGGCGGAATGGAGATGCACGGTTTCGATCTCGCAGTGGATGTGTCCAACAGCTACTACACCCAGATCGGAGCGCAGACAGCCGCTGCCCTGGAGCGGGTCGAATACACGACCAACCTCATCCGGGCGATTTACATGAGGGATGCAATGATTCGCCCTTATCTTGGGCGGGTCATGCTCAGAGCAGATGTGTCCCAGGATCCCTACAATGGGTCGTCCGGCTGGTTCGACATGATGTCCCGGGCCCGGACTGAATGGAACAACAACCAATCCGACGCCCCCCGTCAACTGGTGACCGTGGTGGGAGGCGGCGGCTTCCGCAATGGCTGGTCCTGGACCGGGGTCGTGGGCGCCAGCAATGGATACTCCTCCGTGCAGAGCGGTCCCGCGGGTGATTTCGATGATGCCCTGCGCAGGCAACTCGGATTCAACTGGAACTCCACCAGAGAGGCAGCGGGCAATCCCGAGGGGCTGGGAATCATGGACAACGGAGGTCCGGCCCGCATGAGCGCAGGAGAAGCCTTTCTCATCCTAAACTATCGCAATCAGCGGGCCAACGCAGGTGTTATCCGGAAGGAAGGCAGCTTCAGTGACGTGGAACTCCCCCCCTATGCGAGCATGGACACCCTCCGACTCCAGCGCCTCATGACCGGTTCTGTCCTTGTTTCCGACAATCATCCCGTCCGGGTGCATGTCCCAGTCCGGGAACTGGGCGCGAGGTGGCAGGGGGGCAATGAGCCCTTCGTTGACCGGACTTGGACGTCGGGCGTCAATGGAGTCGGTTACGAACGCAGCACGAACAACAATAACATCAGCTACAGCACCTTCATCAAGACCAACGTGAACAACGAGATGTCGAATCGCACCAGTTGCTTCATCCGCATTCCCTTCACGGTGGAGCAGGAAGACCTCGAGCAGTGGAACCGAATGATCCTGAAAATGCGATACGATGACGGCTTCATCGCCTATCTGAATGGCCAGGAGGTTACCTCTTCCAACGCACCGGCAAACCCGGCCCACCTCTCGGCGGCAACTGGGCTGAACTCAGACAATGCCGCCATTCTCTATCAGTATTTCAACATCAGTGAGCACCTCGATGCCCTAGTATCGGGGGAGAACATCCTGGCCATCCACGGACTCAACGAAAGCACCAGCAGCAGTGACTTCCTGATCCAGGCCAAGCTTGTGGCCGGACTGGACTCCGGGGAACCTTCACCACCCACCAGGCTGTCACCCCTCGCCAACGACTATGACTCCAATGGGGGACGCCTCACGATCTCGGTCTTTGATTCAGAGAGCGCAGCCGGTGGCACGGTTACGCAAGATCGGTCCGACCTTGTTTATACCCCGCCTTCCAACCTCTCGGGACTGGACTCGTTTCTTTACACCGCCTCCGATACCACAGGAAGGACCGGCACAGGGGTAGTCGTCGTGGATGCCACGCCTGCACTCGAGAACCTGGATCTTAGTCCTGCTTCCCGGGAAGTTTCCGCCTCGGGCGGCTCCTTCGTCCTCGACGTGGACGCGCGGGCAACCTGGAGGTGGGAGCGGGACCAAGAAGCCAGTGATTGGTTACGCATCAGCGAAGCTGCCACTCAGAACGGGACGCAGGTCTTTTCCTACGGTGTGGAGCTCAATTCTTCTCCCGAACCCCGTCGGGCCCAGATCACGTTTACACAGGGAGACACGGAGTGGATCCACGAGATCAACCAGGCCGGCAATCCAGACGTCCACGGAAACACCCTGGAAACCGCCTCTCTTCTCGACCTCGAAGCTCCTCTTTCCGCCAGTCTCGACATCCCGGGAGATCTGGACTTTTTCCGGATCGAGGTCGACAGCGAGAGCCAGCTGGTCTTGGAAACAACCGGCGAAACCGACACCCTGGGCACTCTCCTGGATTCGTCCGGAACGATCCTCGCCCAGAACAACAATACCAGCGGTCTCAACTTCCGGATCAACTACCGGGTCGGTGCCGGAACTTATTACCTCCGGGTCAGCCAGGCACTCGGCAGCCTCCCGGGGCAATATACCCTCACAGGCTCGCTCACCTTCATTCCGAGGCTCTGGATCCTGTCTACCCAGCAGAGCGAGGCCGGAACGACCGTAGACCTCGTCTTCAGCACCAGACCGGGCCAGTCCTATCGCCTGGAGAGCTCCCAAGACCTGGTCGAATGGGAGGACGTTCTCGAGGAAGGCATCCTCGCGGAAGACACCACAGTGGAGGGAAGTTACACCTTCGAGACCAGCGCGAACCCGCGGCTGTTTCTCCGCGTGCGGCAGGAGTAACCGCGCTCCCAGCGGTCAACGCCATTCGATCATGTGAACTGCCCTCGCCTTCTAGGCTTGTGGCGGATCGCGCGGATTGCCAGATTGGCTGGGTATGAACCGAACCTCCCTTAATGGGGCGCTGCTCGTCTTGGTCAGAGTCGGGGGCAGCCACTGGGGGATGTCTCTGCTTGGTGAGGGCACGAGGAGCGGCGTCATTACCGCTAGCGGAACCGTTAACTGAACTTGCTCCCATTTATGAAAAAGATTCCTTCGGGTATTCCTCTCATCATCAGCCTCCCTTTTCTCACGAGTGCCTCAGCAG
>JAPKFB010000027.1 GCA_028821775.1 Roseibacillus sp.
AACTCTTAGCAGTGCTGATCGGCAACCGGAAATCCCTGCAGGCGGAGGTCGCCAACCTAGGTTCTTGACATGGTGAAACAGTTCCTCTTCCTCTCTTTGCTTCTCATCGCGGGCGGATCACCTGGCGCGCAGGCCTCCGAGGAGCAACTGGCGCGCTGGCTTCAAAAGTATCCGGGCGCCGATCTCAACAAAGACGGTCGACTCACCGTCGAGGAAGCGAAATCCTACCGGAACAAAGCCCAATCCGAGGCGAAGAAAGATCAACCCGCAGTCCAACGAGGCATCCGACGCGTGTTCAAAGTCGATCCCGGTTGGGACGCCGAACGCTTTCCGGAACACGCGCTGTGCTACCAAACTCCCGAAGAGATCAAGGCCACCTACGGCAAGAGTCTCGGAGTCGGAAAAGAGCCCGTGACTTCATTCCCGAAACCGACCAACGGAGCTCAGCGCATCGTGGGAACTGGCCACAGTTTTATGGCGCCCGGCTACAAGACCCTTCCTCTCATCTGTCGCGCGGCGGGATTCGAACAGCCCCTGCATCTCCACACCGGCGGCGGAATGACCGGTAGTGCCCGCTTCAAGTGGGAAGAGGAAAACGGAATCTTTCAGTTCGATCGTAAACCGAAACCAAAACTGCTCTCATCGATCGCCAATACGGAGTGGGAGGTCATGATGTGGGGACCCTACTTCAACGACCGGCCCGCATACTATCGTTGCTGGATCGAGTTTTGCCTGAAGCATAATCCCGGGATGGTTTTCTACCTCTCCGACGCCTGGCCTCAGGTCGAAGATCTCGGCAAGATCCCCGACTCCGAGGAGGATCTGACGGCCGAAGCCATCACACGCCTCGGAAGAGTGAAGCACGCGAAGTACGCCCAAATCGTCGACGTGCTGAACAAGGAGTTTCCCGGCAAGGTGTTCATTCTGCCCACTTGTGATGCCATGGTTCTCGCCGCACAGTCCTTCCACCGTGGAGAACTTCCTGGCGTCGAGGGAATCAACCGCGCCATTGGTAAGAAGGAGCGCTCCCTCTGGCGCGACAAACTGGGTCATCTCGGCCCGGGATTCGATCGACTGGAAGGCTACGTCTTCTACGCCACCCTCTACAAGCGATCGCCGGAGTTGATCGACAAGGAAATCAGCTTTGGTAGCAGGGGTGGGTTTCCAAGTAAGAAACTTGATCGCATCTTCCGCAAGATTGCCTGGGAAGCCGTGATCGGTAACGTCCTCTCGGGCGTCACGGACAAGGACGGCGACGGCCTTGGAGATTAGTGGGGGCCAGCTTCCCTTCGTCTATCCCCTCACCCTGTGTCTGGCACACTTGGCTCTTTTTCTGAAGTTGCTGAACTCCTTGACGACGTGGTAGTCACGCGTTGCCGAAAAGCCTTCTTCACCAGCGAGCGCTTGTCCGATGTTTGACGGAAGCCGGCGTGATAGATTGCTGACACATTAAGGGGTTTCGGATTCGGTTTCCCTGTGCTATGTGCACGGAAGATATGAAAACTGGCTTCTTTGTTTTGATGGCGGTGGCAATCGCGCTGGCAGTGATGGTTGTGATGGGGATGGGAAAGATCTCGAACCTCGAATCGGAGATCGCGGAATTGGAGGAGGGTAGGCCGGCCAAGAGTTCGGGCGAAGCTCGCCCATCCACTCCGCGCCCGGCGGGACGCGTGCTGCCGACCAAATCAGAGGGTTCGGCCAAGAGCGGGAGAGCAGCGGTAAAGACCGAATCACCCACCGAGGGAGAGGCCGCAAAGGCCGAACAGAGCCCCGAAGAAATGATCGGAGCTCTCATGAAGGCCTTTTCAGAATCCGAGGCCGGTCAGAAGATGGAGCAGGCAGAGAACATCAAGCGAGCGAAGCGCGTCTTTAAGCCGCTCCTCGCTGAGTTCAATTTCTCGGACGAAGAAGAGGGACATTTTCTGGCCCTCGCCGGGGCGGAAGCTGGTTCCGATGACGGGCTGTGGGGCAAGCTCATGTTTGCCAAGAAGGAAGACCGCGAGACCGTGATGCAGGAGTGGGAAGACGCGAGTGCCCAGCGCCAACGGGAGATGGAAAGCTTTCTCAACAGCGGCGAAGACTGGAAACGTTACCAGGATTACGAAGCGCGCCTCCCAGAATACGAGCAGGTGAATGGACTTCGCGAAGCAATGGAGGATGCAGGTCACCCGTTGAACGAGGATCAGGAATCCCAGCTTGTGGAGGTGATGCACAGCAATCGAGTGCAAAGTGGAATCAGTCAACGATGGGAAGGCCGTGGAGTCTTGAATCAGGTTTCACAGCCAGGGATCGTCCAACGTCTAGAGACAGACTGGAACGCGGGACAAGGTGAACTGAATTCAGGAGTAAGTCAGATCCTCTCGCCGGATCAGGTGCAGGTCTTCAATGTGGCTCAGAAGGAAATGCTCGAGGAGGTGACGCAGGGGCTTGGCTTCGTGGAAGCAACCTTCAATCGAGGAGGAGGCGCAACCCCTGACGACGAGTAAGGGCGGGTTTGGAGGGCCGTCCCTCAATCCTCGAAGGTCTTCGCAATTCGCTGCCGTTCCTCAGCGAATTCAACCATGCGTTGCACCCCACCTTCCCCGACTCCTAGGTCTCCAGGTGAAAAATGAAAGTCTTAGCAGTTGAGAGCAAGCAGCCCCGCAAGGACTTGAACCTTGAATGACTGAACCAAAATCAGCTGTGTTACCAATTACACCACAGGGCTTTTGACTGCTACGGCGGCTAGATAGGGTGGATCTGGCAGATTATCAACCCAGAATACGAGGAACTGTCGCAAGCCTCTTGACTCCCACCGCTGAGATCTAGAGGTTTTCGCCCTCCATGGAATTTAGTGGCCTGATCGAGCAACGCCGGGGACGCCTGGCTGATTTGGAAGAACTCATCTCCACCCGGGACTTTTTCAGCGATGCAAAAGCGGCCGCAGAGGTGATGCGGGAACACCGTGGGCTCAAGAAGCTCATGGAGCTCTGGAACTCCTTCGAAAGCACCCGGAGAAATTTGGAAGAGAGCCGGGAGTTGGCGAAAGACAACGACTCCGAGATTGCGGAAATGGCGACCGAAGAAATCACCGCTCTGGAGGAAGTGCTTCCCCGGTTGGAGGAGAATCTGCAATACGCTCTCCTGCCACAGGACCCCACCGAGGAACGCAATGCCTTGGTCGAGATCCGGGCAGGTGCTGGTGGGGATGAAGCCTCCCTCTTCGCTGGGGAACTCATGCGCATGTACGAACGCTACACGGAGGAATGCGGATGGAAGTGCGAACACTTGGAGAGCAGTCCCTCCGAAGTGGGTGGTTTCAAGGAGGTCGTTCTCAAAATATCCGGCAACGAAGTCTTCCGTACCATGAAATACGAAAGCGGAGTCCATCGCGTGCAGCGGGTGCCTGCCACGGAGACCCAGGGCCGCATTCATACTTCCACCGTGACCGTAGCGGTGCTTCCCGAAGCGCAGGAGGTCGACATCGAACTAAAGCCCGATGATTTGAATATCCAAGCGACACGATCAAGTGGACCGGGAGGCCAGCACGTCAACACCACTGATTCGGCAGTGCAAATCACACACTTGCCCACCGGAATCCAGGTGAAGTGCCAGGACGGAAGGAGCCAGACCCAGAATAAGGAAAAAGCCCTCGAAATCCTGCGCTCCAAGTTGTTCGAAGTGAAGCAGCGGGAGGAACAGGAAAAATATTCCGCGCAGCGGCGAGCGCTGATTGGCTCCGGCGATCGTTCCGAGAAAATCCGCACCTACAATTTCCCTCAGTCGCGGGTGACCGATCATCGGATCAATCACACATCGCATAATCTGGAAGGAATCCTCATGGGATCGGTCCAGGAATTCACCCAAGAGCTACAGAAGGCAGAGATGGCGCAGCGTCTGGCCGATTCCGGTGCGTCGCCCTGAGCGAGAGCGATGAAGACCGTTCTCGACTGCATCGATAGCGGAGCACGCTATCTGGAGAAGCGCGGAATCGAAGATGCCCGGCGCAATATGCAATGGCTCGTCGCCAAGGAACTGGGCTGTAGTCGGGTCGAGCTCTATACCCAGTTTGATCGCCCCCTGCGGGAAGTGGAGCTCACTCCTCTGCGCACCTACCTCAAGCGCCGTGGGGAGGGCGAACCTCTGCAGCATCTCTTGGGAACGGTCGAGTTTCATGGTCACAAGTTTCATTGTGATCCCAGGGCGCTCATCCCGCGCCCCGAAACCGAGGAATTGGTGAGCGCCATTCTGGAACGTTCCTTCCCCCGCCCCAGTCGCCTTCTCGATGTCGGAACTGGAAGCGGCGTGCTCGGTCTCTCTCTTGCCAAAGCCCTGGGAGAAGACTGCGAGGAGGCCGTCCTGAGCGACCTCTCTACTGAAGCTCTCACCCTGGCTTGCGAGAACGCGCAACTCTTGGAGCTCTCGCCGATCTTTCTTGAAAGCGACCTCCTTGCCGAGGTGGATGGAGCCTTTCAACTCATTGCGGCAAATTTACCCTATGTCTCTGAGTCCGAGCGAGCCTCCCTCTCTGTCGAGGTTTCGCACGACCCGCCTACCGCCCTATTTGCCGGGCCCGATGGCCTCGACCTCATTCGGCGTTTCGTTCCCGAAGCTGGGCAACATCTGAGCCCGGGCGGGCTCCTGGCCATGGAAATCGGCTTTGATCAGGGACCCCAGGTAGTCGCCCTCGTCAAAGAGGCCGGATTGGAAGAGGTCCAGTTGGTGAAGGACTTGGCTGAAAATCCACGTTTTGTCTTTGCCCGCGCCCCCGCATCGACCTGAATCTCTCCCCGCCGCTGATCAATGGATAAACTGCTCGTGCATGGAAAGGGATCCCTGAAGGGATCCATCAATATATCGGGATCGAAAAACGCTTCGCTCCCAATCCTGGCCGCTACCCTGCTGACCGATGACGCATCAATTGTCCGCCGGGTGCCAGACGTCTCGGATACCAACTACATGCTGCAGATTCTGCGGGCCCTCGGCGCTCAAGTCGAACGATCAAGCGGCACTGTCCGGGTAGAACCGGGAGAGATTCTGCCGGAGGCTCCCTACGACCTGGTACGCAAGATGCGCGCCTCGATCTGTGTCATGGGCCCCATCATGGCGCGGGTGGGACGTGCAAAAATCTCACTACCCGGCGGCTGCGTGATTGGGGATCGCCCAGTCGACCTCCATGTCAAAGCGATGCAGGGTCTCGGGGCCAAAGTGGTGATGGAGGGTGGCGACATCATCCTGAGTGCACCGAAAGGATTGATTGGCGCGGAGATCGACATGCGCGGGAAGTATGGGCCCACGGTCTTGGGAACCGACAACCTGATGATGGCTGCGGTGCTGGCCAAGGGAACCACCGTGATCAATTCCGCGGCAAGCGAACCCGAGGTGGTCGACCTGGCAGACTTCCTTATCAGCATGGGGGCACGAATCAAAGGGGCCGGCACAAGGTGCATCATCATTGAAGGCGTCGATGAACTCAAGGGGATCGAGCACACCGTGATTCCTGATCGCATCGAAGCCGGCACGTTCATGGCCGCCGCTGCAATGGTGGGCGAAGGGGTCACTCTCAAGCGGGTGCGGAAGGAACACCTCGAGGCCGCCAGTGGAAAACTCCTGGAGTGCGGCCATTTGGTGGAATTCAACGAGAGCGGCACCGAAGTCAGGATCTTCCCCGGCGAAACACCGCAAGGCTGTGATATTTCAACCGCCCCCTACCCGGGGTTCCCGACCGACATGCAGGCCCAGTTTACAGCCTTGTTAGCCATCACACCCGGGATCTCGGTGGTGGAAGATACCATCTTTCCTCAACGCTTCATGCATTGCTCGGAAATGAAGCGCATGGGCGCAGACATCAAGGTCGACGGGGGCCGCGCAGTGGTGCACGGAGTGGCAAGTTTGAGTGCCGCTCCCGTGATGGCCTCAGATCTGCGAGCTTCGGCAGCCCTCGTATTGGCAGCCCTGGCCGCCGAGGGGACTACCGAAATCAATCGCCTCTACCACATCGATCGGGGATACGAGCACATCGACGAAAAACTCCTCCAACTGGGCGGAGCGGTGGAACGGGTTCCTGCCTGAGTTCCGTTCTCGCCGCTCGGTTCTTCACTGGCAACAGGAGGACTCCTGTGATAGGAACCTAGCAATGAAATTGCCGCCTCTTACCATAGCCTACTCGCTCTTCCCGAGTCTGTTCCTCTTTGGCGAAACCGTAAACACGACCCTGGAGATCACTCCCGAGCCGGAATTCAACTCGATCGAGATCACAATTGCCCCTCCAGTCCTTCCCCTCAGCAGCGACAACACCGACCTCACCGGATCCCTCGAGGTCGAATTAGAAATCGATCCTGACAGCGACCAAGTGTCGGCGCTCACCATCATCAATGGGACCGCCTCCGGAACACCGCTCAGTCTCTCGGCCTCGAATTTCCTCGGCAGTTACGATTTCAGCAGCACTGAAATCGGAGCGGGGGTCGAGACCCTGACCCCTCCGGGAGCAGTCGATCCCACCACCGGAGAATTCGATGCGAGCGAACACAGTTTGACCGTCCAAAGTGGCACCCTGTTCGGTTCGATCAGTATCCCCCTGCTGGACATCGACGAAATTGTAGACTTTGATTTCGCAACCGAACCCTTTGGCGGAGTGGGAGAGGGCACCGGCACGGTTGCCTTGACCCCGACCGGTATTACCACAACCTCGAAGAGTTACGACGTCGTGATCCTCTTTCCCGTTCAAATCGAAAACGCCGTCGATGCCTTGGGATTTGAGATTCCGATCACCGCGGCTGGGGTTGTCAAGGGGGTTGGCACCGTTTTGGTACCCATCACTCCGCCAGATCCCTACCTTGCTTGGACCGAATCCAACAGCATTGCGGGCGAGTTGTTCGCTGGGGATGAGAACCAGGACGGCGTCCCCAATGGCCTGCAGTGGGCGCTCGGACTCGATGCCACCACAACCCCTTTCTCCGCGCTGCTGCAGCCGATGGGCGAGATGGCTACCACGATTGACTTCACGATGACCCTTCCGGCCGGCGGAAGTGCAGCGGACCTCACGGTCCTCGTGAGTGCCAATCCGGAAAGCGACTCCTTCGCCACTTTAGCCCCGGGTTCGGTCAGTTCGGGCAACCCCATCCCTGCGGGAACGAGCGGCACGGTGACCATTAGGCTGCCCAAGGACGCCATGGGCTTCGTCCGCCTGAGCGTGAACGCCCCCGGGAACTAGGTGGCCTTCAAACTTTGAATGATGGATCGGCGCTGGTGGAATGCGGCGCTGGTGGTTTTGGCAGGCCATCGCGAATCAGCCTGATTCACTGAGCTCCGCCGCCTTGGCAACACTCCATTCTTCGACACTTGATCCATTATTTCGGCCTGGACGAACTCCTGGACGCGTCTTGCGAACTAGTCGAAGGACCTCAAAGTGAGGCCCCTCTCGACAGATTCCGTAGCTACGCAGGGGCCCCCACCGGTTCAGCCACAGGACCATCATCGTCCCCGATGTCGTCTTCGCTCCTCTTCACCGGCGAAACTGGAGGTGTTTCCTGTGGAAGATCGGGGGGCGATGTTGGGCGGGGAGGATTCTTCATCTCGCCAAATTCCAGAATATCCTGGATCTGCTTTCCATCCAAGGTCTCGTATTCAAGCAGTCCCTGGGCGATGAGTTCGAGTTGTTCACGCTTCTCGTTGAGTATCCGCTTCGCTTCAGCATACGCCCGATCTATGATGGCTTTGATCTCCGAATCGATTTTCTGAGCAGTATCCTCGGAGTAGCCCTTGGGTTGAGCAAGGTCGCGGGCGAGAAAGACCTCCTCCCGGGTTTCTCCGTATTCGACCATGCCGAGTTCGTCACTCATTCCCCATTCGCACACCATGCGGCGAGCGAGACTGGTGGCCTGCTTGATATCACCCGAGGCTCCACTGGTGACATCGCCAAAGATGATCTCCTCCGCAACCCGGCCACCCATCGTCACGATGAGTTCTTCGAGTCCTTCCACCTTGTGGTAGTGATACTTGTCCTCTTCCGGCAGGTGGAAGGCCGCTCCGAGATAGGGGCCCCGCGGGATGATGGTCACCTTGTGAAGGGGATCGGTGTGCTCCAGAGTGGAGAGCAAGAGGGCGTGGCCGGCTTCGTGGTAAGCGGTCACTTTCTTTTCCTTCTCGCTCAGCGCAAGGCTGCGACGTTCTCGGCCCCAGCGGACTTTGTCGCGCGCTTCCTCCAACTCAGCGAGGGTGACCGCTTTGAGATCTTTACTGGCAGCCAACAAGGCTGCTTCGTTAATGATGTTTGCAAGCTCCGCGCCTGAGAACCCGGGCGTCCCACGGGCGACAGTGCCCAGATGGGTGCCCGCCGCAAGTTTGATCTTCTTGGCGTGCACCTTGAGAATCTGTTCCCGCCCTTTCACATCGGGAAGCGAGACCGTCACCTGGCGATCGAATCGGCCAGGCCGCAGAAGTGCCGGATCCAGGACATCCGGACGGTTGGTGGCGGCAATGATGATCACGCCCTCCTGAGTATCGAAGCCATCCATCTCGACCAGAAGGGCATTGAGAGTCTGCTCGCGTTCGTCGTGTCCGCCACCCATCCCATGTCCGCGATGGCGACCGACCGCATCAATCTCATCGATGAAGATCAGGCAAGGGGCGTGCTTCCTACCTTGCTCGAACATGTCGCGGACCCGACTGGCTCCTACCCCCACAAACATCTCCACGAAATCAGACCCGCTGATGCTGAAGAAGGGCACATTAGCCTCGCCGGCAATCGCTCGCGCAAGCAAGGTCTTGCCCGTTCCAGGGGCGCCGACCATGAGCACGCCCTTGGGGATGCTTCCGCCCAGCTTCTGAAATTTGCGCGGGTCCTTGAGGAAATCGACAATCTCCCAGAGTTCCTCTTTCGCTTCCTGGATCCCGGCGACGTCGTCGAAGGTAACCTTGTTGTGTTCCATGTTCATCAGGCGCGCCTTGCTCTTGCCAAAACTCATCGCACCCCGTCCGGCCTGTTTCATCTGGTGACGGAACAAGAAAAAGAGCAGCACAATGAGAATGAGAATGGGAAGGAAGCTTAGCAACACAGTCCGCAAGTAGGTCGTCTCCTGGCGATAGGGAACCCCGCTCAGGTAGAGAGCCTTGAGCTCGTCATCCATTGTCATGGTGTTGACCGGCACCCGAAACTTGGTCGGCTTGGGACGAAAATCGAGAATCTCCTTGGCACTGAGAGATTTTTTGGGCTGCCGTGTTCCCATCAGGTAGGCATCGGGAGTGTTCGGGATGGCCGCCAATTTCAAGGCCCTCTCCCCACTGAGAACGACTTCGAGTTTGCGCACCCAGTTCTCAAATTCGGGAAAAGTAGAATCTTGCTGATCCCCGACCGCAGTGACCTCTTCGGGAGGCACGGTCCGGATGCGACCTTCCAGGAGTTCATTGAGCTTGTCCCCATCAAGGTCGAGATTCACGCGCACTTTGAAAGGGTGCGGGGGGCCATCATTTTGAACGATGGTCTCCACTGTGCTGTGACCCACAATCTCCGCATTGAAGGACGATTCTCTCGTCACCACTTCCAGCCGGTGATTGGGCAAGGACTCATTGCGAACGATTTTGCCCTCTTCGAGGAGGGTTTTGAACTGGGCAAAGGAAATCAACTTGCCAGCCCCCTTCCCTACTTGGGTGGTGGCAATGGCGAGCAAGCCCAAGGCCACTGCAAAAAGAATGAGGACTCGCCAGTTGAAGCCTCCGCTCGATTCACCCGGCTTGCGGGGTTCGTTCGAATTCTGGTTCGGGGGACGTTCGTCAGCCATGTGGTTCAGGGATCAGATCTAGTCTACAGGCCAAAGGCCGGCAGAAACTCAAAGTAAACCATAGACCTCAAAAGAAAATTGAAATTTTCAGAACCTAAGGCATCTGGGCCTGCGGTCCCCCGTCAATCACTTGTTGCAAACCGCGTGCTACCGTTTCCGCATTGTTGCCACTGAGGGGCTGAGCAACGATAATTCCGAGGATCAAAGGCCCATACCGAGTCATTACGGGCATCACTGCGAGGACGGTTTCAGACGCTATTTTCACATGGAGATTTCCGACCGCCGCCGCTCCAGCCTGCCGATTGGCGGTCCGGGAAGCCTGGGCCAGGGTGCGGGCGACCTGATGTAGCTTGGGGGACTGCACGTCATCAATGAGAATGCCGCCCTCGAGATCGGTCACAAAAAACGATTTAGCCTGGATTTCCTCCCGCAACCAGATCCCGTAGGCCTTCAAGCCGGCCACAAATGGCGTGCTCACCACAGGCTCGCCGGGCAGACCGACCGTGGAAACCGGAGCTCCTTCGGTCAGTTCCGCCGCCGACCCAGGCACGCCCTCGTCTTCCGGATCCACTTCAGGTGGGGAAGATGAGACCGGCCCTCCCAGAAGACCGCCGCGCTGCACAATTGCTCGCGCATTCGCGAGGGCACTGCGCGCATTCTGCTCTACCCCGGGGTGGGTGGCCGGGGTAGCTGGAGAGCGCATGGGAGGCGGCAAGGGTTCCGGGGCGTCGCCGCCATATCCGATGAAGTCATCGCCATAGGTCGCATCCGCCGGTTGCGATGATGCGGGTTGGGCGAGCAGGGAATCCGCCAAACGGCGCAGTTCATCGCGATCAATCCATGACTCAATCGGATCCATCTCAATCAGGGGTCGAGAAGCCGGATCGCCAAGTGCCAAGAGAGCGCCAACCCACCGGGGCTTGCAAATCCTCATCCCGGCCCGGCCGCGTTTCTAGCATCACAATTCTCATCAGGGGATTACGGGGACAGATCAATTCAACAGTTTCTTCTCCTATCCTGCAATCACGCCCACCAATTTTCGCTCCACCTCGAGGCGAAGTTTATCGAAGATCCCCAGGGTGAGCGCCCCGGCATCCATCACTCCGACAGGCAGCCCTCTCGCGCTGGCCTTGATAAAGAGATCGTCACGCGGAATCACGGTGTGCAAAACAAGTTCGTGGGGAAGAATGTTGCGCAAGGCCTGTACGGTATCACGGCTTTCCGGAAGATTAACCTGCATCATGGTGAGCACAACCCCTAGGACCGTCAGGTGAGGATTGACAATGCGCATCCGGGTCAGCGCTTCCAGCATCTTGGGAACGGAACGAATTCCCAAGGGCTCTGCCTGTTGCGGAATCATCACCGCATTTGCCGCGGTGAGCACATCCGCGGTCACTCCAAAGAGACCCGCCGCAGTGTCGATGATACACACCTCGAAGCCCTTCGCATCGAGGTCCCGAAGAAACCCCCGAACGCGATGAAGGGAGACTCCCATCGATCCTCCACCCAATTCGTAGGCGCTACCTTGTCCGGCCGGGACAAGGCTCAAGGTCTCGAGTCGGGTAGGGACGATGAGCTCTTCCGCACTCAGGGTGGGGTCCTGGATCAGATCGTAAAAACCAGCGAGGAGCCTGCTCTGACGGGTGAGGGACAGCCCGACCGATCCCTGTGGATCGGCATCCACGAGCAGGGTGCGGCGTCCGCTGCGGGCAAAGGAGTGGGCCAGATTGATCGCAACCGTTGTCTTGCCGACTCCCCCTTTTTGGCTCGAAATTGCAATCGTAATCACCGATGAATACTTTTGTCAAAACACTGTAGCCCGCCCCATTTTGGGTGAAAGTCTTTTCTCCTCAGATACCCCTTTCGGGGAAGCATTTTGACAAAACGGACGATTCCTGACATCACGTGGGGCCTCGGATCAAAACCAGTTGTCGCATGCGCCCGCGCCCTATTTTCACTCTGCTATCCGCTACGCTTTTCTTAGCCGCCCTTCTCTTGGCGACCGGGTGCAAGAAGAACAAGGCTGCTCTCGAAAAGGAGGATCGCTATTTCAGGACCGCTCCGGAGACGATCCCGGAAGTGCATCAGAACCGGCTCGGATCCGAGCCCACCGCCTTTCTCCGCAGCCAAGCCGGTGCGCCAGTTCACTGGCAGCCGTGGGCGCCCGAACTCTTCGAACACGCCCTGCGAGAACAGAAAACCGTGTTCGCTCTGGCGGTGAATGGAAACTTTCCGGCCACTCAGGAACTCCTTGAGTCCCTGTCCATCAATCCTGAATTGGTCCGGATCCTCAATACCTATTACATCTGCTCCCTCGTCGACATACATGCCAACCCCGAGGTTGGATTGTTCGCCACGACGCTTGCCTCCGAACTCGGCCGCCCGATCAGATTCCCCACCATGATCTGGCTTAGTCATGAGAAACATCCTATCGCGTGGCTGCCCCTTTCCTTTCCGGAAGTCCGCAACTTCAGCCAGGTGTTTTCCCAGTCCCACGAGATGCTGCTGGACCGTTGGGAAACTCAGCCACGATACGTGGTCCGCAACAGTGGGATGGACAATTCCAAACGGGCGCAACGCTTGGCCACCGGTCTTCCTCGCGTGGACGAAATCAACCTGAGGGAAACCATCCACAAGGCCGCTCGACAGATCAGCGCCCTTTATGATCCGACCTCGGGGGAGCTGGATAGAAGCGGCGGCTTGGTTCCCTTCGGAATCCTTCAATTCGCCAGCGTTGCCGCCAACGATGCGGCGACCTCCCCTGCCATTCGCAAGCGCTTGGTGGAAATGCTCAAGGGGCACACCGACTTGCTCTTGAAGTCCGCAGTGCATGACCCGCTGGATGGAGGCTTCTTCAGTGCCCGCAGGACGCGCGGGTGGACTCTCCCCGTCTTCACCAAAGATAGCGTGACTCAGCTCGAGTGCGTCATCGCACTGACCCTGGTCGCCTCCGCAACCGGTGATGAAAAATACCTGATGCACGCCCAGGAGGTGCTCACCGCGACCGAAACACAGTTTTCAGACGGACAGGGCAGGCTGGGATTGTATCAGTATGCCGCTCCGGAGGACAAAACGGCAGCAGCCTACCTGTGGTCTCGCGACAAGCTTGTTGAGCTTTTGTCCCCCGACGAATTCGCGGTAGCCGAGAAAAGCTTTGGAATCACCTCTCTAGGAAATATTCCGATCGAGCACGATCCCAAGCGATCCTACTTTCGCCTGAACAGCTTGCACAGGGAAATGACCATTCCCGAGCTTGCACTCGAGCTTGAAATTCCCGCCGCAGCCGTTACCGAGCGCCTTGCATCGGTACGCAAACGTCTGCTCGTTCATCGTCAGGAATTGCTCGGCGAAAAAGGTAACCGCATCGAAAAAACCTACCCGCTTTCTCTGATGGCTCGCCATGTGGCAGCCCTCACCAGCCTCGGTCTCGCAACAAACAATCAGGAGCTACTCAAACGGGCGCGGAATCAACTCGACGCCGTTCGCAAAACATTCGTTCTTGAGGGGGGCCTGATGCGCATCGCTCCGTCCGAGGGCCGACGAGGAATTCCCGCCCGAGGAAATGACTATGCCACCCTCCTCGATGCGATTTTCAACCTCTACATTCACGACCTGAATCCGGCGGACCTGACTTGGGCTCATGGCTTGGCGCAGGAAGCGCTGGAAAAATTGAAAACCGAAGAGGGACTGCTGCGAGAGACTCCGATCAAGGATCGTATCCTCTTGCCGGCCTCCCACAGCAGCCAGATGGTATTTGGATCTTCGACCTGGGGACTCATCTACGGTCCGCTCGCTCGTCTTAACCTCCTCACGGGCTCCGAAGAACTGGCTGCCGCCCTGACTGAAATTGAGCTGCGCCTTGCCCAGTCGATACCCCAAAACACTCTTTCCCACTCCGATTTTGGGATTGGCGCCATGACCCGGCTCGCGGACACTCTGGTCTGCCTCGATGGACCGGCCGAGGCACCGCTGGAAGAGCTTCAGGGAGTCCTCAAGGAGCCCGCCAATCGCTTCCTCACGGTAGTGCGCCTCGATCCGACCCTCCCCTCGGCCTTTTCCATTCCTGAGCAAAGCGGCACCGTGCGCGCGCTTGTCATGCGAGGGGGCAAACTCGTTGGCGAGGCAAGCACGGCTGAGGAACTGCGCACCCTTTTGGCCGCGCCCTCCCCCAGCGACTAAATTCAGTGGCCAAACTGGTAATTTTTGCTCAAGAATAAAACCCAACAACCCAATTGTGATGAATCGCCCAGCTCTCTCATTTCTCATTGCCCTCGCCTCTACAGGTTTCGCACTTGCAGATGCTGTCATCTTGAAGGATGGCACCAAGCTAGAGGGTAAAATCACCAGGGAGACCGCCGATCTTGTCACCATCAAAGGAGAAGGGATTTCGAACGTGAAGGACGTCCTCAAATCTAATATCCTCCGCATTGAACGGAGCGGTCCCGACGATACACACTTTGAAGGAATCAAGGACCTCATTCCCACTCCGGACCGCCTGAGCATCGAAGATTATCAGGAACGTGTGGGGAAATGTACCGCCTTCCTTAATATTCACACCACCTCCAAACACGCTGCGACCGTCAAGTTGATGAAAATCAAACTTGAGGATGAGCTCACAAAAGCGGCCCGGGGTGCCCTCAAATTCAAAGGTCGCTGGATCCCGGCCTCGGATCGCATCAGGGACGCCTACGAAATCGACGCCGAAATCGAACTCAGCGAAATGAAGGCTGACCTTGAGCAAAGCCGCTTCACGCTGGGTCTCCGCCACTTTGAAAAAATCCAATCCGATTTCGCCGCGTCCGAGCATTATGCGGATGCCCGGGACCTTACCCTGAAAGCCCTCGCAGCCTACAAGCCCCGCGTCCAATCCCAACTCGCTAGCGTTGACCGGAAGCTGAAGGAACGCGCCGACAACGTCTTGAGAGTCCAACCAGGTCGCCGCGCCGAAGAGCAAAAGGCAATCGACCGCAAGGACGCGACCTACAAAAAACTCATCCTTTCTGAGAAGGCCAACAAGACGAAGTGGCACACCTTGAACGACTACCACCGCGACCCCCTCAGCCAGGTTCTCAGCAGCATCGAAGCCAGCCTTAAAACCTTGAACGCGCCCCCGGCGTCCGATCCAAAATTGGCTGGCCCCCTCTATCGTGAAGCGTGGTCTGCCGCCCAGGACGGCGAGATCGAAGAAGGTAAGAAACTCGTTGGCGAACTCAGGTCACTTAAAGTCCCGAAGCGCTATCTCGATCCCCTTGAAGTGAGGCTCCAACCGAAGGAAGATCCCGTCGCGCCAACCCTACCCGCCGCCACGACCCCAGTCCCGCCACCCACCGTAGAACCCGGAGCGGAGAAGCCTAAATCCGGGTCGAAGGTAGAACCCGCGGAACAGGAAAAGCCAAAGGATCCTTCCAATTCCTCAGAGGCGGCCAGCCAAGAGGCTCAGGAGGGAGTCAAAAAAGGATTTCCCACCCAGCTCCTTCTGATCGTCGTGCTCGTGTTCGTGATTGGGGGCGCCCTCGTCGCAGCATTCGCTGGTAAAAAGAAGTAGGTTGAGTGGAAATTTACGACCTATGTCGCACGAACCCCGCCGGGCCAGTCAGTCCCGTAAGACCGCCGAAACCGAAGTCACCCTCGCGCTGAACCTCGATGGCAGCGGAGCCTCGCAGATCGACACCGGAGTGCCGTTCTTCGATCACATGCTCACGCTCTTCTCGCGACACTCCCTCATCGACTTGGATCTCAAGGTGAAGGGCGACGTGGAAGTAGACTACCACCACACGGTCGAAGATAGCGGGATCGTCCTCGGCGAATGTCTGCTCGAGGCCCTCGGCAAGAAGCACGGGATCACCCGTTACGGTCACGCTTACGTCCCCATGGACGAAACCCTCTCCCGGGTGGTGGTGGACCTCAGTAACCGGCCGTGGCTGGAATTTCTCGCCCCCGAAGACACACCCGATGCCCAGAATTTTCCCTTCAGTCTGGTCGAAGAGTTCTTCCGTGCTCTCGCCTCCAACTTGCGGGCCAATGTGCACGTGGAAGTCTTCTATGGCCGCGACGGCCACCACATCGCGGAGAGTACCTTCAAGTCCCTGGCTCGAGCCTTGCGTGTGGCCGTGAACCGCGACGACCGCGTCGAGGGCGTCCCGAGCACCAAGGAGATGCTCTAGCTTTACTTCGGGCTCTCTCTCATTGGGCCCCTGACCAACATTCTTTCAACCTGTGACCTGCGATTCCACCATCGGTGTCATCGACTACGGTGGCGGTAATATCCGCAGTCTGCTCAAAGCGCTCGAAACCTTGGGCGCCAGTCCGCAACTCGTGACCTCTCCGGCGCAAATGGAGAATCTCGATCTGGTTTTCTTTCCCGGTCAAGGCGCCTTCGGTGACTGCATGGAAAAACTAGAACGATTGGGCCTCGTCGAATCGCTTGTCGCTTGGATCAAGGCGGATAAACCCTTCTTCGGAATCTGCGTCGGCTATCAACTTCTCTTTGAGAGGAGCGAAGAGTCCCCCGGCGTAAAAGGCCTTTCGGTCTTTGAAGGCAAGGTCACCCGTTTTCCGGGCACCAAGCTCAAGGTGCCCCACATGGGGTGGAACAACGCGCTCCTGAGGGACGCTTCCGCCGCTCCATGGACCGACCTTGGTCACGGCCCCTATTTTTACTACGTCCATTCCTACTTCCCCTCCCCGGCCGACCCCTCGCTGGTGGCCGCCGAAACTGAATATGGCGTGACTTTCGCGGGCGCCATTCAACGAGGCCGCTTGATCGCAACTCAGTTTCACCCGGAAAAAAGTCAGAAAGCGGGGATGACGCTCATTGCGAACTTCCTTTCCGCACACGCCTGAGCAGGAGACACCGGCGCGGGTCGTTGCGGAGAGCAATCCTGAAACAGGGAATCAAGAGAGTCGTCGACCCTATGGATCCTCCTGAGAAGGCCTGCGGCCCCTTCCCTCAGAAGGGCTGTCTCTCACGAGAAACTCTCGAACTACTCTTCGGTCCTCAGGTACTCGACGATGTCAGCCACGTCCTGAGCACTCAAGCTGAGTTGGGCTGGCGAGAACATCAGCGAACGCGTCATCTTGCGGCGGGACTTGATCTCGCCCGCCGGAATCGACTGGGTGAGCCCACCCATCGATTTCATGATGATGGGATCGCCTTCCGCAAGGACTACCCCCATGATGTCGAGGCCTGCCTTGGTGACGATGTGCTGCGCTTCGAAACCCAGCGAAATCTCAGCGGATGGCTCAAGGATGGATTTCGCGATGACCTCCTGGGGGAAACGTTGACCAAATCCAGTCAGGTTGGGTCCCACGTCAACACCGACTCCGCCAATGACATGGCAAGTGATGCACCTGGCTGCGGCCAACTTTCCCCGAGCGGCGTCCCCATTGAGTTTGAGGATCTCTGCACTAGAAGGGAGCTTCGAGGCGCCCTGCACAACGGGGGTGGACACTGCCACGAGTGGCGGCCGGGCGTTTCCGCCCTTGAGCTTGTCGCCTGGTTTGAAGGATTTCCACCAGCGATCGTGATTCCATTTCGCCCAGAAAGTCGCCCGCTCGGAGAGCACCTTGTCTGGAACCAGATTAGCGATGTCCACCATGGCGTCGGCCGCACTCAAACTCCGGATGAAGGCAATGGACTCCAGAGCCTGCATCCGGCTCCCAGCATTCAAGCTCGCTAAAAAGACCCGCTCGCGAAGAGCTGGGACGGCATGAGGGGTTTTCAAACGCCAGACAACTCCCGCGGTGGTCGCACTCCAATCGCGGGCCTTCACGCCCTTGACGAGGGCGGCGAAAACGGCACCCTCCTTGCCGGTGGCTCCCGTTCCAAACGCCTCAAGATACGAACGGTCCTTCCCGTCGTATCCCTGCGCGATCGTCAACAAAAGATCAATCACCCGCGGGGTGGCCGGCTCATTGCGAAGATAGAAGGCAACCTCGCGGCGCACGGCAGGTGATTGATCACGGACCAACTGCTCCGCAAGATCCGAGGTCCGGGGATGATGGGCCCGACGAAGGGCCCGGAAGGTGGTGATGCGCTTCTGGGGGCTGGCTTCACCGGGTAAATTCATGACGGCGGCCCCACCCTTCTCGCCAAGTTGGGCGAGGAGCCAAATGGCGCGAGCCTGGAGATAGGGGTTTTCATCCGTTGCCAACTCGAGGAGAGCGGGGATGGACTTCTCTCCTGCTTTCTTGAGTCGGGTAAAGCCCAGGAAGCGCGTGTTGATCGCGGGACTGCGAATCGCGGTGATTTGCCCCTTAGTGGTGGCCAGGTCGAGGGCAGGCACCTCCGGTTTGAATCCCTTCGGCGCGATGCGGTAGATCGTTCCCGAGAGGGTCCGATCCTGAGTTCCGTGCCCACCAACACGGGGGTCAAACCAGTCCGCAAGATAGATCGCCCCGTCCGGCCCAACCGTCACATCTGAAGGTCGAAACCAGGTATTGAGATCCCTGTTGGAGCGTCCCTTGAAATCGGCTCCGGCCCACTTTTTGCCGGGATTGGAGGTGATGAAGTCAAACCGCTCCATCTTGAAGCCGGCACCCGCAAGGGCAGGGTGGTAACCGAAGACCACATTCTTGGCCGCCTCGCAACTCATCACGAGTCCCCGATACTTTTTCGGCAGGGCCCCATTTTCATAAAAGCCGATTCCGGTGGGCGCGCCACCCCCATAGACATCTCCCGGAGGCATGCTCCCGGGATCCTCTTGGCGCCACTCCGCGGTCGGGGTGTCTTGTCCCGGGCGTCGATCGGCGCCCCAGGAACGCTTTCCGTCATTGGAGGCAAAGCCGGCATTGCCATATTCCATCACCCAGCTCGTGCGACAGGCCGGCGGATCATCGTTGTCGTTCTGAAACAGGTCGCCCATCGAGGTGATGATCTGCTCGTAGCTATTGCGGTAGTTGTGACCAATGATTTCGGCATTGGTGCCATCCGGATTCATGCGCACGGAAAACCCACCGAGATAGACATGTCCGTCGTCACTCTTGTGCCCCGCAATATTGCGCATCGCGTAGGGACTCCCGACCCGGAAGGTCTTCCCGGAGTTATCGGTAAACTCGGCCCCGGTGTTTCCCTGGTTGAAGTACCATTTGCCATCGGGACCGGCCACCAGGGCATGAAGACTGTGATCGTGGTTGCGACCACCGAAGCCGGTCAGGAGGACCTCCCGCTTGTCCTTCTCAGGATCGAAGACCAAGTCACGATCGACGTCGGTATAGATAATCAGGTCCGGCGGTTGCGACACCACCACCACGTTGTCAAAGACCGCCACCCCGAGCGGCGATTGCAGGTGCGATTCCTGGACAAAAACGTGTGACTTATCCGCCTTGCCGTCGCCATCCTCATCCTGCACCACCATGATGCGATCCCCGGCCCCATCCTTTCGTTGACCCCGGTAATTGACCCCTTCGGCCACCCAAGCGCGCCCCTTGTGATCAAAGTCAATATTGGTGGGATTGCGAAAGAGGGGCGATTGCGCCCAAACCGTGATCTCAAGATCGTCGGGGACCACGAAGCGTTCAAGAGGCACCGCCACTTCGTCGCCCGCCGCCGCACCACCCGATCCGACGGGCTTGGTGTTCCAAACCGCGAATTTCACACTCGAGGTCTTGCCGTCCTGTTGCTTCACCCCGCCCTGATCGAGGCCGCCGCGCCCCTTGAAGTGGGTATACCCCTGGGGGATGACAAACTCGATGGCGGAAGGAGCATGAGTTCCGATTCCATAAGTGACGGGCTTTCCATCCACGATGAGTCTTCCCCCCGAGGCATTGGCATTCACTCGCACCTCGCCCCAACCTGCCAGGGCTGACTTCCACTTGAGCTCCGAGAGTTTGAGCTCCCCCTTTGGCCCGACAATACGGGGCTCGATCCAATCCGCCCAGTCACAGCCGTAGCCGTCGCTGGTTTCGTCGATGACCAGAAAGAGGCTCCGGGACCCCTTTAAATCAACCTCGATGTCGATGGAGTGACCTGGCGTCTTCGAGGTGACCACCGGGCTCACAAACAAGGGCTTAGGTTTCTCGTCCGCGGAGGACTGCAGTGCCAGGATGGGAAGAGTGGCGAGAATGGTAAGGAGTCGTTTCATGAGAGGTGGGAATCTTGAATTGGTAGGATCAATACGGACTAGGCACCGATTATCAAGCGTCACCTCCGATCCCGCCACCAATGTGCTACCAGCGGGCTCCCATCCGCCTCCCAAAGAAAGAATTCGATCGCGTGCGACCGAGCGCTTAGCATGCCGCAATGCTGGTCAATGGGAGCACTCATCGCACCGTCTGGAGTGCCGCCGAAGGGGAAACAGTCCAGATCATCGACCAGAGCAAACTGCCCTGGAACTTTGAAATCGAGAACCTGAGGTGCGTGAGCGAAGTCGCCACTGCCATCAGCGAGATGCATGTCCGGGGGGCGGGCTGCATTGGTGCGACGGCCGGATACGGCATGTGGCTCGCGGCGAAAAAAGCGAGAGGCAGTGACGAACGACTCCTGGAATCGGCACATGAATTGATCGCGACCCGTCCAACCGCCAGCAATCTCACGTGGGCCGTGGAACGCCAATTGACCAAGCTCCGCGCATCGCCCGTTGATCGCTGGGTGGCGGTTGCCAAGCAAGAGGCCGAGACCATCGCGAATGAAGACGCCGCCTGGTGCCAACGCATCGGCGAGCACGGCTGCAAACTCATTCACGAGATCGCCTCCCAGAAAGCTCCCGGCGAACCGGTCCACATCCTCACTCATTGCAACGCTGGATGGCTCGCCTTTACGGACTGGGGATCGGCCACCGCGCCAATCTATGCCGCTCATCGCGCCGGCATTCCGGTGCATGTGTGGGTTGATGAAACGCGACCCCGCAATCAAGGCGCCCGTCTCACCGCTTGGGAACTCATGAACGAGAAGGTCCCACACACCGTCATCGTTGACAATGCCGGCGGGCATCTCATGCAGCATGGCATGGTCGACCTCGTGATCACCGGCACCGATCGCACCACTTACACCGGCGATGTTGCCAACAAGATCGGGACCTACCTCAAGGCGCTTGCCGCGCACGACAATGGAATCCCGTTCTATGTCGCCCTTCCCTCTTCGACCTTCGACTGGAAAATGCGCGATGGAGTTCGTGAAATTCCCATCGAGGAACGCGGGGGCTCGGAAGTGTCGCTCATGGATGGGCTTGCCGAGGATGGCAGCATCCAGAAAGTGGACCTCGTCAACCCAGGGTCGCCGACCGCCAATCATGCCTTTGATGTCACCCCTGCCCGACTCGTGACGGGACTCATCACTGAGCGCGGTATCTGCGCCGCATCGGAGGATGGAATCTCGCGACTCTATCCGCCTCACGAACGGGCAACCCAGTGATGTCCCAGCACATCCGCACCCTCAAGGAGGGCTACTGGGATCGCACTACTGTGGTCCGAGCGGTCGATGGCAACCTCCGGGTGCGCAAAGAGAGCCGCGCAACCGTTAATCCCGGACCCTGGGCGCATGCCGCCCTTCGGAATGAGATCACGTTTCTGAACGCCTTCCGTGAGAACCACAAGATTCCCCTCCCCACCCTTCTGGATTGCTGGGATGCGGAGACCATTGGCTACGAGATCCCATTCTTCGAAGACCGCGTTGACGTTGCCCGATCCCTCCTCACCGGTGAATTCAAACAGGATGCCGCCGACGACATGCAATCGGAATTGTGCATGGCCATCTTCGACGGCCTGCACCGCTCGCAGTTGTTGCAGGACGATCATTTTGCGGTGCACGTTCAGAAAATCATCCGCGAATCAATCATCACTCTGGGAGGCGAAGAACGCTTCCACGCACTGACCAGCGGGCCGCAGGTTCGGATCAACGGTCAGAAAATACCCAGCCTTGCGGCCTCGCTCTCCCTCCTGGAAGAGCAGTCACTCTTTGAAAAGCTGGGTGCCACTCCGGACGTTCTTCTCCATGGCGACCTCATCCTTGAGAACATCCTCTGGGCGCCCCTCCTCCTGATCGATCCCGTTTCGGTGGCCGGTCTCACTTCGGGGCATCCCCTCTTCGACCTCGTGAAATATGAGTCCTACGCCCGGGGAGAGCTCTATGCCATTCGGGAGGAACTGGTGAGCGCAGGACCCGTTGCCGCAGGATTTAACTTTCAAATCGACTGGGAGCACACGGACCTTGCGCCCTTCCGCCGACTCGACCTTTGCGCTGTGTTCCGCGAGGGCTATCTGCGCACCTATCACGATCTCGATCACTCGCTCTATTCCTTGATCGATGCCTATTTTTCTCTGGTCATGGCGCGCAATACCACCGGCACTCATCAATGGGCCCGGGTCCTCAATGGCTGCCAATCCCTTGCGGCTGCGGCAGGCGAATTGGATCCGAAACTTTGAGCCTTGGAGTCAATCCTAGGGAAGCGCCTCTACTACCCACAAAAGTCACCGTCGCCACGGCCTTGTAGAGAAATTCAACAGGGTGCTGGAGTGAAGACCCCTTGCCACTCTTAACTCTAATGCTTCTTCCCGGAGGTTGTGCTGGAGCTCAATCCGCGATAGCCCAGCGCGAAGTAAATGCCCGTCGCGAGGCACATGGTCGCGAGGACGCTCCAGTAACCGGTCCACCCGCCCACGCCGCCGGTTACCATCCGATCATAGAGCCATCCGCAGACAAAGGTTCCCACCAAGGAACCGAATCCCATCGAAGCAAAGGTCATGAGCGCCTGGACCTGCGCACGAAGGCCTGGGTCGACCCGCCGATTGAGAAAGACCCGGCCCGTTTCGAAAAAGAAGGTGAAACAAATTCCATGCAGCGAGACTCCGACAAGGATCCACGCGACATGAGGAAAGGCACCTCCCATTGCATAGAGCGCATAGCGCAGGACCCCGCAGAAGATCGCAACGAGCATGATGTGCTTGATGCGCACTCGTCGCATCCAGAATCCCATCATGAGAAAGGCGACGATCTCAAAGATCTGCCCCACAGTCATTCCGGCGGCCACAGATTGGAATCCCAGAGACCGCAAGTGCAACGGGGTGTGCATATAGAAGGCCGCCAGGGGAACTGAGAGCAGGAAACAGGAGGTGAGATACACCCTGTGGTCGGGATCGCGGAAAATCCCGAAGGAATCGAGTCCGACGGCGCTTCGCCAACCTTTGGCGTTGGTCGCCCGGGGTGGGGTGTGCGGAAGGAGAAAACAGCAGAGGCCAGCCAGCACTCTCAATCCGGCCGCGAGGTATCCCACCTTGGCGGAATCATCAAAGCCAAACCAACTCACACTCCAACCAACCACCACCCAGCCGATCGTCCCCCAGACCCGGTAAAATCCGAAGGATTTCTGCTCATCCTCAAGATTGTTCAAGGCGATGGTCGTGAGTAGTCCCCAACCCGGCGCCGAGATCAGGGAGTTGATCAGCATGAAGGTGAGAAAAAACTTGGGGCTTCCTCCCTTTTCAAGGGCCACAAAGGCGGCAAAGAGAAAGATCGACCCTCCCGTGATGATAATACCTAACAATTTCTCGGCGGAGATCCGTTGGTCGGCGCGAGCACCAAAGAGAATGGGCGAAATCATCCCGGCAATGGGCGGAATCAGAAATGCCCACATGATCGTCCTGTCCCACCCCTTGGCCTCCAGGACATTCGAGAGCACCGGAACCCACGCCCCGGGCGCAGCAGCCAACAAACAAAAAACCACCGCAATCCAATAACGATGACCCACAATACCCGCTCGACGCACGGCGGGACATTACTTGGAATCAAGCCCGTGCCAACGCCCGATTTGCGCGCAGTCTCACTTCCGGATTCCCTCCTTCTCCTTGAAGCTGATTCCGGCTCGGGGCCGGGGTAGGTGGGGGTGCAAAGTGTTGCACCGTGGGAGAGGGGCGTTACCCTCGTGGATGAACTTAATTCAAGGGGCGGCCATGATGGTATTGATCCTCGCGACGGGGAGGCTCGGCGCGCAGGACACAAAGGTGGAGACTGATACGGTCAGTCATTTGGGACTGGGTTTTATGGAACTTTTCAACGGCAAGGATCTTGCCAATTGGGAGGATGTGAACACCTCTCCCGACACCTGGTCGGTGAAGGATGGGTTGCTGGTATGCACGGGAAAGCCGATCGGGGTGATGCGGTCGACGAAGAAGTACGAGAACTTCATTCTCGTCATCGAGTGGCGGCACATGGAAGCCGGGGGAAATTCGGGGGTTTTTCTCTGGAGCGATGCCCGGCCCGAAGGGAACCGGTTGCCCAGGGGGATGGAGGTGCAGATGCTTGAGCTGCGATGGCCCTATATTCACGCCGACAGGAATGGGAAGCCGCGCCACCTCGGCTACGTGAGTGGTGAGCTTTTCGGGGCTGGTGGGATGAGGGCGGTTCCCGAGAATCCGCGCGGCAGCCGCAGCATGTCCTATGAGATGCGCTGCAAGGGGAAGGGGGAGTGGAACCGTTACGTGGTGGTGGCGGTGGATGGTACAGTGAAACTCGCGATCAACGGAAAATTCGTCAACGGCATCCGGGAGGCGGATGGACGCAAGGGCTACCTCTGCCTCGAGGCGGAGGGGGCTGAAATCCATTTCCGACGGATCAGCATCATGGAACTTCCGGTCGGGCGGGCAGAGGAGCTTGGGATGGTGCTGGGGGATGAAGAGGGGAAGAAGAATTGATCGACGCGCTCAGTCGGTGCGGCAATCCAATCCAGCACTATGGAGATCTCGACCTGACCATGCAACGTAATCGTCTGGAGCAACGCGGAGCGATCAATCAATTCCTGATTTGAGAAATCGATACGCCGATAACCACGATGCGAACAGCCAGCGGCTTGGTTTTGTTTCTCGCGCTTATGCCTCTCTTGACCACTATCCAGGGAAAGAAATGATGAAACGCAGATTGATTTTCCTCGCGCTGTTGCTCCCGCTCCTGTCCCAGGCCCTTGTCGGACAGGTGCACTATTTCGAAAACGGACGCCCGTGGAAGCAGAAGGCAGGCTCGGGACCGGACGCCGAAGTAAACGGGTGGTTCTACAACCTCGGTATTACCGGGATGCGGGCCGAGCTCATCGCCAAGGAGCCGAAGTTCCTGCTCGTCCGACACGTCTTCGACGAAAGCCCCGCGGCGGGGAAGGTCAGGGTGGGAGACCTTGTGGTGGGAGCCAACGGTCGTGCGTTCGAGACGCCCCATCGGAATGGCTACGGCATGAAGGTGTTCGGGCCCGACGGGCCCCTGCTCGACTTCGCGGTGGCTCTGGAGGAAAGCCAGGGCAAGGCTCGGAACGGCCGGTTGGATCTGGATCTCCGGCGGAAAGACAAGGTCCTCAAGGTCACCCTGGATGTCGGCACGAACTACGGCACCTACGGTCCGAAATACCCGGCCGACTGCGCAAAGAGCACCCGCATTCTGGAGGACCTCCTCGCTTATCTCGAAACGACCCAGCGCGACGACGGCTCCTGGGGGAGTCCCCCGCATGACACCTTTGCCCCTCTCGCCTTGCTGGCCAGCGGCAATCCGAAACACGCCGACCTCGTCAGGAAGAACGCGAAGTTTCATGCCCGCACTACCAAGGCCAAAGATCGGAGCTGGCTCATCAATTGGCGCTATATGGCAGCTGCCATCGTGATGAGCGAGTTCTACCTCGCCACCGGTGAGGAGTGGGTGTTGCCGGAGCTCCAGGAGATCTACGATTTTCTGATTTCGAGCCAGTATGTGGACATGTCCCAGATCGACGAGAAGTCACGCAAGACCCACCCCGGGGCCGTCCCCAAGAACAAGATGGGTGCCCACGGTGGCTGGGGGCACAACCCCGGGTTCGAGGGTTACGGTCCGATCAGCATGCTCACCGGGCAGGGCGCGCTGGCCTTCGCCATGATGAAGCACTGCGGTATCAAGGTGGATCGTGATCGTCACGACAAGGCCTACGATTTCCTCGTCCGGGCCTCTGGCCGGAACGGCTACGTCTGGTATGCGGACCAGGCGGCCGGGCAGAACAACTGGGCCGACATGGGACGCACCGGCGCGGCTGGCATCGCCAATGCCATAAGCCCCTACAACGACGACAAGTATCTCGAGCGGGCCCTCGCCCATGCCAAGGTGATCGGCCGGCATCCGGAGAGCTTTCCCGACACCCACGGGTCTCCGGTCATGGGCATGGCCTACGCCGCCACTGCCGCGCACCTCGATCCTGCGAGCTTCCGACGCTTGATGGACAAGAACAAGTGGTGGTTCGTCCTGTCCCAGTGTCCGGACGGAACCTTCTATTACCAACCCAACCGTGACAACGCGGGCTACGGCGCGGATTCCCGCCTCTCGGCCTCCTCCGTCACGGCCTTCATCCTGTCGCTCGACCAAAAGAGCCTGCACCTCTCGGGGAAGAAGCTTGTACCGCGGCAGGGTCGATAGCAAAGATGCCCGCCTCGCCCTGCATCGGCAACTTGCACCCCCACCTTCCCCGTCCCCTCAGCCGCCTGGAAACCCGGCTTGGAGAGGAAGAGTCGAACGAGATCCTCAATAGTGAAGATCAATACGCAGGAAACCTCGAATGCCGCGAGCCCCTTGCGCCACTGGTCAGGCAGATCAGGAACTGTATCGACCGCGAAAGCCGCGAGGCTAAGGACGATCAGCACCTGAAACGGAAACTCCCACCTGCCGAACGTGACGCGCCCTTGGAATCTCGGATAATCATGACTGCCTCCCGTAGCGACTAACAGAGCAGGCTTAATTACCTCTCACCGCTAGCGGATTCTTCATCCCTTATTCCTAACTCCCCCAGGCGCAGGGGGCAAGCGGGGAGAGGGGCTTGCTTGCAGGAGAAAGGGGCGGTTCACGGGAACCCTACGGCGCGAAAAGAGCATCGAAAGGTCGGATCACCTCGGGAAAAAACATAAACTGTTAGAGACCCTGGGGTGGCCAGAAACTTAGGGTCACCGCTGGCCCTAAGTTGACTCGAAAGCAAGCCGCCGAGGATGCCGGCGGCATATATCCAAGATCCAGGCCGCGTGCGTTGCTGCCCTGGAGTGGAAGATGCTGCGCCCGGGGGAGGCTCGCGCGCCACCCGCGAGAACGTAAAAAAAAATAGCCCCTCGCTACGCTCGGTGAAAAGGGCAAAGGGAGAGAGGATCAAGGGAAGCAGAACCACGCTTTCAGGTGACTTGCTCCCCCCTCCTGCTACGCACCGGCAAGGATGCTCGAACGGGCTCAGGGACCTGCGACACGAAAACCAATGTTGCTGATTTTAGGGGCACCTTAGGTGCACCAAGACCGCCTCCCTCCTTCCTCAAGCTTACATAACTCGTTGATCCTAAAAGTGGGCCCACCAGGATTCGAACCTGGGACCAAGGGATTATGAGTCCCCTGCTCTAACCGCTGAGCTATAGGCCCGCATGGTGCATTTGGATCTTAGCGACAATAAGGACGACTACCAACCCCGAACTTAGGCCGGATTTGCGTAGGCCTACCCTCGCACTTTACACGTCCCGCACGGAAGAACAGGTCTCCTTATGAGCCCTACATCTTTCCTGAACCCTTCATGTTTCGGAATCTCCTGATCTCTCTCGGGAGACAGAAGTCCACCGTGAACTCTCGCGAATTTGTAAGGGAGAAAACGGCTTGCCGAGAGGGCCCTTATCCGGGGACCACCCTCCCTCGATTCTTGGGAAAACGAGCCCGCACCTTGGTCACATTGCGCCGCTTGAGAACTCACCCGCCAAACATGGGGACTCCAATTATTTATCCTGTCATGAAGAATTCAGGTCCCTTTCTCGGCAATGGGCATGAAATCCACAATGTTCATTTGAAACTGAACAGCTCATCGTGAAGATTTTGTTAAATGAACCAACTCTGGGTAGCGCGACGATTGCGATGGTGTAACTTACCTTCGCACAACGCCAGGATAGACGGACTCCGCACCACTCTGAATGACGTTGAATCTAAATAAAAACCGTCTCACCCATCTTACGGTTAAGGTCACAACAACCCGATACCCCATGAATACCCCCGCCCACTTCCGCTTTCTGCTCGATTCTGTCGAGTTCACCGCGCGTCGCACCAACCCCGTCATGCACGAGGATAGCGAACACTTCTGGGACGACATTGTCGAAGCCTTCGATCATCGGGAAGAGAAGTCCAATTACTGGGTCTTTTCCACTCGCTGGCTACGGGAGGAACTCCTCAAGGTTATGCATCGGGGGTCACCGCGGGCTCTCCTTGGAATCCTTGCTGTCCTTCGCCCCTCTGCCGTGCCAATGCCCAATCACAACGGGGAACCCTCCGTCGCCATGAAGCGCCGGATTGTGGCGATGCTGCTACCCATCCTGATGACGGAGTTGGTTGTGCGCGTGCGCAGCGCTGCCGTGGACCGTCTCGGACCATACAGCCCGACGGCCGAGGTTTATCATCCGGAAGACCATCGCGAATAATTGCTGCGCTCCTCATGCAAGCTGGAGGGCTTCATGGAGGCGCGTCCGCAATTCCTCCATGGGCTCTCGACCAACCGAGAGCCTCAGCAATTCGGCCGGAACTCCACACTCCACTGCCCAATCGAGCTCCGTGTAATGAGCGAGCAAGGTGTAGGGACAGAGCAAGGAATACTCTGTTCCGAGGCTCGGCCCTTTGCTGAACCTCATCGCTTGATAAACAATGGGCGCACGCTCGGGGTTTTTGAGGGTGAAACTCATGAGCCCGCCGTAGCCGCCAGCCGGGGTGCGAATCTCATCATAGGCCTCGCGGTCAATCAGAGAAGGATACCAAACCCGGTCGATCGCTTCATGTCCGTCGAGAAGGTTGGCCACGAATTCGCCACCCCGGTTTGATTCGCGCACGCGCTCCGAAAGTCCCTTCGCGTTCGCATTCAGGACCTCAGCATCGCGGGCATAAATCCGCGATCCGCCGGGCACTTCAATCTCCAGGGCCTCGCGGAGACTGGAACAGAACGGTGACCCGGCATTCAACTTCACACTCCCCGCCATGATGTCGCCGATACCGGAGACCCACTTGGTCAAACTGGTGCAGACCGCGTCGGACAGGGAGAGCGCGTCGATGTTTTCGTGACTGCAAACGGTATCGTCCACCAGGAGTGGAGTGTTACCCACTCGACATGCTGCAGAGACCGCGGTCAGGTCCACCGTATTGAGAAGCGGATTACTGGGCACTTCGCAAAACACCGCTGCGTAGTCGCCACCCTCAATGGCCGCGAGCGCGGTGGCAAATTCCTTCCCGCGTGCCTTGTTCACGAAGTCCACTCCAACCCCAAACAACTCCTGAACCTTGAGGACATCGACGTAGGGAAAGCACAACTGCAGAGTCTTCTTTTCAGGAGTGAGCGCGGTAACCAAGCGATAGAGGGTAAAGATGGCCGCCATCCCTGATTCAAAGAGAAAGCAATCCTCCGGGTTCACCTTCATGGTCTCCGCCAACTCTGCCCGAAACCGGGGGCCATCTTTCTGCGGAACAAGGTGGCCGGCCAAGCTATCTTCGGCCTGCCGACTGCTTACGATCTCCCCACTGTGACGCCAATAGTCCCGCGCCGCAGAGAATCCTCCTTCCGGCACGATCAGAATCGGGACCCCCTCGGCATCTCCGATCCGGCCCGGTATCCCGGTCCGTTCCTCAACAAACTCGTTCGCCCTCATGGCAGCTCCAACTGAGGAATAGGCCATCACCCGCTCGCCCTCGCCGGCATGGAGGCCTTCCAGCTTGGTCAGATACTTCCGGGTAATCGGATGAATGAAGAAGCGTGGATAACCTGCCCGCATCTTGCCAACCACCGTGGGATCGCTCTCCTCGTAGCCGATCACAGCGTCCCAGGTCGGGAGGCTCACCAAGCAGGCATGAGGGGAATCTGGCAGGGGAAAGCCCATGTCTTCTTCCCTCCAGGCAGGATCTCGAAGTAAATCGCGCACGGTCGCTTTCTGCCCGACTCACTCCAAAGCTCAAGTTTCTTCGACCATCCGGGGAATTCTAGGGGTAAAACCCCCCTTGCCTGGCGTTTCCATTTTGGGGATTCAATTTTGTTTTCCTCTCTCATACGGTAGAATCAAAGGAGCGCGGGTCCTTTCGCGTGCGAAAAGCCCCCTCCAGTCCGGTTTCATCCCCCATCGTGAGCAAAGAACAAACCAAGTGGATCACCACCAGCGTGGTGGTCGTGCTGTGCCTTCTGGGCGGCTTCTGGATCGCTCGCGACATCGTGGGATCGGTCGGGAAGAGAAATCCGGGCCGTGGCACTGCGACCCCCGCTCGGCCCAACAATCAGTTCGACACCCCCAATCCGGCGAGCAAGGCCGTCCCCGATCACGCCAGTCGCAAGGCTCCCGAACTTCTGGAACTTCTTCTGAGCGCACCCAATGAACGCATCGTTCGCTTCAGCAATGATGCGGACTACAAAAACTTTCTCCGCAAGCTCGACGGAAAGAGGTTCCGTCTCCTGGGTCGACTCGACGCCTTACGCGCGCTGCGAGTCGGCTACGACGATCTTGAGGATCTCGAGAGCCTCTTGGATGGCGGAGATGCCATGGGCAACTATTTAGTGGCCATTCCGGTGGAACTTCCACAAGTCGACGCGCAACCCGGGGCCGCAGGCTTTGGACGAGCCACTCTCGAGTGGCTCGGAATTACGGGTGACAATTCTTCCTGGGGAGAAGGAGTGCGCGTTGCGATGCTCGATACCGGGGTCGGAGAACACGCCGCCTTCCCTGAGGGCATTCGCGAGATCGACCTCATCACCGGTGACGGCCCGTCGATTGCACTGCACGGCCACGGAACTGCGGTTGCGGCCCTTCTCGTCGGCAACGATGAGATCAGCCAGGGCATCGCACCTTCCGCGGATCTCCTTTCGATTCGAATTGGGGACGATACCGGATCGTCCAACTCCTTCCTGCTCGCTGAAGGAATCGTGCGGGCGGTCGATGAGGGTGCCCAGGTCATCAATATCTCGATGGGGTCCTACGGCGACAGCAGTCTGGTGCGCGATGCGGTGGCCTACGCCAACGAACACCAGGTTGTCATTGTGGCCGCCGCCGGAAACGAAGGCCTTGATGCGCCCGCCTACCCGGCAGGATATGAAGGCGTCATTGCAGTCGGCGCTGTCGATAGTAGCGGACAGCACCTGGACTTTTCCAACACCGGCGAGGACCTCGACCTGAGCGCGCCCGGTTACGAAATTGAAACCGCCTGGCTCGACGATGAGCGCACGTCCTTCTCAGGCACCTCGGCTGCCGCACCCATCGTGACGGGCACCATCGCAGCAACGATGAGCGAATACGGCGGACTGCCCGCCTTCAATGCAACGGCGCTCGTCATCGAAAACCTCAATGCCGCGGGTGCTCCGGGAGAGGATCCGCAATTCGGGGAAGGCATCATTGATGTTGGTCGGGTGATGTCCTCGGAGACGCCCGGGATTTATGATCTCGCCCTCGCGTCAAACTGGTACGAACCACCCGGCGAATCCGACGTCATTGGGAGCTTGCTCATCACGATCGAAAACCGCGGAACCGAACCCATGAACGGACAGGCAGTGGAGGTCACGATTGGCACCGACGTTTTTCCCATGTCGGTCTCCCGGCTTCAACCGGGTGCCACCCAGGTTCTCACCTTGCCCATCAATAAGCCCATCGGGACCGAATCGATTTTGATTAGCAGCGTCCTGAATCTGAGTGACAGCCAGGACAGCAAGCCCTCCAACAATTCCCTGGGTGGGCGCATTGTCTTGATTTCGGAGCCTCCGAGCGACCCCACGGTCGCAAATCCGGACGGTTCCGGCTTGCCCGAAGCTCAGTAGCTCACCACGGGCGCAGGAAGCACCCGCTCAATTTCGTGGAGGCGATATCCGAAACCGCTCCCCTTGATCGAGGAGAGATCGAGAACCCCCTTCCGGCGACGATAGAGCCCAGGATGCACTTGCTCCTCTGCCGCGGAAGCCTCGGGATAAAACTGCATCGCATTGGTCTCCACCCCCATGATCGTGCCGGCCCTGGCTCCCAGCAGGACATGCGGCACCTGCGCCAGCATGGGATTGGTGAGATCCTGCACCATCAGGGTCATGCCATGAGCCTTGGCCCAGCAGCAACTGAGGAGTGCTCCGGTCTGCGTTTTACAGGTCTTGAGCGCTACTCCGGTCCACCCAAGCTCGCGTCCGAGACGCACAAGTTTCCAGTCGTGAGCACTCTCGTCCAGGAAGAGAGGCTTGCGCGCCGAGACACTGTGCACGTCGATGCGGTTCTCTTCCAATTCATAGGGAAATGGCTGCTCCACATAAAGAAGCATGCCGTAAAGGCGCGGATGATCGTGACAGAGACGGTCCAGGATTTCGTCCACGTAGGTTGGATCGGTGACCGTGCAGTTGAAGTCCGCGGTCAGCCAGTCGACACCATGCTTCACCGCGAGCGCTCCGATTTTCACGGTCCTCGCATAGTCCCAGGCGGCGTCATTGCCTCGGAGCTTGATCTTGAGACACTTCAGACCATCACGGACGATCCAATCTTCCAGAAGCACGGGATACCCGTCCTCAGGTTCCTCACCGGTCAGCTCATCTTCGCTCACCGGGTCGAGCCCTCCGACTAGGTGCCAGGCTGGAATCCGGGACGGCGGGTTGCTGGTCAGAAAATCGGCCGGATAGCGATCTGCGAACGATACCTCAGCATGGGGAGCAGGCTCGATGAACTGGGAGAGGTCTCGGCTCAGGAATTCCGCGCTATACATTTCATATACGCTTTGGCCATGCAAATTCCCGTAGGCATCATGAACTGCAATGTCAAACAACGAGCAACATACCAAAGCGGCCAGCCATGGCATGGCCTCGCCCTCGCGCTCATCATTGAATTTGCGCAACAGGATGGGCAACTCCCCTTCGATGAACTCATGACCGAGTTCCAAAGGATGCCCGGAACCCTCAAACGCACTCCACACTCCGGCGAGCAGCTCACAAAAGTGTTTCATCGCGAGGTGACGCTCTTCGTAAGGCAATGATCCGGGCCAGACCCAGGTCACGCTGAGTGGGGTCTCGCCCCACCCGGTGGCCCGACGACCGCTGGCGCCCTCCACGCTGATCATCACCCGAGCACAGGTTACCGCCGTGACAGTTTCAATCCCGAATTTCAGGGGCATTCGGGTCTCCACCGGCAGATAGTAAAGGGTGGCTCCGGTGCAGCGAATATCTGTTGGCATTCCCATCTTGGTGATCTTGTTAAGACTGGGCCCCTTGGCAAGTCCGGCGATGACGTCCTCGCCAAGACCCCGGAAGTCCCGGCACGCTCATCGCGAAGGCCTCGGCCAACGACCACTTGACCTGCTTCCGCGAGATCTTGACCCCCCGTTCGAGATCACTCCAGCTGGCCACTTTCAACCGATCCAAGGTCTTCACTCCGAGTAGGGCCGGAAGCCCTGTCGCGGTGCGTAGTTTGACTCCGTGCAGAGTCGCGGTGTATCGAAATCCATCGTCCAATAACTCGCGGGCCCTCGTTCGCCAACGCGGAAGGACCTTTCTCAACTCATCCGGCACGGCCTCACCCTCTCCTGGGAGGTAGCAACGGCCTCGCTCGAGATCTTCGGGGAGATCTCGTAAAACATTCACCAACTGCAGGCCTTTCCCGTAATTCGAACCCCACTTAAGCAAGGTGTGGCGACTCTCGGAGGAAAACTTTTCTTGGCAGGCAAAGCCCACCTCGGTCCAGAACTCACCCACCGACCCCGCCACCCGATAGGCATAAAGCTCCAACTCTTCATCATCGCTGACTCGCACAATGCCTTCCCCTTCAAATCTCTCCAAGTCCCAGGATTGCCCTTCGGTGATGATGCCGACGACCTTGCGGATGTGCCGGCTCAATTTGCGGTCCATCGCCTCGAGCCATTCGAAGCAATCGGCAGCCCGGAGGACGAGGTCCCATTCGCTCCTCGGGAGGGCGGCATCTTGGAACTGTGAGGGCAAATCCCGGGCAAATCTGCGGGCCTCGAGGTGTTTGGCTGGCGCGCTCATCATGATTCGAAACTGTTCCAGCAATTCCCGGCGTTTCTCCACATCCACTGTTCCGGCATCTGCGATCGTATCGCTGAGTCGCGCGAGGAGATACCCGAGGCTCATCGGTTCGCGAAAGCCACTCGGCAGGAGCCGCAAGGTCAGGTAAAACGACCGCGAGACCCCTTTGAGAATATCCGTTCCAAGCTCCGCATTCTCCATTGCCGGGGAAACTCAACACCCGTTCGGCTGAAAGTTCCAACCCACAAGTAGCAAATCCATCTCCCAACCTGTTCCCGGCCCGCCCCAGGCACCCACTCCGCCCAACTCCCCTCCTTGAATCCTGATTTCCTGAGCCCGCGGTTGTGATTCGCGGGCAACCTGTTCCTCTGAGCCCCTCACCCCCACGATTCACCTCCGACCCCAACATCCTGCACCTCTATCTCCACATCCCCTTCTGCCACCGCATTTGCCCCTATTGCTCGTTCTACAAGCACACTCCGGGCGAAACCGATCTGGCCCGCTTCATCGACGCCCTTCTTAGCGAAGCGCGCCGCCGGAGCAGCGAACTGCAATCACCGATACTCAAGACCGTTTATCTCGGCGGAGGGACTCCCTCCATGCTTTCCCCCACCCTACTACGGCGTCTTTTCACGGGACTCCAGGAGGCCTTTGATCTTAGCGATGCAGAAGAGATCAATCTCGAGGCCAACCCCGCCACTTTCTCGCGGAATAGCGCGGAAACATACGCAGAGCTTGGCATCAACCGCGTCTCACTGGGCGCGCAGTCGTTTCACCCCGAAATTCTCGCCACTCTCGGTCGCCAGCATCAACCTGCCGACATTGCCAACTCGGTCCGCCTCCTGAGAGAGGCCGGAATCGAAAATGTCAGCATCGATCTCATGTTCTCTATTCCAGGGCAGACCATCGAGCACTGGGGGGATACTCTCGCACAAGCGCTCGCTCTCGACCCCCTGCATCTCTCAGCATATAATCTCACCTACGAGGAGGATACCCCCTACTTTGAGAGCCTTGAGTGCGGTGACTACCACGATGATCCGGACCTCAACGAGGAGATGTTTACCCTCGCACACCACACCTTGACCGAACGCGGATATTCTCACTACGAGACTTCGAACTACGCTCGGGGGGGGCACTCCTCGAAGCACAATCGTGCCTATTGGAAAGGGGCGGATTACCTGGGCCTTGGCCCCTCCGCGGTCTCAACGATTAGAACTCGGCGTTGGAAAAATGTTCCGGACACAACGCGCTACATGCATCAGATTGAGCAGGTCGGACATGCCGAATCGGAAATCGAAAACCTGAGCACATCTCAACTCGACCTTGAACGCATCGCCTTGATGCTGCGCACTGATCAAGGTGTTCCCACCCGTCACTTGAGCGAGGTTGCCCCTGAACGCATTGAGCAGCTCGTGGCCGAAGGGCTCGCTGAGCGTGCGCGGGAATCTCTCCGCCTTGTTGGCCGCGGAGCGCTCCTCGTCGACTCAATCGTCGAGCACCTGATCAGCTAGTTGCCCACTTCCCCGCCCAGCCCTCCCTTCCCAGAAATCGCACCCGCGGGGGATATCAACCCGAGTGGGGATGGAATAGGCACCGGCGGACCACTCGGAAGCGGAATAAATCGCTTTCACGCATGGTCAGTCTGGACTCTGGCCTTCCGGTTCCTGATTCTCCCTTCCGATGCTTGACCGCACTTACCCCCTCGCACGCAATCTCCTCTTCCGACTCAACGCCGAGCGCGCCCACCACTGGTCTCTCGCTGGACTGCGATTCGCTGAGCGTTGCGGGTTTCTCCACCGAATGGCCGGAGGCCTCGGACCACGTCAGCCTGTCGAATGCATGGGCCTCAGCTTCCCAAACCTGGTGGGCCTTGCGGCCGGCCTGGACAAGGAAGGCAACGCGATTGACTCCTTCGGACGACTTGGATTTGGCTTCATCGAAATAGGCACAATTACCCCGCGGCCCCAGAACGGGAACCCCAAACCTCGTCTCTTCCGACTCCTCCGACACGAAGCCATCATCAACAGAATGGGATTCAACAATCCCGGCATCAAGGAGGGCGCGGCCAATGTACGAAAATCAACGACCTTTCAGGGAGTGATCGGTTTCAACATTGGAAAAAACAAGGAGACTCCCAATGAGCATGCGGTGGACGACTACCTGGCTTGCATGCGCGGCGCTTGGCCAGTGGCCGATTACATTGCGGTCAATCTCTCCTCCCCGAACACCCCTGGCTTGCGTGATCTGCAGGCGGCCGACTCCACCGCAAGAATCCTCTCCCGCCTCCAGGAAGAGCGCGAGCAACTCACTCGGGAGTCTGGCCGGAGCGTCCCTCTAGCTCTCAAGGTGGCACCCGATCTCGAACAGGACGACATCGCCGCCCTCAGCAAGGTCTTCCTCGATCAGGGACTCGATGCCCTCATCGCCACCAACACCACCACCGCGCGGGAGGCAGTGGCAGATCATCCTCTCCAAACCGAGGCAGGCGGTCTCTCAGGCGCGCCCCTCACCAAACCTTCCACCGAAGTGATTGCCGCCTTCCATGCCGAACTCGGAGACAAGATTCCCATCATCGGGGTAGGCGGAATCATGTGCGCCGAAGACGCGCTCGCGAAAATCAATGCCGGCGCCCGGCTGCTACAGCTCTACACGGGATTCATCTATCGAGGACCCAAGCTCGTGCATGATATTGTGAATATTACGGCGGAGATTCCGTCGTAAGGAAGAACGCCCACTTGATTCTTCTGTTGCCTCGCTGGCTGGAATTGATTAAGATGGCATAGCAGTTGAATTAATTAAGGCAATTACATGAAAATCAAATTACTGACCAGTCTGACCGCCGCCGTAGCCCTCTTCTTCACGAGCTGCGCTGCAGGACCGAACACCCAACTTGGAACTCTCGGTGGTGCCACGCTCGGCGGGGTAGCCGGGGCCGTCATCGGGAACAATGTTGGAGACGGCAATGCCGGACGCGGAGCACTGATTGGCGCTGCCCTTGGAGGTGCCACCGGCGCGGCAGTCGGCAATCAAAAGGACCGGGAGCAAGGATACGTCCGTTGAAACTTTCGACACGAAATACCAATTTATTACAAAGCAGTGGGAATTCCCGCTGCTTTTTCTTTCTCAGTGGTTGTGTAGCTTGAGGGCGCCGCCGCTCCCAACCAGCCATTGACGAACCCATGCGATCCGCAGCCAAATTTTTCGCCACCATCCTGCTCGTTGCAGGATTCACCCACACCGCCCCCTCCCAAGTGGAGGACCCCGATCCTTTCGCCGCTGCTCTTGAGGCCGAAGGAGAAGGCAAGACCAAGGTCGAATTTCTCTCGGAGGTGCAGAGTATTTCTCCTGGAAAACCCTTCGAGGTGACCCTCAAGCTGACCCATCCCGAGGGATGGCACTCGTATTTCATTAATCCCGCGGGAGTGGGACTGACTCTCGATCCCTCTTGGGATCTCCCCAAGGGATTCAGCGTCGAACGCATCGCGTGGCCCACTCCGCACATCGGCGAGACCGCCGGTCAGAAGACCTACGGCTACGATAACACCGTCTACCACCTCTTCAAGATCACGCCACCAAGCGATCTTGAGATCGCTTCGCAAGCGGTCATTTCAACCTCTCCAAAATGGCAGATTTGCGATCTCAAGAGGTGCGTCGTCGAGCCTGGATTTGGCCCCAAGGTTTCCTACCGGGTCAATTTGGAGGTAAAGGCAGCCGCCGAAGTGAACCCGGCCCATGCAGATTCCTTTCAGGCGGCCCGGGCCATGCTCCCCAAAGCGTTGCCCGCCGAACTCACTTTCCAAGCGAGCACGGATTCCAACACCATCACCATCCTCCTCACTCCTGCCTCTGCGGTGGAAGGAGACCAGGTCTACTTCTTCGACTTTGATGGTCAAATGGATGCCCAAGCGGATCCTGAAATCGAACGCGCTGACGACGGCCTGCGGTGGACGATCAAGCGGATGAAGGGAGTCAAAGCGGAGAAGCCTGGAAGCCTGGCGGGGGTTCTTGTCATTGGAGAACATAGCTACGCCGTTGAGGTCGAGTATGGCAAAATGGCATCCCCGCCGGTCAGCATGGGGACGCTCCTGAGCATTCTGGGCGGGATGTTCATCGGAGGCATGATTCTAAATCTCATGCCCTGTGTTTTTCCTGTCATCGGCCTCAAGATCATGGGCTTCGTGCAACAATCCGGCGAAGACCGGAAGACCATCTTTGTGCACGGACTTATTTATGCCGTTGGCGTGGTCATTTCCTTCTGGGTGCTCTCAGGGCTACTCCTCGCTCTGCGTGAGGGCGCAATCGGAGCGGCGGGACAGGAAGTGAGCTGGGGGTTTCAACTGCAGAATCCGTGGGTGGTGTGGGTGTTGATGCTGATCATGTTTGTCCTCGCCTTGAATATGTTCGGAGTCTTTGAGATCGGAGTGTCCGCAACAAGTGTGGGAAGCAATCTTACTCACAAGCAGGGGGTAGGCGGCTCGTTCTTTTCGGGGGTCCTCGCCACCGTGGTGGCCACCCCTTGCTCGGCACCCTTTCTTGGGGTCGCGATCGGACTTGCCTTCGGACTCTCGCCGTTCCTGTTCATGGTGGCATTCACGGTCATGGCACTGGGACTCGCCTTCCCCTACGTCTTGCTCTCAACTTTTCCCAGGTTGGTGGAGAAACTTCCCCGACCAGGCGCCTGGATGGAATCCTTCAAACAGGCCATGTCCTTCCTGCTCTTTGGCACGGCGGGATTCCTCTTGTGGGTCTACGCTTCACAGATCGAACTATCCGGAATGCTCAAGGCGGTCATCGGGTTGACCTCCCTCGCCATCGGCCTCTGGGTTTACGGACGCTGGTGCACGATTGCCAAGGCCAAACGGACCCGCATGATCGGATTCGGGGTCGCAATTTTCTTCGCCGCCCTGGGATTGGCCGCCAGCAAGCCGCCCGCCAAGGGCATGAAGTGGGAGGCTTGGTCGCCGGAGGTGGCGCAACAGGCCCTCGAGGAGGGACGACCGGTCTATGTCGATTTCACCGCCACTTGGTGTGTCACCTGCCAAGTGAACAAGGGGCGGGCCTATCCTCGGAAGATCCAGGCTCTTTTCAAGGCCCACAACATCCTCCCGCTCAAAGCGGACTACACGAACTACTCGCCTGAGATCGGCAAGGCGATCGATGAACTAGGTCGAAATGCAGTTCCCGTCAATGTGCTCTATGTGCCTGGTGAAGAGAACCCCCATCTCACCGAGGAACTCTTTGGCGCAAAATATATGGATGCGTTCATCAAGGAACACCTTGGAGAGCCGGATGCCTCAGACGACAGCTCGAAGATGACTGACGAGCAACTCAGGTGACGGGAGAAAACCCGCGGATACTTCCCCTCACCAAAGGCTCGGGAATCGCTCCAAACAATCCCGAAACTCGACAATTGCAATTCTCTTCACCCTCCCTTTCTTTCCTGTCTGGCGATGTCGCTTCCTCTTCCGCAGCTTGTTCGCGACGATTCCTGGTTGGCGCCTTATGCCTCCCGGATTCGCTCCCGGATGACCCGCCTCTCGAATGCGCTGGGTGATATTCGCGACCTCCATGGAGGGCTTGGTGACTTCACCCTCCTGCACCAGGAAACGGGAGTCAATTTCCATCCGGAGCGCAATTGCTGGACCGCTCGGGAGTGGGCCCCAGCCGCTCACGAAGTGAACTTGATGGGGGACTTCAATGAATGGAGCACCGTAAACCACCCTCTCAAGAAAGATCCTGATGGCTACTGGTCCCTTGAGCTCCCCGGTCATGCCCTGGCTCACAGACAACTTGTAAAGCTCCACGTCCTGGGTGCAGACGGCTCACGCCATGATCGCATCCCGGCCACTATTCGACGGGCGGTGCAGGATCCCGGCACGCACGGTTATGCCGGCCAGATCTGGGAACCCGGCTCCTACCAGTGGCTGCACGAGTTCGATCCCTCCATCATCACTTCGCCCACCATTTACGAGAGTCACGTCGGCATGGCAGGTGAGGAACCCCGAGTGCATTCCTACCACGAGTTTGCGAGCGAAGTTCTTCCGCGCATCGCGGCCGCCGGCTACAACACGGTACAACTCATGGCCGTTGCGGAGCACCCCTACTACGGATCCTTCGGTTACCATGTCTCCTCCTTCTTCGCGCCCTGCTCCCGCTTCGGCACTCCTGAGGACCTCAAGCATCTCGTCGATACAGCCCACGGACTTGGCCTCGCGGTGCTCATGGATGTGGTGCACTCCCACGCGATCAAGAATTACGGCGAGGGACTCAATAACTTTGATGGCTCCGGAGGACAGTATTTTCACTCCGATGAGCGGGGCGACCATCCCGGATGGGACTCCAAGTGCTTCGATTACGCCAAGCCCGAGGTGCAGCGCTTTCTGCTCTCCAACTTGCGCTACTGGCTCGAGGAATTCCGCTTCGACGGTTTCCGCTTCGACGGAATCACCTCCCTCCTCTACTGGCATCGGGGCACCGCCAGCTTCGAGAACTACGAGCCCTACTTTGACAAGGAGGTCGACGAAGACGGCCTGCTCTACCTCCAGTTGGCAAATGCCGTGGTGCAGGAGTTTCGACTCGGCGCAATCTCCATTGCAGAAGACATGTCCGGTCAACCCGGACTCTGTCGTCCTCTCTCAGAAGGCGGCAGCGGATTCACCCACCGCCTCGCAATGGGGATCCCCGACCACTGGATCAAGATCCTCAAGGAACAGCGGGACGAGGAGTGGGATCTCTCCTGGCTCTGGGACGTTCTCACCAATCGCCGAGCAGGAGAGTCAAACATTGCCTACACCGAATCCCATGATCAGGCCCTGGTTGGCGACAAGACGCTCGCCTTCTGGCTCATGGACAAGGAGATGTACTGGCACATGAAACAGGGCGAACACCACCCCGTCATCGAGCGCGGCCTCGCCCTCCACAAAATGATTCGCCTCATCACCATCGCCCTAGGCGGGGAAGGATGGCTCAACTTCATGGGGAACGAGTTTGGCCATCCCGAGTGGGTCGACTTTCCACGCGAGGGTAACAACTGGTCGTATCAGCATTGCCGACGCCAATGGTCCCTGCTCGACGATGAAGAACTCCGCTACAGCGAACTGGCAGCCTTCGATCGTGCCATGATTGCGATGGCGCACGAATGTGGCTTGCTGGAACAGCCGCCTGCGGTGCGTGTTCATCTCCACAACGATGACAAGGTTCTCATTGCAGAACGCGGCGACCTTCTCCTAGCCTTCAATTTTTCGGGTCAGCAGTCTTATTCCGACTACCTGATCGATGTTCCCCGCTCAGGGGTCTACCGAGTAATTCTCGATTCGGACATGAAGTGCTTTGGCGGGCACGGTCGGCTTGACCACAGCGTGGTTCATCACACTCTCTGCAAGAATCCCAAACTCCACCTCTACCTTCCAAGCCGCACGGCCCTGGTCCTGGACCGAGAGGATCCGCCGGAACGAGGCCGCTAAGAGTCTCTTGAGAAAAAGTGGAGCCAGGGCGAGTCGGGTTCACGCACCCTCCCCTCGAATTGGAGCGGATGAGGCTGCTAAAAATCGCGTCGACAGAACAACCACCCCGCCAGGGAAAGCAGCACTCCTTCAAAAATCAGGGAGGTCCCAATCACATAGAACCCTGAATTGCGACGCACCGCATCGTCAATCCCCTCCAAATCTTCGCGATCGGCTTCGGCACCAAGCAGGGCGGCCGTGAAATCCTCCGTACTAAAGCCCTTCTGGCCGCCCACGGTGATGAGTCGATCACCGAACTCGATCGTCTGCTTGGTCTTTGGAAGGACTGTGTAGAGGGCAACACTGGCGCGATACCACGGCTTGAGATTTTCCTGCATCTCAGCATCACCGCCCTGGGACTGGGTGTAAGCCGCGGCGTAGAGATTCCCCTCCACCGCATTCATGATGAATGATCCAAACCAGATCAGGAGGGCAAACAGGATACCCGCCAGGGTCGACTTGGTGATCACGGTCACAAGCACCACCACGGCGTAGAGGTAGCTGAAAACCAACAAGGAAAGCGGCACCATCCATAGGACCGAAGGATTCCAGGTTCCCATCCGCAACTTGAGAGCGAAAAACACGAGCACGGTGAAAAGGCCCACTTGAATGAGCATGAACAGAAGGCTCCCCAAGTACTTGGTGAGGAAAATCTTCAGTCGGCTGACGGGTTTGGAAAGCGAGAGTTCGATCGATCCTTCAGACATGAAATCCGGAAAGATGGACGCGGTCGAAATCAGCCCCAGGATAATGGCGATCCAGGTAATCCAGAGCGGCACGATGAATTTTGTGAAAATCCCGATGTAGAGGAGCTCGGCCCACTCCGATCCCTTTCGGAAGAGCTCGTGTTCAAAGGAGACGAGCCCGAAGAAGAGGCTCATGCCGCCCTCATTGAAACCGATCGAGAGGTAGAGGAGGCCCACGAGTCCCGAGATGCCAAGGGTGATCCAAAAAAGGGCCCTCGCCTTGAGGAGACGATAGGAATCCAGAAGCAAAGTGATGATGGCGATCATGTCGGCTCCTCATTTCGAGATTGCTCGACCACTTCGAGGAAGAGTTCCTCGAGGGAGAGGCGATTTCGCTGAATGGATTGAATGACCACCTCATGATGGCGTAGAAAATCGATCACGGGCTGAAGTTGCTTGGGATCCCCTCCCTTGAAGAGGATGTGGCCATTGGCAACCACCGCACTCAGCGTTTCGAGCTTATAGACCAGCTCGTCGCTCAAGGGGGAAGCCAGCACGATTTCATATTCCTCCTTCGATTTGGTGAGCTCCTCCAGATCGCCTTCCCGCACGAGCGCCCCCTTGGCAAGGATCGCCACCCGATCAGCCACCTGTTCGAGTTCGGAGAGCAAATGGGTATTGATGAAGACAGTGCAACCCTCTTCCCGCATTCGCTTCACGATCTCTCGAATTTCGCGGCGCCCTTCGGGATCGACCCCGTCGGTCGGTTCATCGAGGAAGAGCAGTTTGGGGTCATTGACCAGAGCCTGCGCGATTCCCACCCGCTGTTTCATCCCCTTCGAGTAAGTACGCACTTTGCGCTGGGCCCAGTCTCTCATCCCAACAAGTTCCAGCAGGGCCTCGACCCGTGAGCTGGCTTGGCGAACCGTAAATCCGGCCATGCCCGCGGAATACTCGACCACTTGCCGACCGGTCAGATAGTCCGGGAAGCGCGCATGCTCCGGGAGGTAGCCGACCTTTTGCAGTGAGGGCTTATGTCCGATGGGCTGCCCCAACATTTCTCCCTCACACTCGGTCGCCCGGATGATCGTGGTGAGAATCTTCACCAATGTACTCTTCCCGGCACCATTGGGGCCGAGGAGACCAAAGACCGAACCCGGGGGAACCTGGAGGGCGATCCCCTGCAAAGCCTCGACCTTGCCCTTGTAGACCTTCCGCACGTGCTTGAGATCGAGGACCGGAGGCTCCATGAGTAAGAAAAATCTAGCCGAGGGTTCTCCGATCGCAAGCCGGGAGCAGACCGGAAAGTGCCTTGTCATTGTAAGCTCAGCATCAACAAAGCTCTCCGAAGGTGGGAAAACCCTCTTCTCACGGAGCAGTTCGGACCGGAACGCTCCAGATCCAGCCAGAGAAACGGAATAGATCCTCGCCCCGCTCCTCTCAGAAACGAGACTCATTGTGCGTCAATTATACCTTCCGATTGCGCAACAACCCCAGAAACGTTAACGTTCTCCCATCATGAAATCCGTTGCGCTATCCGCCCTCCTGAGTCTCTTTGCAATCGGGGCCGCTTCCTGCGATGAAGGCGGCGCCAAGAAGACGACCAATGTTCCCGAGACGAAGATGAAGGAAAAGCCCGAGGATAAGAAAGGTGTGCCTGCCGGACACGAGACCCTTACCCTTGGGGCCGGCTGTTTCTGGTGCGTGGAAGCGGTCTACCAGCAACTGAAAGGGGTCCATTCCGTGGTCTCCGGCTACATGGGCGGCTTTGTTCCCGACCCGACTTACGAACAGGTGTGCCAGAAAAATACGGGCCACGTTGAGGTTGTGCAGGTGATTTACGATCCCAGGAAGATCCCCACTTCAGATGTCCTCGCCTGGTTTTGGGAACTCCACGATCCCACCAGCAAGGACAAGCAGGGCAACGACTCCGGCCCGCAATACCGTTCGGCAGTCTTCTACCACTCCGAGGCTCAGAAAAAAACCTCCGAGCTGTCCATGAAGGAGGCTCAGAAAATGTTCAAGAAGCCGATCGTGACTGAAATTCGCAAGGCAGAAAAATTCTACCTCGCCGAAGACTATCATCAGAATTTCTACTTTCTGAACCGAAAGAAGAACGGCTATTGCCGCTATGTCATCGAACCGAAGCTCTTGAAACTCAAGCTTAAGGATTAAATTTACGGCAATAGCTGACCGCTCACCCAGTCCCCGGATCCTTTGAACGGGCACCACCGCCATGGGCGCCAATCGAGCTCGCTCTCGGTAAGATTTAGGGAGTGAATCCTCCTTGCAAGATCTGAAAAGGTATTTAAGATACCTTAAATGCCTGCCGGCTATGAATACCACCTAGATTACCGAGTCATCGATGCAGCGGCTTGGGACCATGTGTCCTTGGTCGATATGGAAACCAACCTTGAGGAGGCCTCCCAGCTGCCTAATGATCTGCGCGGAGCAGTCGAATATCTCGATTTGAGCGAATCACTCTCCCTCCAAGTGAGCTATGTGGGAGCGCTCCAACTCGCACCATGGTATGAACGACTCATCGATCGCGGAGTTCGCGGTTCGGTGATCTACGCACCAAACGAGGAGATTTACGAGGTAGCCAGCACGATCATTGCAACCTGTTCCATGGTGGGCGGCGGTCTCCCCGATGGCTATCGCCTCTCAAGGACACCCATTGCGTTGCGAAACATGCACCACTACCTCGATCAGGGAGCCATCACGAACGAACTCCCCAGCGCACGCGTGGCGTAGACCTTTGCAAGATCACACTAAGAAACTGCGCGCGATGTTGATCCGGTCCACCCGGATTTGTAAATCCGCGAGGGCATTCATGAAATAGATGTATGCGTCGTAAGGAGTTTCGAAGGGGCTTAAGTAACGATGCGCCAATCCATCGCTGCCCACCCTAGAATTCATGTAATGGAAGTGGTCGGAGCATTGCAGCTTTGACCAGGAGTGAATGAGACGGGGGTCGCCAGTCTCCATGACAGCTTGCTCGATGCCATGGATCTTGAGAGCGGCCTCCTTTTGCATGGCATTGCCGATCCAGGCGGAGGGATCTCGTTCACTTTCAGCCCACGACGTCGGTTGAGAGCAATCGTAGTCGGACTCTACCTCGAAGCGTGCCACTGCCATACTCGGGGAAACAAACTCCCCTCCCCGCTCAAGATACATCGAAACAAATTCCTCCCAGAAGCGGAAGGTCCCGGGGTCGCGCCACTGATGTTCTCCAATGGTCTCGAAATCCATGAAGATATTCAGCAGTTGCCCGTGCATCCCGGCAAGGCGCTCACAATAGTCCGCCGCGTTGAGGGGGTAGCCCTTCCAGGCCTTGTCCGTAAAGCGAAAGGCCAAGTCATCGGAAAGGAACGAATTGCGTAACAGGATTTTCACGGCCTTGGTCCCCGGGGCCTTCACGAGATAGTTCGCCTCCGAGTGAGGGTGAACCCACGGAACTCCCTCGGCCAGAATGCCTCGGAATCCCAGCGATTCGACTTCGGTCGCGATGCGATTCGAGTAGATGAATTCCGTATTCCGAAAGACCCTGGGCTCAACCCCAAACACTTCGCGAACCTTGGCGCCATGAAGGTTAATCTGCCGTTGAAATTCCGCGAACGAGTAGAGTGAGGCTAGGGAATGATAGTAGGTTTCGCCGAGCACTTCGACACCTCCGGTGGCTATAAGATCGCAGAAGGAATCCAGCACATCCGGCCGGTAGTCGGCCATTTGCTCCAACACCAACCCAGTAAAGGAAAGCGCAATCCGAAAACGCCCTTCGGACCTCTCAATCAACTTGCGAAAGAATTGCGCGGCGGGGAGATAACACTTTTCCGCAACCTTGGAGAACACCCGCCGGTTGAGTTCATCGTCCTCGTAGTAACTGCGCTGACCGATCTGGAAAAAATCGTAGCTGGTGAGTCGATAAGGTTGATGGACCTGGAAACAGATGCAGGGAGCCAGCAGGGGCGAAGCGGCCATCATGAGAGTAGCTCGTGATAAACACTCATCACTTTCCCGGCCGCCGCATCCCAAGTCGCGGCTTTAATATCAATCGCTGCCTGCTTGACCACCTTGTCTCGCAGTTCACCATCCCTGATGAGGTGGACAATATGCTCTGCCATCAAATTGGTGTCCCAGTAATCCGCTTTTAGGGCTCCTTGCAAAACTTCCGCAACACCTGATTGCTTGGAGAGCACAGCCGGAATGCCAAACTGCGCGGCCTCCAGGGCAGAAAGTCCAAAGGGCTCGGAGACCGACGGCATGCAGTAGACGTCGGTCATAGAAAGCAACTCATTCACCTTCTCCTTGGCGAGGAATCCAGTGAAATGGAACCGGCCCCCAAGCCCCTTGAAGGCTCCAGTTTCGATCAGCTGTCGCAGCTTGTCTCCTTTGCCGGCCATGACAAATCGTACCGCAGGTTCACGCTCGATAACCTTGCCTGCGATCTCGAGAAAGAACTCGGGGCCCTTTTGAGCCGTCAAGCGTCCAAGAAAGAGAACTACTTTTTCCGGGAACCGGCGCCGACTTCGATACCGGCTCACGGGTTCCGCTCCGTTGTGGATCGGTCGCACTTTCGCGCTCTCTATTCCGTAGTGACTCACCACCACCCTGCCGGTGTAGTGGCTCACCGGGATCACACGGTCGGCCTCCGTCATCCCGATCTTCTCAAGATCATAGATCCAGCCTCGCGCGTCCGACCCTGCGCGATCGTACTGCGACGCATGAAGGTGAACCACCAACGGCTTTCCGGTCACTCTCTTCACTTCCACCCCGGCGAGCCAAGTCATCCAGTCGTGGGCATGGATGAGGTCAAAATCACTTTGCAGGGCAAGTTTGGCCGCGATTTTGGAAAACTGAATGACCTTCATTCCTAGATCGTCACCATAGAGATCCCCATTGCCAAGGAGGGTGATATCCTCGGAAGTGGTTTGAGAAAACTCGACCCACTCCTTTGTGCCGGGCACAATTTTTTTGAGAGGGGCCTCCTCAGAGGTGTATGGATCGAGGGAAACCGGGATGAACTCCACTTCCGAAAAGCTCTCATACCGGTAGTGCTTTTCGGTGACAGCAAGATCCTGGAGCGTCACCTCATTTGCTCCACGCAATTCAAAGCCATCCCTCGGAACATCACGATCAATTTGGGGGACGAGAACCTGCAGATCGACTTGACTCGCCAAGGCCTTGGCGAGTCCGTGGCAGGCAACGCCCAATCCGCCATTGATCGCAGGGGGAAATTCCCATCCCAACATCAACACTCGCATCCGTTTCATGAGCCCCTCGCCTCCGTTTCTCTTCCACCTGTGGAAGCAATATCTATGCCAGAGAATTTGAAAAAGGAAAACGTCGAGTTGGTCGAAGAATAAAAGAATTGCGGATTTGGGTGTAGAGTCCTTCGCGGACCACGATCCTTGAGATCAATCACGGTTCCACTAATCTTGAGGGCGCCCGCAATTATTAAGATTGCACCAACAACCTGATGATAAATCTTCATCTGGCCATGGAGATCGCAAAAAACGGACTCCGAGTAAGGAGCGCTTCGTAATCCCAAAGAAATCAACACTCCGGAGAGGAGGTCCTGCAGGAATGCGGCCAATGGCGACGCCCCGCAAGTCCGCGGGAGGAAAGCGAGTCTAGGGTCTGGTCGAAACCCAGGTGCGGAACCGGTCGGAATAGTTTCGGAAACCCCTGGAAGGAGAAGAGCGATTGGGACCGTCCTGGCGCGGCCGGTCGGACCAGGCAGACTCATCACGAGCCCTGCGAGCAACAGGATGACCGCTTGTGGAATGAAGGGCTGGCTGCGTTCCCGAATCGTCACGGAAGGCCCAATCAACTGCCTTGCGAGCGCCTTCTCACTAATTCCTTCCCTCTGCGGGCTGACCTCTCAACTCAATTCTGAGATAGAACCCTGGGCGGCCAAACAGAAAGCCCGGCCGGCGATCACCTCCCGGGCCTGTGGATTTGCGACTCTGAGAGGACGCGGTTACCAGTTCCTGATGTCATCCTCGGTATGCTCCCGGGCATCCGGCCCCATCGACCAAAGGTCAAAATCGGGATTCTTCGGGTTATGACTGTCTCCGGAGCGGAATCTCCAGGAATTTCCCCAAGGGTCAACCAGTTTCAGAGGGACTCGACTCCCCGGGCGAAGGGCAAGCATTTGTTGCTTGTTGATATTCGGGTCGAGCTCGGAGAGATAAATTCGGGCGCCCTCGTCTGGCGTTCCATCGGGCGGAGTGTCATCCAGGCTTCCCGCAACGCCATCAGGACCGATCCCATCCCCGTAGAGCATCGTGTAAACAATCAGGCCCTTGTCATCAAACTTCTCCGGTAACCCCCCCGCATCCTGTTTATATTCATCGAGCTTGGCCTCCATGAGCTTGAGCTGGGTCTTGGCCTTGGTCACCGCGGCCTTCCGCTGGACGAAGCCTGAAACGCCGATCACGAGGCCAGAGAGCACGACGATAATTGTGACCACCACGAGAAGCTCCACGAGCGTGAACCCTCGGAGTCCGTTGGTTTTCTGCAGGTTGCGGAGATTTTTCATCGGATCAAGAGTAGGCAGGCAGCCTACTCCTGCATGGTCTGGATAATCTTAATCAGAGGTAGGAACAATGCAAATACAATTGAGCCCACGACCAAGGCCAGGAAGACGATCATGATGGGCTCCAAAACGGAGGTCAGCGCGGTGACCGCGTTATCCACCTCATCGTCGTAAACATCCGCAATCTTAAGAAGCATCTCCGGGAGTTGCCCGGTTTCCTCCCCCACGTCCACCATACTGATCACCATCGACGGGAATACCCCACTTCCCGAAAGGGGCTGCACGATGGATTCCCCCTCCTTGACGGACTCGTGAACCTTTCCGATCGCATCAGAGATCACGACGTTTCCGGCGGTCTCTCGCGTGATATTGAGAGCCTGGAGAATCGGGACCCCTGAAGTGACCAAGGTTCCGAGCGTCCGAGAGAATCGCGCAATCGCGCTCTTTCGTTGAATATCACCAAAGAGCGGGACCTTGAGCTTCATAGTATCGAGCACTCTCCGGCCTCCTTTCGTTCGTCCCCAGAACTGGAAGACAACCCACATACCGAAGGCCCCGCCGAGGATCCACACCGCGTTGGGCAGGATGAAACTCCGGCTCAGCATGAATTCTGAGAATCCGAAGACGACCTGGGAAATTTTTGGTAGTTCCGCACCCCCCATGTCCGCAAACATGTCTTTGAACTTGGGCACGATGAACAACATCAGGAACGTCAGGATCGCCACCGCGATGAACATCACAATGACCGGATAGACCATTGCGGCCACGATCTTGTTCTTCAGTTTGTGGGCCTTCTCCTGGTACTCCGCGAGCCGGGTCAGGACCACCTCGAGAACACCGCCAAGCTCACCGGCTTTCACCATGTTCACGTAAAGCTTGTCAAAAATCCTTGGGTGCTGGGCGAGACTTTCCGAAAAGGTCGAACCGCTCTGCACGGAATCCGCGAGAGAGTTGACGGTCCCACGCATAATCTGGTTGGGCTCCCCCTTGGCGAGGACGGTGAGGCCGCGCAGTAAGGGCAATCCGGAATCGATCAGGGTGGCGAGCTGCCGGGTGAAGATCATGAGGATCTTCGGCTTAACGCGACCGCCGGTAGAGCCTTTGGCCTTCTTCTTACCGCGTGCTGCCCCCCCCTTCTTGCCGCCTGCGCTAAGTTTCCCCTTGCCGTCCTGGACCACTTGGGTTGGATACAGCCCTTGGGTCCGGAGCTTCGCGACGGCATCGGCTTCGGAGTCGGCTTCTACCGTTCCGGTCGTTTGCTCGCCCTTGGCGTCTAATGCAATATACTGAAAATTGGCCATGTGAGTTTGTGTCTAGTGTTATTCAGCTAAGAAAATCAAGCGGTGGGTGAGTGATACAGTAATTCGGCAAGGAAGCGAGGCTCTCCCCTTAGGTGTATTTGAGAACTTCCTCAATCGTGGTGGTCCCTTCGTAAATATTGCGCAGTCCATCTTCGCGCAGGGTCGTCATCCCGAGTTCGATAGCCTTCTGCTTCAACTGGACGGTGGGCGCGCGATCTGTGATGAGCTCGGCGAGCGGATCGGTCACATCGAGAAGTTCAAACAATCCCCGACGTCCCCGGAGACCACTTCCACTGCAGGAGTCACATCCCAGCCCGGTGTAAAACTGTTTGTTTCCCAACTCGTGGAGAGAGAGCCCTAGCTGATTCAAAATCGCCTCATTGGGCTCATAGGGAGCCTTGCAATCCTTGCAAATCGTCCGCACCAGTCGTTGGGCGAGGATCCCTTCAAGGGAAGCGGCAACGAGGAAGGGCTCTGTTCCCATATCGACCAAACGGGTTACCGAACCAGCGGCGTCGTTGGTGTGCAGGGTGGAGAGCACCAAGTGCCCGGTCAGAGAGGCCTGGATGGCAATCTGCGCTGTTTCCAGGTCTCGAATCTCTCCCACCAGAATCTTATCAGGATCCTGCCGCAGGAAGGCGCGCAGAATGCGTGCAAAGGTCAGTTCGATCCCTTCGTTGACGGGAACCTGGATGATTCCGTCGATGTCATACTCGACCGGATCTTCGGCGGTCAAAATCTTGCTCTCGATCGTGTTGATCTCCTTGAGCGCGGCATAAAGGGTGGTGGTCTTCCCGGCACCGGTGGGTCCGGTCACCACAAAAATACCGTTCGGCTTTTTGATCGTGGCACTCACGTAAGCCTCCACGTGCTGAGGCAGCCCCAGCACACCGAGGGAGAGGTTCACGTTGGAACGGTCAAGAACCCGCAAAACGACACTCTCGCCGTAAGCGGTGGGCAGCGAAGACACCCGCAGGTCGACCTGCTGTTCGCCAATCTGCTTCACGATGCGTCCATCTTGAGGTAGCCGGCGCTCAGCGATGTTCATGTTCGACATCACCTTCACCCGCGAAAGAATCGGCAAGGCGAGATGGGATGGCGGAGGAGCCATTTCATAGAGAGCCCCGTCGACACGGTAGCGAATCTTAAAGTCCTTCTCGAAGGGCTCAAAATGAATGTCTGAAGCGCGCTCCTTGATGGCCTGATAGATCACCAGGTCGACATAGCGCACAATGGGGGCCGAGTTTGCTTCCTCTGCCAATTCCTTTTCGGACATCTCCTTGCCATCCTTGTCGAGCTCGCCAAGGAGCTCCGCCATAGCAGCGCCTTCGTCGGCACCGCCGCCGTAGGCTTCATTGATCTTTTGTTCGATGACATGCACCGGTGCAATCACGACCTTGATCTCCTTTCCGAGCGCAAAGCGGAGATCCTCCACCGTCTGCGGGTTCATCGGATCGAGGAGTGCGACCGTGATGCCTTCCGCATCGAAGTGCAGTGGGAGCGCGCCGTGCAGGCGAGCCATGGCAGCCGGGACGACCGCCAGCAGCTCCTCCGGCGGCATGAAGTCGGTGAGATCGGCAAGCTCGCATCCCAGTTCCTGCGCGATGATTGGCCAGATGTCCTCCTTGGTGTTCACGACTTGAAAATCCGTGAGAATCTCCCCAACGTCCTTACCGCTGGCATCGATCTCGTGAATCATATCGTTCCCGAGAGCAGTGTCGATCATGCCGCGACTTACAAAGATGTCGATGACGTTACGATTATCCATAGTCTGTGTGTCTTGGTCGGAATCAATCTGCGTCTGACATAGTAACGGCAATCACCTCGGAAGCCGCGGTGATTCCGGAAAGAACCTTACGAATGCCGTCCTCTCGCAGAGTCCGCATTCCCAACTCCCGAGCTCGGCGTCGCAAGAGCGGCGTGCTCAGGTTTTCATTGATGAGATGACGCACTTCGTCATCCACCTTGAAAACTTCGAAGATCCCCTGCCGTCCGCGGAATCCTCCCTGGCGGCAATTGTCGCAACCAACCGGCCCCATAATGGTGCTCTCTACAATCTGGGATCGATCAACCCGCAACATGCGCATCTCCGAATCAGTCAATTGAGCTGACCCCTTGCACTCCTTGCACAGAGCACGCACGAGGCGTTGGGCCATGATCGCGCGCACCGCGGAGGCGATCAGAAAGCGCTGCACTCCGATGTCGGCAAGACGGGCGACGGCACTGGGGGCGTCATTGGTATGCAGAGTCGAGAAGACCAAGTGTCCCGTCAGGGAGGCTTGAATTGCAATGTTCGCTGTTTCCACATCACGAATCTCCCCCACCATGATGATATTCGGTGCCTGACGCAACATTGCGCGCAGAGCGGCCGCAAAAGTCATCCCGATGTCGGCCTTCACCATCACCTGGTTGATTCCCGCGAGTTGATACTCGATGGGATCCTCGACCGTGATGATCTTGCGGTCGGGCTTGTTGATGTAGTTGAGGCAGGCGTAAAGGGTGGTCGTCTTTCCAGAACCTGTGGGTCCCGTCACGAGGATGATGCCGTCCGGCAGGCCCATGAGTTCGACCATGATTGCTTCGTCATCGGTGAAGAATCCCAACTCGGGAAGACCAAGGAGAAGGGATGACTTATCAAGAATCCGCATGACGATACTTTCGCCATGGTTACTGGGAACGGAGGACACCCGGAGATCGACCTCCTTCCCTCCGATGCGCATCTGAATCCGCCCATCCTGCGGCATGCGTTTCTCCGCGATGCTCATCGTGCCGCTCATCACCTTGACCCGCGCCACAATCGCGGGCAGGAGGCGCTTCGGGTGATTGTCGACCTCGATCAATTGGCCATCCACCCGATAGCGAACCCGCAAGCTGGTTTCCAATGGTTCCACATGAATGTCGGAGGCCCGCATCTTGAAAGCTTCCATCAACATGTTGGACACCATCTTGATGATGGGCGCATCATTGGCGGTGGCTTCTTCCACCCCTTCGTCCGTGATGACCGTGAAATCTGGAGCTCTCGATTCCTCGGATTCCTCGACCCCGTAGTTTTCCCTCAAGGACTTGGCGACCGCCGAAGGAGTGGCGGCCACAAAATTCACTTCTCGTCCCACCACGTGGGGCAGGCTGTCGAGCACTTCGAAATCGAGGGCATCCGCCACCGCAATGGTCATGTAGGTCCCGTCATCCTCCAAGGGGACCGCCCGGAAGCGCTGCGCGACACTCACTTCCACCGCCTCCAATACATTTGGCATGATAGGAATGTGATTGATGTCCACGTAGTCAGTCCCAGCACTCACTGCTATGGTCTGCGCGACTTGCTCCTCGGAAACATCGCCCATCACGACGAGGAGATCAACTACACCCTGATTGGGCCCAAGCCCGTCACGCGCCTTTTCAATCTCTTCAGGAGTCACAATGCCCCCCTCCACTAACAATTCGCTGAGATAATCTTGGTTCGAATACACGTTCTGCAATCAGTGGGTGAAGCCCGGGATTCGGAAGGACTGCCGGGTCGGGCCGCAAGATGGTCAAGGGCTCCCACCTTGGCAACCCCGGAATTCTCACTCGGGGGGCCCCTTATCCCTCCCTGAAGACCTCCGCCAGGAGCGATTCCTGCAACTCATCCATTTCGGCCCGACTGGTCTCCGTGGTGTCTCCATAGCCACTCAGATGAAGGAGCCCATGAATGAGGTAGAGAACCAGCTCTCGCTCGACAGAAACCCCATATTCCAAGGCTTGGCGCTCGGCAGTCTCCACGCTGATGAGAATCTCACCCTCCTCGCCATAGGGAAATGTAATCACATCCGTAGCGCTCGGGTCGTCCATGAATTGTAAATGCACGCGCCCGATTTTCAGGTCGTCGATGAGGGTAACCGACACTACCAGTGGAGGATTAACCCTATCGAGGTAGCGTTCCAAAATTAATTGTATCGCTTGCTCTCCGCATTCTTCGAGACGCTTGAGAAAACCCTCGGGAACGATCCGAACCGCCTGATCGTTGCGGACCGTAACCCCGCTCCTGGCCTCCCCCTCTTCCACGGCTCAGGAATCGCCGACCGCTCTGCGACGGTGTTTCTCGAGTTCTTCCACCGATACGACGTTCCTGGCCTTGCCCCCAGAGGTCGGCGGATCTTCGACCCGCACGGCGCCAAATCGATCAGCACCCTCCTCCTTGTCCTTTCTCGGATAGTCAATTCGACTGTGCAGCATGCTTCGCAAGGTCTTCGAAAAACTTTCGCGCGCCATTTTGAGCTCTTTCACCGTCAAGCCGCACTCGTCAAGTTGACCGTCCTTGATCCGATTGAACACAATTTCGTCCACCAGCCCGGAAATTTTTTGGGGAGTCGGCTTTCGCAAACTTCGGGAAGCGCTCTCGACAGCATCCGCCAGGGAGATGATTCCGCTCTCCCTGGTGCGGGGGCAGGGACCGGGATACCGAAAATTCTTTTCGTTGATCTCGGGAAGATCCTCAGGATTCTCGAGTCCTTCCTCGACCTTTTCCTCCTGTTGTTTGCGCTGCTCCTGCGCTTTCCGATAGAAGTAGTAGACCAGCGAGTCCCCGTGATGCTCCCGGATGACATCAATGATGCGCGGGTTGAGTTTGCTCTTGATCGCCATGTCCACGCCGTCCTTCACGTGCGCAATGATCACGAGCGCACTCATGTTCGCCGTGAGCGCGTCATGAGGATTACGCTCCCCTTGATTTTCGATGAAATACTCCGGCTTGTTCAGTTTTCCAATGTCGTGAAAATAGGAGCAAACGCGACAAACCATGGGATTGGCGCCGATTATCTCGGCTGCAGCCTCAGACAGGGAGGCCACCACCATGCTGTGATGGAAAGTTCCCGGAGCCTCCAACTGCATTCGACGCAACAATTTGTGATTCAGATCACTGAGTTCCAACCAGCTGATGTCCGTGGTGAGGCTAAAGCTCGATTCAAGGATAGGGAGCAAGCCGCTCACAATCATCCCTGTCACGAGACCCACCCCGAAGATCGCAGCCAATTCTGCTCCGAATGACTGCCAGTCCTTCCCTCCTCCTCCGAGTTCCTGAAGGATGATCACATCCAAGCTGCAGGCAAGGAAGACTGCGGCGGCCCCGGCGTAGAAACCGGCCCGCAGAAGGCGGCCCCGCTTGCGCACTTGGCGGGTCACCAAAACCACGGTCAGGCCACACAGGGCGCTCATGACCAGGTAGGACAGCATCGATTTCTCCGGGACCAGGAAGCATCCCAGCAAACTCACGACCGCGACTGAATAGAGCCCGAGGCTCGTACCGAGGAGGACTGCGTGGACAAGAGGGGCAAGGGCATAGGGAATGAGAAGCATCTTGAACGATTCGCTAAGCCCGGGGTTCGCATCGACCAGCACCGTTGCAAATCGGACCAGGGCGAGATGGGCTGCGAGACCAGCCATCACCAGGAGGACATGCCCATTTCGCCGGGCCACCCGCCTTTGGCACAGTTCGAAGATGAGGATCGCCATCGCCACCACCATGAGGCTGGAGAGAATGGCATTGAAGGGAGCAGGTCCAAGCCCAGTGCTCTTTGCAAAATCCAGGATTAGGATACCAATCACTGCCGCGAAGGACCCGTAGATCACGTAGCGGAGCGATGCGCTGCGATCGAGGGTGCTGGCCACGGGCCCATCAGCCTGCGTTCGGCGCTTCTTGCCGGAGGAGAGGCCCTTTTGAGTCAGGCGCCAACGCCTGATGGAATCGAACAGTTCCACGGGATCTGGTTACAAATCAGAGGGTCCCTGCAGAGTGCGGATCAGGACCTTCGCGGCTGAATGGTAACAACCTCGAAGCATTGTGACAACGCGATTAAGAGGGGTGCCGTGTCAACTTGTCACGCACAGTGGTGTCATGGCCCGATAAATCTAAGCGTTTCGGTGCTTCTCATAGGCGTCAATTATCTGACCAACAACCGGGTGCCGAACGACATCTTCGAGTTCGAATTGCACAAATGTTACCCCGGAAACGTTTTGCAGCGCGCACTGAGCCTCCATCAAGCCAGACCGGATTCCTTCCCGCAAATCGACCTGCGTCGCATCACCCGTGACCACGCAGCGCGATCCCTCTCCCAACCTGGTAAGAAGCATGAACATCTGCTCTTGGGTGGTGTTCTGCGCCTCATCGAGGATCACGAAGGAGTTCGCCAAGGTGCGCCCACGCATGTAGGCGAGCGGAGCAATCTCGATCGTCCCATCCTCGAGGTAGCGATCCCCTTCATTGGGCTTCAGAATGTCGTGCAGAGCATCGTAGAGCGGCCGCAAATAGGGCGCCACTTTCTCCTGCAGATCGCCAGGCAGGAACCCGAGGGCCTCCCCCGCTTCGACTGCCGGACGGGTCAGGATCACACGCGTAATCTCGCCCTCCTTCAACTGCGTCAGCGCCATCGCCATCGCGAGGTAGGTCTTCCCCGTCCCGGCCGGCCCCACTCCGAAGACCACCGGCTTTTCCCTCATGGCCTTCACGTATTCCAATTGGTGCGGTGTGCGGGGGGCAACGGCCTTGCACGAACGCGATCCCAGGAGACGCGTCCCACTCATTTCCACGAGACCTGCCTTCTCACCGCTCGCCACCAGATCGACGGCGAGACGAAAATCCCGCACCTCGATGGTGCCCCCGGCACGCTTCGCCTCCTCCAATTCGGCAAAGAGATTCTTGGCCTTCTCGAGACCCTCTCCCGGCCCGCTGAACAAGATCCACCCGTCGCGGGTCACCGCGCGCACTCCCAGGCTCTCCGCCGCGTAGCGCACCTCCCTGGGATCGTTCGCGAAGAGAGAATGCAAAAATTGCGGCGTCTCGAACTCAAGCTTGAGTTGGCCGTCCGATAATACGTCTTCGCTCATTTCGATCTGCTCTCCAGGTTGACGGGCGACATCAATCGCTCTCATTGGCCTCTGCCGCAAGCGAAACCAGCGCCGCCTCCCCACAGGCCCGGCTGCAATAGCGCATCACCTCTTGCTCGCACAGCTCGCAACAAAAATGCTGCCCGTTACAGCTACTCCACCCGCAATTCACATAGCGATCGCAGGGCTCCCCGCAATGCACGCAGTGCGAAACCACCATCGCTCCCTCGGTGCGGTTCACTTCCACTCCAATCCGCTCGTCGAAGACATAGCATTTTCCGGCAAATTTCTCGCCGCGCACAGCCGGATCCTTGCCGTAGGAGACGATTCCCCCATCAAGCTGAAAAACATCTTTGAATCCCTCGCGTAAAAGGAAGCCGCTGAATTTCTCGCAGCGAATGCCACCGGTGCAATAGGTCAGGATCTTCTTGCCCTCCAACTCGTCCCGATGAAGCTCCACCCACTCGGGCAACTCCCGGAAATTCTGCACCGGAGGAAGGAGCGCCCCCTCAAAGTGCCCCAACTCCCACTCGTAGTCATTGCGTGCATCGATCATCACCACGTCCTTTTGATCCATCATCTCGCGCCATTGTACCGGCGAGAGGTGCTCGCCCGTGAGCTCGGCAGGCGAAAAGTCCTCCTCAGCCAGCCCGAGAGTGACGACTTCCTCCCGCAGTCTCACGTTCATGCGGGGAAAGGCATGACCCTCCGCCTCGTCTACCTTGAATTCCATCCCCTGCGTGCGGGCATCATCGCCAAGAATCCGCATGTAATCCTCGGTCGCGGCGCAGGGACCGGAGACCGTGCCATTGATCCCCTCCGCGGCAATCAGGATCCGTCCCCGCAGGCCGAGGCGCTCGCACAACGCGGCATGCTCGTCCCGGTAGGCCGCAGCATCCTCGAGCGGCGTGTAGAGATAGTAGAGAAGTATCTGGAAGGGAGCAGCGCTGATTCAGAAGTTCAAATCTCTCCGACCCCCGACTCCAATCCGAAAATTCAAAACCGTGCAATTAACTCACGGCCTGCGGACCCAGAACTGAGGCGCCCAGACCAAACCAAGGGCCCCGCAGACAAGGCCCACCCTGATCTCGGCTCATACGCTGCCCCCCGAGTTGATCCAGCCCTTCAAGATCATTTCCGCGAGAGAGGCCTCGTAATAGCCCGATACCACATTCTCGGCCGACCAGACGAGATCGGAGCGCCCAGCCCGCTCGGCCCGTTTGGAGGTGAACGGCAGGCAGCCAACGAGACCGTCGCTCCGACAGCAAGTTGCTTCCTATTCGTTCCGGTTTTATCGAATATACCGGATATACTGGTGATCTTAGGGGTTGTTTTTAAAACTTCCGTCATCTTCTCGTTAAATACTTAAAAAGTTTACAAATGATGTTCTTGTGAGCACTTGCGCAATTTCCTCCTCGTTCCTCGACAAGCGCTCTTTCGTCCCTATTCTCCCCGCCCGCTTCAAAAAATCCCATGGACTCGCCATATCAACCCCTTCCAGGCTTCCGCGACTTCGCACCGCGGGATCGCCTGCTGTCCCGCTATCTCTTCGAAGCGTGGACCAGGGTGGCGACCCGCTACGGCTTTTCCGAATACGAAGCTCCCATCCTTGAGCGTGCCGCCCTCTATCTCAAGAAGTCCGGCGGTGAGCTGAGCGGGCAGCTTTTTCGGTTCACCGACAAGGGGGACCGCGACGTCGTTCTCCGTCCAGAGTTGACGGCCTCCCTCGCGCGCATCGTTGCCGACCAGCAACGCGATTATGCCAAACCTCTCAAGTGGTTCGAGATTGGTCGCTGCTTTCGCTACGAGAAACCACAGCGCGGGCGCCTGCGTGAGTTCTACCAGTTCAATGCAGACATCATGGGTGAGACCTCGGTCGGCGCAGACGCCGAACTCATCGCACTCTCCATCGATGTCATGCGGGAACTCGGATTTCAGCCAGGCGAGTTCGTCGTTCGTCTTTCTGATCGCGAGGCATGGGCAACGTTCTGTCGGGAGAACGGGGTGGCCGCCGGGCAGCTCGATGCCTTTCTGCAGATCGTGGACAAAATCGAGCGCGATCCGGAGGTGAAACTCCGTGAACGTCTGCAGGCATTCGGGCTGGAGCTCGAAACGATTCGTGAGTTCATCGCCTCCCCGGATACAAGCCGCTCTGAAAATCTTGCTGCGGTTTTGGCTGATCTTGAAACACGGGGACTGGCCCAGTTCGCCGAGATCGACCTCTCGATCGTGCGCGGTCTCGCCTACTACACCGGCGTGGTCTTCGAAGTCTTCGACGCCAGCAAGGCGCTGCGCTCGGTTGCCGGTGGTGGTCGCTACGACTCCCTCATCTCCATAATCACGGATGGCTCCACTGATCTCGCTGCCACCGGCTACGCCATGGGCGATTGTGTCATCACGGAGCTCATCAATGAGACCCCGCAGGCCCTCGCCCAATTCGTCGCCTGGCGCCAGCGCCAGGCCACCTGCGACGTCTACGTCATCATCGCCGATGACTCCAAGCGACCGGAGGCCATCCGTCTCGTCAATGCGCTGCGGGAATCCGGCCTTGGAGCTGACTATCCGCTCAGCCCGACCAAGATCAACAAGCAATTTAAGGGCGCCGATCAGACCCTCGCCCGCTTTGCCATCGTGGTGGGCAGCGAATACCCCGAACTCCAACTCAAGAATCTCAACGCCCGGACCGAGGAATCGATCGCACCGAATGCCGATCCGATCGAGATTCTGAAAATCCGCCTCACCGAGCCTGACGGTCCTTTGCTAACCTAGGCGACGCTCCCCCATCAGATCCCCAGGCCGCGATCTGAAATATCTCTTCCATGAGAACACATACCTGCAACGAACTCCGCCCCGAACATATTGGCCAAACCGTAATCTTGGTTGGCTGGGTAAATACTGTCCGCGATCAGGGCGGCGTCATCTTCATCGATCTGCGTGATCGTGAGGGAGTGACTCAGTGTGTGTTTAGGGCCGAAAACTCTCCCGAGGCGGCCAAACTCTCCCACACTCTTCGTGCTGAAGACGTCATCCAGGTGACCGGGCCGGTCGAGGAGCGCCTGAAGACCGATGAGATCGACACCAAGAACGAAAACCTTGAGACCGGCGAGATTGAGGTGGTCACCCTCGAACTCGTCATCATCAACAAGGCGGATGTTCTTCCCTTCCAGATCGACAAGGAACTCTCCAACGAGGACCTGCGCCTCCGCTATCGTTACCTGGATCTTCGCCGTCCCCGGATGGCTCGCAACCTGCGCCAACGGCATGAAATCACCAAGGCGGCCCGTGAGTATCTCTCCAAGGAAGGTTTCATCGAGGTTGAAACCCCGGTCCTCTCCAAGTCCACTCCGGAGGGAGCCCGCGACTTCCTCGTTCCTTCTCGAATCAATCCCGGGAAATTTTACGCCCTTCCCCAAGCTCCACAGCAGTACAAGCAGATGCTCATGGTTGCCGGGGTGGAAAAATACTTCCAGATCGCCCGATGCTTTCGGGATGAGGACCTCCGGGCGGACCGTCAACCCGAGTTTACCCAGATCGACGTGGAAGCATCCTTTGTCGATCAGGATGACATCATTGCCCTTGTCGAAGGCATGTTGAGCTCGATGTTCGAAGCGTCTAGGGGAGTCAAGGTGCCCATTCCCTTCGAACGCCTCACCTGGCACGAGGCCATGGACAATTACGGCTCCGACAAGCCCGAACGCCGGCTTGGAATGGAAATGGTCGACCTCACCGAAGAGCTCAGGAACTGTGAGTTCCGGGTGTTTTCCGGCACCGTTGCGAACGGAGGAATCATCAAGGCAATCAACGCCAAAGGATTCGCGGGAGCCTCCGTCGGTCAGATCGACAAGCTCACCAAAACGGCCCAGGAAGCCGGAGCCAAAGGACTGGCCTACATCCAGGCCCGAGATACGGATCGCACCACCTGGCGTTCACCCTTCGTCAAGCGTATGACCGACGAAGAAGTGGAGGCCCTTCGCGCCAAGCTCAACATCGAACCGGGCGATCTCATCCTCTTTGCGGCCGACAAGTGGGAACCCGCTTGCGAGGTTCTCGGCCGCATCCGTCTCGAAGTCGCGTCCATGCAGGACGCCTACAAGGGCAAGGAAGATGAACTCGACTTCCTCTGGGTAACGGAATTTCCCCTCCTCGCGTATGACGAAGAAGAAGGCCGCTGGGCCGCGGTGCACCATCCCTTCACGCGACCAATCGCCGAGGATGAAGAAAAACTCGTGAAGGGTGAATACGAAGGCCTCCGGGCCCGAGCTTACGACGTTGTTCTCAACGGCCACGAACTCGGCGGGGGCTCCATCCGGATTCATGAAGCGGACCTGCAATCATCCATGTTCAAGGCGCTCGGCATCACCGAGGAGGAGGCGCAAGCGGAGTTCGGACACATCCTGGACGCCTTCAGATTTGGCGCCCCACCTCACGGCGGCATTGCCCTTGGCCTCGATCGCCTCGTCATGCTCGCGTGCCGCGAAGGCTCCATTCGGGAAGTCATCGCCTTTCCGAAGAACAACAAGGGAATGGAGCTCATGACCGCGAGCCCGGCTCCAGCGGCCCCCAATCAACTTCGCGACCTCCGCATCAAGAGCACCGCGCAGGAGAAAAAGGACGAGTAAGGCGGCCATGCACCATGCCACACTGCATGCTTGAACTCCTCTTGATCCCGGACCAGCGTGGCCGCCGGTTCCTCCAAGTTGCTCAGGATTCCACTCGTTGACACTGTCGCACAGCATCCCACAGTGCCTCCCCGCGCCCCGCCATGAAGAAACTCTCCGCCCTTTTTCTCGCCACCGGACTCCTCGCTCCGTGTCTGCGCGCGGAACTTGAAAGCGAATTCCCCCTCGGCCTTGAGGCTGTCACCGGCGTGCGCTCGGCCTATTCCTATCGCGGCTTTGATCTCGCGGGCTCTCTCCTCGACTTTCAATTCGAAGGCGAGTTGGTCTTGCAGGACAATCTTTCGCTAAACGCCGGGGGCTGGTTCGGAGCTGAAATCAGCGATGATTTCACGGAGGGCACCGCCTTCCTCGACCTGCGCTACGACCTTCACGAATGCTCCACGGTGGGCACCACCGCCACCTACCACGCCTACGGATCCTCCCTCTTCGAGAACGGACTCGATGTCGGGACCTTTGTCACTTGGTACGCTGGGGAAGAATGGGACCTCACCGCGGGAGTCTACCGGGATTTTGGAGCCGATGCCTGGTACGCAAACATTGAGGGCGGATGGTCCTATCGCCTCTCGGATGAGGCTTACTTCGGCCTCAGCGGCGGAGTGAGCGCGGTGGAGCACTACTACGGGCGCTCCGGACTCAATGATTTCTATGGACGCGCATCGGTGACCTACAACGTCAACAGTCAGATCTCCCTCACCCCCTTCCTCGGGTGGTCCATTGAGCTGGAGGAGGCTGACGGCGACGAGTTTTTTGGCGGCCTTTGGTTTGAAGTCTCGTTTTAGACGAACTCCCTTGAAATTCCTGCCGCAAGGATGCGAGCAGTCACCGCCACCCTCGCAGGACTTCGTTGAGCACACTAGCGCAAGTATGCCGGGAGGTCGCTTAGCTAGTTTCCCTTCGGGGTCGGTTTCGGTCCACGCGACTGCCCTGGGCCCC
>JAPKFB010000085.1 GCA_028821775.1 Roseibacillus sp.
TGCGGGTGGTGCGGGTGGTGCGGGTGGTGCGGGTGGTGGGGTTGCGGGCTCGGGCTCGGGAGGAGGCTCGGATGCGGCAACTTGAGGAGAAGAGTGGATGCTTGGCTGCTGGCCCTCCGGCGGTTCGATCGGCTGAGGGGTCATCCCGGTTGGGACTTCTGCTGCAGCGGGTGCAGGTGGAGGCGTTTCCGGATTCGGGGAGTCTGGGATGACTAGGCTGGCAGGCGGATTCTCCGCACCTGGGAAAACAAACTTGGGGCGCTTCGGTTGCTCCGGAGTCGCTCCATCCGGGTTTTCGGGATTCTGTTGTTCATTCATGAGGAACTTCTTGAGTGATTCTCGCGCATTAAAGGGGCGGTTGTCCATCTCCCGTTCGATTTGCCACATGACCCATTCGGAGGTCGATGCCGGGAGGTCCGGCCGGAGCTCCGCGAGGGGGGTGCCCCGGTGCTGCAGGTGCGAACTCATCACTTCGGGAGCAGTTTCCCCCCCAAAAGGGTAGATTCCGGTCAGGGAATAGTAGTACATGCATCCCATGGAGTAGATGTCAGTGCGCTGATCGAGGGGCGTTCGTTCGAACTGCTCGGGCGCCATGAAGTGAATGGATCCGAAGACGGCGTCTCCATGATCGATGCTTTGGAGGGAGGGTTTCGGGGAAAATTTGGCGAGACCGAAGTCGACCAGCTTCATTTGGAATTTTCCGCTTGGGAGCCAGGTCACCATCACGTTGGTGGGCTTGAGGTCGCGGTGAACGATGTTGAGATCCTGCGCGGCAATGAGCGCCTCCTGGGTCTGAATCGCAACTTCGCGAAAGTCCTCCAGGGTGAGGGAGCCGCGTTCGACCATTTCATCGAGAGTGCGCCCGGCAAGCAGTTCCATCACAACATAGGGGCCTCCTTCGTCCACCCCTGCGTCGTAGACCGTGACGATGTGGGGGTGCTGCATGGAGGAGAGCGATTTGGCCTCCTTCAGGAGGTGTTCGATGGCTTCATCTTGATTCTCGAAGCCGCCTTCCGGGATTACCCGCTTGATGGCGACATCCCGATTGAGGCGGCGATCAAAGGCCCGATAGACGGCTCCGATGCCCCCCTGTCCGATCTTCCCCTTAATTTCATATCGGTCGCCGTTCATGGAAAGGTGTGCGCTGCGGGGGGCGATCCTTACCATGCGCTGGTGAGGCGTAACATCGAAATCTGAATTGGGCGCGAGCAGTCTTTGGTGGGCTACGATCAGGAGGTGATCTCTGCCAGTTCGTTGCCGCGGGCGGGCGATGGTGAGCAGCCTGCGAGGCGAGCAAAATCTCGGTGGAATTGGGAGAGAGATTGGAATGCACCTTGAAGGAAGTTGCTGAGATTCGAGCCGCGGCGCGCGCGAGTTCCCGTTTGGCCCAATCGACGCGGCAACGCGCAAGACAGTTCCATGGGACCCGGGCTCGTGCGACTGTCTTGAGGAGATTAAAAAGACCCTGATACAATCCCATGTCGCTGCGGAGAAGTTCACGGGCCAGCAGTTGGGCAATGACAGTCCGCAGGTCGCCTTCGATGGGCGCGTATCCCCTTGTGAAGGTGGCGAAGCGATTTGTGAGCAAGAATCTGATATGGCGTTGAATGGGATTGGTGCACTTCCGGCGGATCAACCACGGGGGCGTATTCTCGGGGGGCAGTGTTGGCCTGGGGGCAGAACAGTCCACAGGTGGTGCTTGAAGAGTGGGTCCCGCGGGTGGCGGACCCGGTTCAGCGCCATGCCATGCTGTCTGAATTCGCGCTCAATTGGTAACGCCGTAATCTTGCCGAGTTTTCGGATTGGATCGAGAGCTCGCTCTCCCTGACCGATCAAGCGAAGGAGCGCCTGCTCGCCCGGGAGTCACCAGCGGAGGGAGGGGGTGAAGAGTCGCTCCCAGTGCCGGCGGATGCCGCCCTCGATAGCGGTCGCTCGGATCGAGAACGTTAGAGGTTCTCCACCGTGATCCTCTGCGAAATCACCGTTCCACTTTCGAGGTCGGTGAGCGTGATTTCGTGACGTCCCGGAGTGAGCTGAGCGGTGTCACCATTGATGCGCAGGGTCGAGCTCGTCCATCGTGCGCCCACGGGCAGGTTGCTCAGCAGCTTCAGGAATTGGCCCCCGCTGGGCAGTTCCGGATCGAGAAGGTAGGTTGCGGTCGACATCGGCGAAATAATCTGGGGGGTAAAATCCAGTGGGCGGTCCCCGGCGAGCGCAAGATCGTCGCGACGGTTGTTGTCGGCGCTGGCAAACCATTCGCGGAAGCGCTGGTCGATCAAGGCGCGTCTCTCATGATCGTAGTCCGTCTCGCGCACCGGGTCAGGCATTCGCTGGCTCAGGCAGAGTTCGCGGGCTGCAAACGGTTGCCTGTCTGCAAGGCTGGTCGGGAAACAGTGACCGGTGCGGGTGTCGATGGTGATCTCGGTCACTCCCGCTGGTCGGGGCAGCCACTTTGCTTCCCGGTTTTTGTGCAAGGCGAGCATGGTGCGGTGGAAGATGGGCCCCGCGCCACTGACTCCGGACACACCACGCATGGGAGTGTTGTCGAAGTTGCCCACCCACACGCCGACGGTGAGATCCCTCGTGAAGCCGAGGCACCAGTTGTCGCGAAAGTCGGAGGAGGTTCCCGTCTTCACGGCAGCGCGGAAGGGGAGTTGCAGCGCCGAGCGATGACCAAAGGCCGGGGTGCGGGCGGCATCGTCGGAGAGGATGTCCGCGATGAGATAGGCCGTTGCGGCGGAGGAGATTGGGGGGTGGAGATCGTTGCGGGAGGGAGAGGGCCCTCCCCGGAGCTGGATGGTTGGTCGAAACTGGCCAAGGCGCGCGAGGGTCGCGAAGGCATTGGTTAGTTCGAGGAGGCTGACTTCGGCGTTGCCGATCGTCAGGCCCAAGCCGTATTCGGCGGCAGGCTTGTTCAAGCTGGTGAGGCCGGCTTGGAGAAGAAGCTGTTTCAAGGGAGCAGGCCCGCCCACCTTGTTGAGAGTGCGCATCGTGGAGACGTTGAGCGAATTGGCGAGGGCATAGCGGATCGTGACCGGCCCGTAGTGCTTGTGATCATAGTTCGTCGGGAGATCGAGGCCCTCTTCCGTCCGGTAGGGAGTGGGAATGTCTGCAATGATACTGCCAGGAGAGAGCCCCGCTCGTTCGAAGGCGAGGAGGTAGGTAAAGGGCTTGAGGGTTGATCCGGCAGATCTTGGCGTAAGCGCGCCATTGATCTGGCCCCCGCGAGGATCGGCGAAGTCGCCCGAACCCACCAAGGCGAGCACTTCGCCGCTCGCATTGTCGAGGACCACTACGGCGGCATGTTGGGCGTTCGACTTTTTGAGGCGGGCGAGTTCGTGGCGCACGATTTCATTCACCTCCCTCTGCAAGGAGCCATCGATGGTGGTATTGATGGTGGGACGGTTGCCCTCTGATCGGCGCAATTGAGAAGCGAGGTGGGGAGCGCTGGGGTGGGGAGGGAAGCTCCGAAGGAGAAGTGGTTCTGCCTTGGCGGCGGCGATCTGCTCCGCGTCGTAGTCCAGTTCACTCTCCAGACGCCCCAGGATCCAGTTGCGTCGTTTCAGGGCGGAGGCCGGATTGCGCAGCGGATTGTGCAGGCTGGGCGACTGGGGAAGCCCGGCGAGAAGTGCGCTCTCGGCAAGAGAGAGGTCGGCAAGTGGTTTGCCAAGGTAGAAGTGGGCCGCTTCCCGGCAGCCCTGTCGATGGTTTCCGTAATCGAGACGATTGAAATAAGCCGTGATGATCTCTTCCTTGGTCCACTTGTATTCAAGGTGTCGTGCAGTGAAGGTTTCGCGAAGCTTGGTGAAGACGTTCCGCCTGGCCGGGAGAGAACTGATCTTGATCAGTTGTTGGGTGATGGTGGAGGCGCCTGAGATGACGCGCCTTTCCAGCACGAGATCGCGAGCGGCTCGTCCGGTCGCGAGGTAGTCCATCCCATCATGGCGGAAGAAGCGTTTGTCCTCGGCGACCAGAGTAGCCTCAAGGAGGGAGCGCGGAACTTCCTCCAGGCTGACCGGGTGATGTCGAAAGAAATCCGCGCGCGGAAACTCATCGAGGACCACCCCGTGTCGATCGAGCATCTGCGGCGAAGGGGGGAGGAGAGCCTCGAGGGATGGGGGTAGATTGAAGGCGTAGGGAGTCAGAGCCCACGTCATGATCCCGACCGCCCCGAGGAGGTAACTGTGGCGCAGGAGGGATCGACGTCCCCTTCGTTCCACCCTGCGGATGCGATCCCAGTGCGCTGCACAGCGGGGAAAGGCCCGGGACCAAGGAAGGAAAAACATCATGAGGATGAGCGGTGAGGGGTGTCAGCGGGCGGCAGTGTGCAGCGGGTTGGGGGTCTTGAAGGCGCGGCTGGAGGAAAGGGCAAAAAACTCGGGTTCATACATGGCCTCGACTTTGGCGGGCGGTGCGATGGCCGCGCCGGCGGAAGTGACGCGCGCGTGGTAGAACGCCTTGTAGGTGCCGGACCGCGGGACGTAGTTCACGAAGAAGAGGGCGCGGTCGTCGCGCAATTCCTGATTGGAAATGTTCCAACGCCCCTCCCTTTTCAGGCGGCCAGCCTGGCTGGCAAACTCGGTGTTCACAGCTTCGAAGATGGAGGGGAGTGGATCGTCGATCACGAGGTAACTCGTTCCGTCCCGCGGCATGGTGACCTGGAGTTCGACCTTGACGAGGTCGCCGACCTTGGGTTGCTCCAGCAGTTCGGGGGTGCCGTTGGGCAAGATCCGGAAGTAAGTGCGCAGAATCTGCAGGCCATTCTTTGAGACCGCCTGCCTGGGGGCAATCCTGGGCCTGGAAGAGATGGTGACCCTTGCGAAGGAGCCTTGAGGAGCGGACGCGATCGCGGTCATGCCACCGTGCAGGGGGATCGTCACCCGCTCGGAAGGCTTCTTGTCGTCGAGGGTGAACTGGCGCTGACCTTCATCGGTTGCGAACTTGATGTTGGGGGGCGCACTCTGGGTTTCCACCTTGCGGGCGTACTCTCCGAGCGCAAACACGGTCCAGGCATTCGCCCAGGTGGTGCGCCAATGTCCTGCCCGGTTGCGGGTCTTGATGATCCGGTCGATCGCCTTGTCGCACTCGGCGGACTTGGGATCGATGTTGGTCAGTGCCAGGAGGCGGTAGGCTGCGCTGGGATGATGGCTGATGAAGTGCCCGCTGCGCTGTTTTACCTTACCCCGCTCGGAAAGGATATTCTTCGCTTGCTCCCGCGCATTGTCGGCACCCGACATGGACACCGCGATGGCTAGGAAGTTGAGTGCGTTGGGAGAGAGGCGCTCGGGTGTTTCGAGAAGCTTGTTGTGGTAGGCGACTTGGGGATCACCCGCCATCGCAAGGGTATAACAACCGCGGCAGGCGGTCTCGAGTTCCCACCAGTCCTCCGAATTGGCAATCCCGCGCAGCTGTTGGGTGAGAAATTTGCGCAACCCGGTCACCGCGCTGTCCGGAACGTCGGCACCCGCTTCCTTGCAGAGGAGCAGGGCCATTCCGCCGTAGGCTGAGGCCCAGTCGGAAGAGTGGTCGCCGCCGGGCCAGTAGGCGAGTCCACCGTCGGCGCACTGCATCGAGAGCAGGCGATTGGCGCCGGCTTGGACGTGGCGGCGAATTTCCACTTCCTGCTTATTGCGGAAGGTGGGCACGATCTCCCGCAAGTTGAGGGCTGCAATCCACGGGATGGTGCTGGAGGTCGTTTGCTCCACACAGCCGTAGGGATATTTCAGGAGAAAATCGAGTGCGCCGCCTGCTTCGAGGAGGAGGGAACGCCCGAACTCGATATCGAGCTTGCCCCGGCCTTCGAGAAGTTCTTTTGAGAGGCCCTCGAGCATGTCCTGCTGGGCGCTCGGGTTTTCGAAGCGCACGAACATGGTTTCCCGCAGGAGGGGCATGGGGTAACCAACGGCAAACTTGCTGGCAACCGCATCGGAGAGGCTTTGGGAGAGTTCGCGGTTGAGAGCGATGCCTTCGAGCGAGACTGGTTGCGCTTTCCATTCCCAATCGACTTCCCCGGTATCGGCAAAGCTCAGGTCGAATGAGACGGTCGCGCTGCCGTCGGCTGGAATGGTGACGATCTTGCTTTGCGTTTTTTCGCTCCCTTCCATGAACCGGGTGATGCTCCCCACCTTGAGAGAAACCCTCCAGGTGCCTTCGTAGGAGGTGGCGTTCTGCACGAGGACCTTCGGTTGCAGACGATCGCCCTCGTGCGCAAAGCGTGGGGTGGAGGGTTCGAGCATGAGGGGCTTGTTGACCACGAGTTCCGATGTTTGGCTGCCAAAGTTGGCGGCGCTTTCATGAGCGACGGCGATCACGCGGTAGCGCGTGAGGGTGTCCGGGGAATTGAACTGCACTTGGAAGCGACCTTCCGAATTGGTGATCAGGGAGGGAGCCCACACCGCGCAGGGGTTGAAATCCTTGCGCGGTTTGAAGGGGTTGTTGTAGTCAGCCTCACCTCCACCGCCTCCAATGAAGAAGCCCTTGTTGAAGGTGGAGCGCAGCTCCGGATCTTCGGAGATGATTTTGCCCAGGGAAGTGCCCGCCTTGGTGCGTAGAGTGCGCGGGGCATAGAAGTGGGCGAGCGGATTCGGATTGTCATAGCCCGCGACTGCGAGGGTGCCCTCGTCTTCGGCATAGACCGTGACTTCAGCGCCCGCCACCGGATTGCCGGCCGAATCGCGCACCAGTCCATTGATGCTGACCTCTTCTCCGGGCCGATGGGAGCTCCCGGGAATCTTGATCGCGAGTTGCAGGCGCTCCTTCACATTTTCGACGGTGAGTTCGCAGTAACCAAGGCGCAGAATGGGCTCCTTGTATTTGCGCAAATTGTCCTGCGATCCCTTGATCACGAGCACGGACACAAAGACATTCGGGGCATCTTCGTTGGTGAGGGGGATTTCGACCACCGGGTTCTCGGTGGTGAGCTGGAGAATCATGTGACGATGGACTCCTTCCCGCTCCAGGGTGACGAGCGCGGTGCCTTCGATTGGCGTCTGCACGAGAATGCGGGCGGTCTCTCCCGGTTGGTAGCGCTTCTTCTCGGGAACAAGCTTGATGAGCATCCCATTTTCGTAGGCCCAGGGGTATTCCTTGCTGCCGTAGACTCGGTGGATGACGGAGGTGCGGAACGGGCGTCCTGCCGCATCGGTGCCTGAGAAGGTCAGGATGTGCTTTCCGGAATCCTTGGGTTGGAAGGGAACGGGCGTCCCTCCCGCCTTGGAATCGTTGGGAGAAACAACATAGGTGTGGCGTGCGAGGACGGTTTCAAGTCGGGTTTCGTTGCGCACCGCGATCGTTCCGTTCTCGGTCTTGGTTTTGATCTGCTCATTGATTTCGCGCTCAATTTTGAGATTCACGGTGACGGGCTCCGAGCGGTGAGTACCGTTCGCATTGATGGCGACGGTTTTCAGCGCGATGGCATCCCCGACCCGGATCAGCTTGTCGAGGCGCGAGACTCCAAGGTAGAAGCCGGAACTGTGCACGGTGGTGGAGGCGACGGCTGAGAGAGTCTGGTTGCGCTGATCGCGGATTTCGCTTGTGACTGTGATCGAGCGCGGAGAGGGAAATTTGATCTCTTCGAGGTCAAACTTCAGGCTGACGAATCCGTCCTGACTGAGGTTGGAGCTCCCATTTTTGCTGGCAAAGGTGCGGCGATAGGATTCATCCCCGTAGCCAAAGTAGTAGGACCAGTAATAGGGATCATAAGTGCGGTGATCGCAGAAGAGATAGTCGCGGAAGTGATCGGGATAGAATCCCGCTTCCTTGCTGCGGTAGAACCACTCGACCTTGGCTTCGGCGACCGGTTGACCCTGGAAGTAGCTGGCCTGCAGGTCGAGGATCAGAGGGTTCCTCTCGTTGGAGTCCGCGAAGGAGGATTTAACCTCGAAGGCATTGCGACGGAATTCCTGGACATTGAAGTTGTGGACGAAGCGCGCGCTCTGGAGGTGGGCGGAGCGCTGACGCCAGTTTTGCATCGCCTGGGCCGCGGTGATCTCTTCCGGCCAGCGTAGTTCAACTTTGAAGAAGCCGACCGTTTCGGATGGGAGCTGGAAGCTGTGATCGAAGCTCCCCTGCTTGGAGAGCGTGATCTTGCGCTCGAACAGAATGCGGCTCGAAGAATCGAGAATGACAAGCTCAGCGCCCCCGCTCCGGTCGAAGACACTGCGGTTGTTCTCGATCCGACGCACGATCCCTTTGAGGTGTACTTGCTCACCGGGGCGATAGAGGGTGCGGTCGGTGAAGAGGAGAACGCTGCGTTGGTTGGGAAGCTGCGGGGTCCATTCCGTGCGCACTGGAAAGCGCCACATGGAGACCGTGGGCATGCTTTGATCGAAGGTCACGATGAGCTTGTCCCCGCCCAGGGAAGCACGGAGATGACGTTGGTCGGCGGTGCGGGGGAGGCGCGCTACCCCCGACGCATTTGTTTTTGCGGTCTGGAGGCTGGCGGCGTCTTCGCCGAAGATATCAAGTTGCACGTTGGCCAGCGGCAGGCCGGTATTGCAGGAGTAGGCGTAGATGAAGGCGGTCTCGTCATTGAGTTTCCATGCGAGCCCGATGTCGGTGAGCTGCAGAAAGACTTGGGTCACCCTTTTTTTATCATAACCGCTCGTCATGCCCTCCTTGGGATGGCCTTCGATCGAGAGGAAGAGCAGTGCGTTGGACTTGGCATTGCCGAGAACCTCGTCCCAATTGATCTTGAACGTGCGGGAGGTGTCGTGCCCGTTGTCGAACTTGATGGTTTTGTCGTAGATTGGGTTTCCCGCCACCAGAGACCAGGGAATGGTGTGGCGCTCCTGGAAGCGCTCCCTCCCCGGACCATCGCCGCTGTAGTGGCGATAGCCCTGGAAGCTGCGAATGGCATCCTTGCCCGTCAGCTGCTTCACGCGAACACGAGCGGAGGTCAGGTTGATGGTTCGCACTTCATAGGTCCGACTTCCAATCGCGAGCTGGGCGGCGGCATAGCTCGGAGTGGCAAGGGTTGGGGCGAGGTGTTTGAAGGTCACACTCTCACTCTTGGATTCGGTCATGGCGAGGCCGTCCGAGGCCGTGATCCCGCGTTTCACAGTGACCTTCCACTTGGTGTTGCTCGGGAAGTCACCCTTGATCGAGATCAGGCTGCGCTTGGCATCCAGCGACATATTTTCCGGCATGGGCTCGATTTTAATGAAGTCTTTGAGGTCCCCGACGGTGACCTCTTCAGGCAAGGCCTTGGAGAGGCCGATGCTGATGTAGCGGGGGGAGTCCACTCGGGTGACTGCCTGAATCGAGGTCACTTCGAAACTGCGCACGGAACCGATCCAACGCTCGGTCGCTTTCTTGAGAGAGGAGGTCCCCGCCGAGTTGCTCAGGTCTTTTGCGAGAACGAGTTTCCAGCTCTCACCCACGGGAAGGGCATGGATGGGCGTGGCCGTCATGGCAGAGAGAATGGTGGTGTTGGCATCGAGACCTTCAAGGTTCGGCGCTTTCCACCCGCTGAATTGTTCCTGCCAGGTCGGGCCCAGCGCCCGTGCGCTGGAGAGGTCCCCGTAGATGCCGCGGCGCACCTTGGCGGCCACCCGGGTTCCCTTTTTGTCGATGAAGGCCAGCTTGGGCGCCGCAGTGGTTGGGTCGACTTTGTCGTTGAACCGCAAAAAGTATCGAGGTTCACGCACCGTCCCGCGCCAGTAGCCGTACTCATACGAAAATGAAGCGGTGCGGATGGTGCGTAGTTTGGTTGCTGGGATCGGGGTGCCGTCGCGATACTGATGGCCTTCTTGAAGTGAAACGCTGATCTCGCTGTCGATGGCAGGGACACCGGTGCGTTCAAAAATGGCCGTGTTCGCCCCGGTCCACTTGAGATTGCCCGCGAGAGGGGGATCGATTTTCAGGAGGGTGTTGGCAAACGATTGCCCGATCATCTTGTCTTCGACCACCGGCTTGTCAAAAGTCAGGGTGACCGTCGTCTTGTTCGTGAAGAGAGGGGTATCAAGGTGCAGCGCAGGCTCGGCGAAGAGCGGAGCGGCCGCCAGGAGGAGCGAGTATCGAAGGAACGTTTTCATGATGGGGCAAGATTTTGGAGATTCAGAGTGCGGTGGGATAACAACTCATCGGGAGAGAAGGGAGAGCGGTTTTCTATGCTACGAACTAAATGCTACTTTTCTAGCGGTTTCTAGTCGGAAATTTGCTTGGATTTTATTTTGGGTATTCCTAAGACCTTATTTGCTGTTACGCCCTGTTAATGATGCGAGTTGTTCTCATTTTGTTCCTCGGAGCTGTCCTAGGGGGGGCTCAATCCTTGAAGGTAGCGGAAGTGGTGGTCACTGCGGGTCGCATTGATGAGGAGAGCACGGGGTTCCCTACATCAACATGGTGGTGAGCTCGGGCGACTTTTTGGAAGGAGGGCACCGCACCCTTCCGGAGGTGCTGGGAAACGTGCCGGGGATCATGATTCAGAAGACGACGCATGGTCATGGCTCGCCCTGCATTCGAGGGTTTACGGGGAGACAGAACTTGCTCCTGGTCGACGGCATCCGCGTGAACAACTCAACCTTTCGGGCGGGGCCGATCCAGTATTGGAACACAGTCGATCCCTATGCCGCGGCTCAGATCGAGGTGGTGAAGGGGCAGGGTTCGGTGCAATTTGGCTCTGATGCCTTCGGCGGGACGGTGAACACGATCACGCGTTCGTCCGGGTTTGAGAACGAGGCCGGCGGCTGGTTCAACCATGGTGCCGCTTACTATCGATTTGATACCAATAGCTCTATCACGTGAACGATTCGGCGCAGATTTACGGAGGGGTCTCGCAGGGATTTCGTGCTCCAAACCTCGATGATCTGACGGGTACCCAGGTCGCGCTCAACGGCCTCGGTTCCAAGGGATCGACTAGTCTCGACCCTGGGGAGTTCGTGAGCATGGAAGTGGGGACCCGCTTTGAGAACGACACCGTCACGGGAGAGGTGGCTGTGTTTTACACCCTCACCGACGATCCCAACCTACGCGCGATCTGTGGCATGAGCTCGGGCGGACTGTGGATCCTGCAGGAGCCCTACCTGAGTTTCCTCCCGGATCGGAACTTCGACGATGTGCTGGATGGTCCCGTGGAGCACAAAATAGACGGCTTCACGGTGAAGGCGGCGCACAACAATGTGAATGGTCTGTGCTGGGGTCCCGATGGTAGGTCATGGTGATTTCGCCGTCCTTGCGGTGCACGGCTAATTTGGGATTGAGTTTCCCGGCGATGGTGGTGAGTTCTTTCAGATGAGCTTCACTGGCCGGAGCAGGGAGGAGGGCCAGGAGGCTGAGCAGGAGAGAGGAATCGCGATCTCATGGGATGATGACAAAGGGGTGAGTTGGAGGCGAGGAGGGCCGTGTAAACGGTCGGCAATCTCGCGGGTTAAACAGGGGAGAGATTCCAGCGATTGAGAGAACCGGAGGGGCGAAGCTCGAACTCCATGCGACACCCGTTCAGGTGATAGACCAGGATGGTTTCTTCTTCGTTCGCGTCCACTTTGTGAGGAGTTCCGAATCTGTTCTCGATGGCGGCCCGGGTTTGACAGCCAATTTGTGGTTGGGCCTCGGGCGAAATACTCACTTCCGCTTCTCCGTCGGGGTCTGCCAGGATGAGCGCGAGATAGCAAAATCCCTTCTTGCCAAATTCGATCCTGAAGCCCGCTTTGTAAAAGAGGGCGGTATGGCCCTTAGCGATTAGGCTCGTCCGATGAGGCTTACCGAGGGTGCGCGCGGAGATGAGCGGGTCGCCGAATCGAAGAGGACCAAACCGTTTCTCTTCGGGAACGAGTTCCGGAAGGGATCCGTCGGGCGGAGGCCAGTGCTTGGTGGGATCCGACTGCCGACCCCAGAGGCGATCAAGAAATCCCATCAGGGCGGAAGCGTAACTTGAAGAGAGGATGGGTCAATCAAGAGGGAAGACTTGGCCCCTTCTTGAGCGTTGCGAGATGTTTGGATTCCGAGCCATGGGGGGCTTCCTGAGCCCCGAAAGTGGCGGACGAGCAGACGACACTCGCTAGGAAGGGGCATTAACTCAGGCCAAAGAGAGCCCCGAGAACGATGTTAAAACATTGATTAGGAGTAGATTGCGGTCGGGATATCCAAATTCGGCAAAGAAAACCCTTGTGGATGATAATGAGTCTCAATAGCAACTCGTTCAGATTTACTAAGAACCATGACAACCCTGATTGCTCGAATTTGTAAGGTGGCCCTCGTCGCGATAGTCCTGCCAATCTCTGCTTCGGCTTTGACCTTGGAGGAATTGGCCGCCCGAATGGAGCGCCTTGAGAAGAAGGTGGCAGCGTATGAGAAGCGCTATGGTCCTCTTGACGAGGCCAGAGCTTCTGCACCGAGAGTTAGCCACGAGGCTGCACCCGCATCCGCGGCGACAAATTCGTCCAACGGGGGACTCGAGTTGGATGTTGCGGAGTCGATTGACCGGATCTACGAGGCGGGAGAGACGAGCTCCGTGGGCGACAATTGGTGGGAGCGCAGCCATCTTGGCGGCTACGGGGAAATGCATCTCAACTTGGTGAGCGGCGGAGACAACACGCTTGATTTTCATCGTTGGGTTCTCTTCCTCAACCATCGCTTCAACGATCGCATCACCTTTAATAGTGAGCTTGAGTTGGAGCACTCCTTGTCGGGCGAGGGGAAAAATGGAGAGGTCGAACTGGAGCAGGCCTATCTTGACTTTGCCTTCGCGAATGGTTTGCACGCAAAAGGGGGACTGTTCCTCCTGCCGGTTGGGATCATGAACGAAACCCACGAGCCGGACACCTTCTTTGGCGTCGAGCGCAATCCGATTGAGAAAGAGATTATTCCCACTACTTGGTGGGAGGGAGGACTTGGACTTTCGCAGAATCTTGAGAACGGATTTTCGTGGGACGTGGCGGTGCATTCCGGGTTGAACGTTCCTACCGCAGGTAACAATGCCTACCGGATTCGCAGTGGGCGGCAGAAGGTTTCGAATGCGCCCGCCAACGAGCCTGCCGCGACCGCGCGGGTGCGCTACACGGGTATTCCGGGTGTCGATGTCTCGGTCTTCGGAAACTATCAGAACGACATCACGCAAGGGGCGGGAACCGAAGCCAACTCTGCGATCATGGTGGGAGCTGCCGCCAACATTCAACGAGGTGGTTTTGGTCTCCGCGGATTGATTGCCAGCTGGGACATCGATGGCACCGCGGTGGCCGCCATGGGTCGGGATCAGCAGTGGGGATTCTATCTCGAACCTTCCTACACCCTGCCCCTGAGGGACTCCAGCAAGGTGGGCTTCTTTGGACGTTGGAACTGGTATGAATTTGCGCGCGGCGAGGTGGATCAGTTTGACGCCGGGGTGAACTTCTGGCCGGTCGACAACGTGGTCTTCAAGGCCGACTATTCGCGCATCATCTCCGATGGCGGAAACGCAGAGGATGTGTTCAACCTCGGGGTCGGCTATAGCTTCTAACCAATGATCTTTCCCCGCACACCCTCCCTCGTTTTCTGGTTGGTGGCCCTCACCTGCGCGGGACAGGCGGGCACTACGGTCTACCAGAAGCCTTCCGACTTTATCCAGGCCGCTTGTGGAGGATCGCTTCCGCCCACCCAGGCACTGGATCTCACCGCGGTTCACCAGGCGCGCATCAAACGGTTGCTGGGACACAGCTACCGGCCCTCGCGGGTTCGCTACTGGACCTCGGGCAAGCGCATGGTGGTGATCCTCGAAGAAATCGGGAAGACCCAGTCGATCACCACCGGCTTGGTGGTGAGTGGGGGACGGATCGAACAGGTCAAAGTGCTCATCTATCGTGAAAGCATCGGATCGGAAGTGCGCCGCACCTCGTTCACGAACCAGTTCAAGGGCGCGAGCTTGGAGGGATCAGGTAAACTGAGCAAGCGGATCAACAACATCGCGGGCGCGACGCTCTCGGTCAGAGCGGTGACCGAGATGGTGCGCGTCGCGCTCTATCTCGAGCAAGTTCGCCCGAAGTGAGATGAGCGAAGCGCAATCCAGGAAGAAGCGCCGCTTTTGGGGGTCGCGTCGATGGCATCGCTACCTTGGGGCCGTTTTTGCCCTGCCCCTGCTGTGGTTGTGTATCACCGGGCTGTTGCTGCAACATCAGGACGATCTCGGATTGGACGAGCGCCGAGTGAAGTCGGAGTGGTTGTTGAAACAATATGACCAGATTCCGGAGGGAGAACCTCATCTCGCGAAGGCCGGACGATTCACAGTCGCGGAATGGGGTGGAGTTCTTTTTCTGGGAGCAAAGATTCTCGAGGAGAGCGGAACGTTGGTTGGCGTGGTGGCCAAGCCGGCCGAACTGGTGATCGCGACTTCCGAGGAGGTGTTTGTCTACGATGCCCAAGGGACTTATCTCGATCGCCTGGGTGAGGAGTCACTGCCGGGAGTGCCCATCGAGAAGGTGGGCCTCGATGATGCGGGACGAGTCGTCCTTGAAATCGACGGCGAGCGACATGCCCTGAGTGATGACGCTCTTGTGCATGAAGCGGTGTCGGAGAATGGAGCGGTGAGTTGGAGCGTGATCAAGATCGGGGGTGCGGAACGCGGCGCCTTGCAGGAGGCCCTGGTGGAAGGGGCTGGCTTTACCTGGTCTCGAGTGATCACGGATCTGCACAGCGGCAGTCTGCTGGGAAAGCTCGGTCGCCTGATGGTGGATTTGACAGGTGTGGCGGTGATCGTGCTGACCCTTTTTGGAATTCGTCTGGTCTTCAAACGAACCTGAATATGTTTTTATGAAACGTCGGCGCTGTCTTTCCATCCTCGCAGGAGCCACCGCGGCTGCGCTTTCCGGCTGTGGGAATCGGCGGAGCGTTGAGGTGAGGAAGTGGCGCGGAGTGCTCTTCAACGCGGAGGTGGATCTGGCGATTCATGATCTACCTGCGAGAGAGGCGGAGGGATTGATTGCGGAATGTGTGTCGGAGATGCAGCGGCTGGAGCAGATGTTTTCTCTTTATCTTCCGGACTCAGTCCTTTGCACTCTCAATCGAGAGGGGAGGGTCGCAGCTCCGCCCGCAGAGTTTGTTGAGTTGGTCGCGGAGGCGCTGAGGATTGCTGGTGAGACGAAGGGAGCCTTCGACCCTACCGTGCAGCCCTATTGGCGTTGGTTGCGAGAGACCGTGGAGGAAGGGAAGGCAATCGAGGAGAGGGAGCAGGCGCGAGAACTGGCCAAGGTGGGTTATCAAATGGTGCGGTGCAGGGCCGATGAGGTGCAATACGATCGGGCTGGAATGGCGATGACCTTGAACGGGATTGCGCAGGGTTGGATAACGGATCGCGCCTGTGCCTTGTTGCGACGCGCGGGAGCGGAGCATTGCCTTGTGAACCTTGGGGAATTTTACGCAATAGGAACGCAGCCTTCCGGCAGAGATTGGGTGGTGGGAATTCGAAATGCTGAGGGTCAGGAAGTGTCGTTGAGAGAAAAGGCCCTCGCGGTCTCCTCGGGAGCGGGACTCTATTTTGGAACTGGAGAGGGAGTGAATCACCTGATCAATCCGCGCACGGGCGGGTGCGCGGAAGATCGACGGATCGTGGCCGTGACCGCGGAGACGGCGTGCGTGGCGGATGCCCTGTCCACGGCCTGTGGAGTCTTGGGGGATGAAGAGGCGGAGCGCCTCGTTCGAAGCTGGGATGGAGCCGACTTGCTCATTCTGCGGCAGAGCTAGCAAGTCTGTGTCTTGCTTTGCATCAGGGGATAGGTAGGATCCGCCCCATGCGGAACATCTGTTTTATCTGTTCGGGGGCTCTGATCATTCTGGGCGGGGTGGGGTACTTTGCGTGGGAGTCGATCGGCGCGACGAAGCAATCGGTCACCGCGGCCATTCCGGCTTTCGTGGGGATTCCGATGTTGATTGGGGGATTGGTGGCCATGAAGAACAAGATGGCGGGGATGCACATTGCGGTCCTCTTTTCCCTGCTGGGTGCTCTTGCGGGATTGGGGCGCTTGATTCCTTCGGTAATCAAGGGCCAGCTGGATGGTCCTGCCCCCAAGCTGGTGGCGGCCATGACGGTGATCTGCCTTCTCTTCACGATCATGGCGGTGCGCTCGTTCATAGGGGCACGCAAAGCTCGCCTGGCCGGTTAGCTTCCTGATCAGCTTCGCCCGCTGCCCTGGACCCAGTTCCAGGCGCATTCTCATTCCTTGAGCGCGATCGATCGCGCCCAAGAAAAACGCCGACAGGCGAACCTGTCGGCGTTGTTGAATAAAGATTGTTCTTCGGTTCTTAATCTCTGCCCGAGAGGGCCATCAGGATGCGCAGCACGTAGAAGAAGAGGAGTGCGACGCTGGCGAAGAGGCCGAGGGAGGCGGCGACGTATTGAGTCGTGCCGTAGTGGTGAATGATGTTGCTCGTGTTGTAGAGAATGGAGACCGAGGCGATGAGAACCATGGCGCCAGAGAACCAGATGCCGAGGTTGAAGCCCATGAAGATGGAAGCCACGATCAGTCCCAGAGCAACTAAGCCGCCGATCTTGAGAATACCGCTAAGGAAGGAGAAGTCCTTCTTGGTGGTGAAGGCGACGAGAGTCAGGCCTCCGAACATGAATCCGGTGATGATGGCAGCCTGACCAATGATGGCGGGCTGGTTTAGAAACCTCTCGTCTGCCGCGATAATGAGGATCGGGAAGAAGATGACTGCTTGGGCAAAGACATACAGACCGAGGCCGGCGTATTGCATCCCAAGGCTGGTTGAGCTCATGGCCCACTTGTTGGCGAGCCAGGACGCGATCATGAATCCGCCAATAACGAAGAGCCAGTTGTACTTGCCACCGAGCATGAGGTTCAGCGCGGTGTCCCTCAAACCGGGGACGCTGAAGAGGATGAGCTCAATGGCAACAAGGGCTGCGATGGCACCGGCGAGATGCGCATAGGTCTTCCGGATAAAGGTGGCGCGGACGTCGGCAGGAGCGGCTGCCACTGCGTAAGGATTCTGATAACTGTCGAACATGGTGTTGTTGTTAGTTGCTGGTCGCTATTCGGGCGCAGTGTAATGCGAGGCGGTGGAGAGTGCAAGGGGCAGGAGCCGTGGAAAATTGGCCCGATTTATAGGAAGGGGGGCCTCAGACTCCTCGGAAGCCCGGGCGTTGAAAATCCATAAATTTCTGACGTCCGCGTGTTTTTGCTGTCAGAGAAGGCAGAACAAAGGACTCACGCCCTGTTCCCTGCATCCTGATGGTAGTGCGGTCACCTGCTGTGCCAATGGGAGGCAAGGCGTGCCCCAGCTTTGGCCGGATGGGACCGCAGCCTTGCCACCCGCCCTATCTCATCGCGTTGGAGAAGAGGCTTAAGGTCCTTGCCCGCAGGGCCTTCCGTCCCGCTGAATGGAATTGCTCCGGGGAAGTTTCGGATCGTGAACCTTTCACCTTCACCTTGTGGCTCGCTTCCTATTCGATGCGCCCCGTTGATGGGACAGGGATCGCTACTGGCAGGATTGAACGAAGCGCAGGCTCAGGCGGCGGAGACCACCGAGGGTCCGGTTCTGATTCTCGCCGGCGCTGGGACGGGAAAGACCCGGACCGTGACATTCAGGATGGCCAATCTTCTCGCGAGAGGAGTCAATCCTCGAAACATCCTGGCGGTGACGTTCACCAACAAGGCGGCCTGCGAAATGCGAGAGCGGGTGGGAAAACTTGTTCGCCGGAGCGCGGCTGCTGAGTTGACGGTGTGTACCTTCCACTCGCTCTGCGTGCGCATTCTTCGAACCCATGCAGGACTGCTGGGCTACAACACGAACTTCACCATTGCGGCGGGGAGTGATCGAGATGGTTTGGTAAAGCAGTTGATCGTGCAGCACGGCGGATCCAAGGAGAAGATTCAGGCCTGGGATGTGCTGGCTGCGGTTTCCAATCAGAAAAACGCGGGCCTGCCCATTGGGGAGATTCCAGATGATCTGATGCGCACCGTTGCGATGTCGTATCAGCGGGAACTGCGAGCCCGGAACGCCCTGGACTTCGATGATCTTCTCTTGCTCGCAGAACAGGTCATGCGGGAGTTCTCTGAAGCGCGGGAATTTTGGAGGAAGCGCTATCTCTATGTCACGGTGGACGAGTTTCAGGACACCAACGGGCTGCAAATGGATCTCATCATGCAGTTGGTTGGACCGAAGCACAACATTTGTGTAGTGGGTGATGATGACCAGAGTATCTACGGTTGGCGGGGTGCGCAGGTGACCAACATCCTGCAGTTTGAGCGGTTCTTCCCCAATCCGAAGGTGGTGCGCTTGGAAGACAATTATCGCAGCACGGAAGCGATTCTCGGCGTGGCCAACGAACTGATCAAACACAGTCCGAGTCGGCACGAGAAGACCTTGCGGGCCACGATCACGGGCGGGGAGAAGGTGGTCCTGATGGCTTTGCCGGGGGAGGAGGAGGAGGCCCAATGGGCGGCCAAGGAAATCAAGAAGCTCCGGACCAAGAAGAATCGTCGCTGGGAGGACTTTGCGATTCTCTTTCGGACCAACATTCATATTCGCAAGGTTGAGCAAGTGTTGCGCGAGCAGGACATTCCCTATCGATTGATCGGCGCGCAGAGCTTCTTTGATCGCCGCGAAGTTCGGGATGTTCTGGCTTATCTCCAGGTTCTCGCCAATCCGTTGGCGGATGTTGCCTTGCTGCGCATTCTCAACACGCCTCCGCGCGGAATCGGCTCGAGTACGGCGATGTTGGTGCTGGAGCATTGTCGCGAACAGGGAATCCAGACTTGGGCATCCATGAATGATGAGTCGTTCACGAGTCAGATTTCCAAGAAGGGAGCAGGCGCGATTCGGGACTTTGTGGAACTCATTGGTGAGTTCCGGCAACGGGTGGAAACGGGGCGCAGGAAAGCCGGTGAAACGCTTCACGATCTGCTGGCAGAGATAGACTACATGCCCTGGCTGATGCGATCCTGTCGGACTGACGAGGAGCGAGAGCAACGGCGGGAGGCGATCGGTGAACTGGTGCGGGCCGTGACAGACGCAATGAAGAAGGGGAAGACCTTGCAGCAGTTCCTCGATGAGGCCGCGCTCGACGCTGAGCCTGAGGAAGAGGACCTTGAGAACAAGTCGGGGGTGACCCTGATCACGCTGCACGCGTCAAAGGGGCTGGAGTACCCGATCGTTTTCCTGATGGGTGTGGAAGAGGGAGTTCTTCCCCATCGACGCAGTATCGAGGAGGGAACCCGGGATGAAGAACGGCGATTGCTGTATGTTGGAATTACGCGAGCGCAGCAGCAGCTTTTCTTGAGTTACTGCGACATGCGGAAAAAGTATGGAGATTTGGTACGATGCGAACCGAGTTCGTTCGTCCCAGAGCTCGGCGAGGAGTGGATTGTAGAACGGGACTACCTCGAGGAGATGAATGCGGTGGCGGATGAGGACGATGTGGAGGACTTTTTTGGGA
>JAPKFB010000086.1 GCA_028821775.1 Roseibacillus sp.
TCGTCTTTGAACGTGAGCGAACGGCAGGGGGCGTTTCTGTTCTGCACCCCCACCTTCCCCGGCCCGTGAAGCTCCAGGAAATCAGAGCTGGAAAAGCAATTTCCTAGCAATAATTGAGGACGCCAGAACGCCCATTGCGGGCGGGAGAAGCCTGCTGACGGGCTTTGAACTCTCTAATTTCCTCCGACGTATCACAGGGCGTGCTCGGTTCGGCGCAGGCAGCTATTTTGCGGATCTCTAACAGGGGCGTTTTTCTTGATTTAATGGGATTCGTTGCGGATTTGTGACCAATTCAGAGCATCTGTGACCGGTTGTACACCAAAACAACTACCCTTTGACGCCTTTCGGTTCCGCACTGTTCCCCTCCCCCACTCTCACCAACAAGGCCACAAAACCCCTAACAATCAGGGCTTTACCTACAATAGCAGGAGATGCCGCCGGGGGGACTCGAACCCCCACTCCGTTGCCGGAAGCGGATTTTAAGTCCGCAGCGTCTGCCAATTCCGCCACGGCGGCGTGTTGGGAGGACTCTAGTCTCCTCCGCTCTCGATTGCTTGAATTGCGTTGTTGATGAGAAGGGTGCGCTCTGAGCCTTCGGAGGCGGCTGCGAGGGCCTCGCGGAGAGCTGGGAGGCTCGCAGCGCTACCCACCCGGCGCAGGATGAGCAGGGCGGAGCGCGCCACGCTGACATTCTTATCTTTGAGATAGGAAGCCATGACTCTCTCTGCGTCGCTTCCGGCATCGATTAAAAGAGGCTCCCAGGTCGAGGGGTCCTCGTGCCAGAGGATTTCGATCAGCGCAATTGCTTCCGGGAATTTGCGATCCAGGAGGAATTTGATCATACTGCGCGGAACTTCCTTCTTAGTGTCGAGGAGCTCGCGCGCCACCCTGGCAACGGCGGGCTCGGCCCCATCGTTAGGCTGCGACCAGACGAGGATGGCGTTGCAAATTGTGGAGCGGTAGTTGGTGTCGTCGTCCTCTTCCAACAACTCGACGAGACGTTTCGAGATTTCGCTCCGGAACATCTTGGGCTCGACGCTCCCTAGGCGCTGCGCAGCATCACGCACCCGATCAATGTCGATGTGATCAAGCTCGGCCTGGTTGTGCGCGTAGAAGGCCGGGCGGGATTTGTCGTTGAGCTTGCGTTCCAGCTCGGCGCTCGGCTCGAGCAGGCGCTCGCCGTCAATGGAAATCCTGATCACGCGCAGGTTGGAATAGACATCTTCGACCACCCCAAAGCGTTGGATCAGGGCTTCGATCTGCGGGATGTCGAGTTCGGTCCCCTCCAGAACAATGAGTCCTCCGTCCCCTCTGATGTAAAAGGAGGGTCGGGCGCCCACTCCGGTCTTGCGTTGAAGGTAGCGCTGAATCTGGTAGCGAAAACGCTGCTTCATGGTCGGAGCCCATAGCGCCACCACGGATTCGGCGCTGAAGATCTTGATGGCCTTTTCGACCGGGTCGTAGCCCATCTCAATTCTGGCTTCCTGCTCGGTCATCTTCTCCGGGGGCGCATTGACGAGCGGACGCGTCACGAGTTCATTGCTGAGATCTGAACTCTCAATGACCTTGGGAACGGGAAGAAAAATCGCAAGGCCGGTGACGAGGCCCGCAAGGACGACCCCCGTGAGGGCCGCCTGCTTCCGCCGATGGAATCCGCCATAAAAAATGAGGGCGATCCCCACGAAGGCGACAAAGCCACCAAGAATGATGCGCTTATCGTGCTCCATGTCGCTGAAGGCACCATTTTGCTGCGACCCAAAGACGAGGATCACGATGAAGAAAATTTGGATGAGCACACCCAACCCGCTGGCCACCATTCGCTGGGGGGAGGACGGAGTGATCTCGGCCGCACTGGCAGTCTGATTGTAATTTGCGGTGGCAAATTGGACCGGGGCTTGGCCTTGATCGGTCTCGCCGCTCATGGGAGCGCGCCCGTAGTGATCCAGACCAGGCCGCTTGATATCCCCGGGAAAATAGCGTTCACGATCGGGAACGATCGCCTTCTCGCTGACCTCGAACTGCTTCTCGCAGGCCCCGCACTCGACGGTTCGGCCCTTGAGCTCTTCGCTAACCTTAAATTGCCGCTGACAAGCGGGGCATTGAATGCGGACGGTCATAAATCAAAGGAAGACTGGGGGGCCGAAGACAAGATCCTCGCAACCGGACCCACATTCAATACATTCCGTTCGATCTTTCCTCCAGTTCCCGGCTCTTGACCCGGGGTGCATAGCGGATAGGAATGGCCAATGCCGCCAGACATCGTAGGACTTTTAAAGCTGCAAGAACGCGATCTACGCCTCGGAGAGCTGCGCAAGGAGTTGGCGCGCATCCCCAGAGAGCAGGAACAAGCGCAGAGCCGACTCGCCAATAACCAGCAGGCCGTGAGCACCTCCAAAACGGCCCTGCAGGAAAACGAGGTCGCCATCAAGAACGTCGAATTGGACATCGGAACCCGCCGGGAGACCATCTCCAGACTCAAAAAACAGCAATTCGAGACCCGCAAAAACACCGAGTACCAGGCCTTGGGAACCGAGGTCGTCCGCTATGCGGGCGATATTGACGCGCTGGAAACAAAGGAGCTCGAGCTCATGGAGAAGGCCGACGAGCGCCGGAAAGTGCTGACCAAGGCTGAAACGGCACTCGCTTCCACCAAGGCTGGGGTAGACGAAGAAGTCGCGATCCTGACCAAGCGAACCGAGAATTTCACCAAAGAGGCCGGGATCTTGGAAATCGAGCGGAAGGACCTGCTGGTCGGGCTGGAAGAGGACCAGCTCTCGATCTACGAGCGCCTCCTCAAGCAGCGGGGTGCCCCGGTGGTGGTTCAGATCACTTCTGAGCGCCAGTGTAGCGGCTGCCATGTCAAGGCCACCCCGGCCACCATGGTGAAGGTTTTCAACGGCCACGAGCTTGTGAATTGCGAGAATTGTGGAAGAATCCTCTACCCTCAGTAATTCTCCCCAGCCCTCTGGGGAAAAAACGATTGCATCTCCAGAGGGCATCGTGTAGCCCTCCCGGCCCTCCGGCGCCCCCACAAATTGAGCCCAAATAGAACCATGGACATCATCCGTAAGATCGAACAAGAGCAACTCAAGGAAGATGTCACCGACTTCAACGTGGGCGACACGATCAAGGTGCACGCTCGCGTGCGAGAGGGCGGGAAAGAGCGGATTCAGCTCTTTGCGGGCGTCGTGATCGCCAAGCGGGGCAGCTCCGTCAACACGGCCTTTACGGTGCGTAAAATTTCCTATGGCGAAGGGGTGGAGCGGGTCTTCCATATTCACTCCCCTCGCATTGCCAAGATCGAGGTCACCCATCGCGGCAAAGTGCGCCGCGCCAAGCTTCATTACCTGCGCAGTCGGGTAGGGAAGCGGGCCCTCCAGGTGAAGAGCGCCGATCGTCGCTGATTCCGTAGGGAGCAGTCGCAGGTCGGAAATTCGCAGATCCCGGAGAGGAGCTCTCTCTCTTCGTATTATGATGCTCTCGGCGTCATCGCTCCCGGGGTTGACTCTCTTGTTCACCTCCGCCCTCAGGCTTGCAATACGGCCAACATGAGGGATCTTTCGCAGCGTGCGGATTCCTGTCCCAGTTGTCGTCGTCATTGCGCTTTTGGCGCTGCTCGGATTCTGGGGACTCCGGACCAAAGACATGGACTTCCTGACCGCCAAGGGCACCACTGAGCCTCTGCCGGAGTTCATGACTCATCCGCCCGATGACGACCCCACTCCGCCCCCCCTCCCGGCGCAGGGGAGCACGGCCAACAACCCGCCTTCCACTCCATCCCCTGCCAAGCCAGACCTTGAGTTTGGCGACCTGGAGAGCGCACCAGGATTGGCCGAATACTCCGAGCATGCCTCCCGGGGTGCGGGGTATCTCATCCGCCTAGCCACCGATCTGGAACTCCAAGGACAGTGGGAGCGTTCGCTTCTGGCCTGGGAACGGGTCATCGATGCCTGCCATCCCTCACCCGCTGAGCGCAAGGCGGCGGGAGATGCCATCGCCCGGATTCGCCCCACCCTCACCCACTGGAACATCGACCCGGTCGGGGACATTCCCATCATGATGCAGCTGGGCACCTCGAGAAAGTCGAGCCCCAACCTGAAGGATGCGGCCAAGGAAGTGGCCGAGTTTCTGCGCCGCGATTCTGATCATACTCTTCTGGTGGAACCTCGCATCACGACTTCCCAGGTCCGCAACGCACCTGCCAACGCACCGATCGCGATCTACTTCTCAGGTGCCGGAAAAAACGTGCCGACCCTGCGCTCGCTCGCCCCGGAAGGCGACGAAACCGAGACCTATGTGCGGCTTCTTCTCGCCAACGCCTATCAACTCGTGCGGCAAGAAGTGGGAAATGCCGGCGGGATTCTGCCCCCTCAAACCACCATGGACCGCGGGGATCCCAAACTCGACTTTCAGCGTCAGATCACCCGTCTGCATTGGAAAGTCTTCGCGGACAACCTGAATCGATCGATCTCCGGGGCCCCGAATTAGCCGATCTTCCGGGGATTTTCGCTAAGGATGGCTCCCTTCACACGTTTAAGCGGAATGGGAGGTGCTTCTTTGACAGTTCCCCCGAATCCCTTCATGATATGACCATGCTCCGAGCCTTTTCAGCACTCCTCCTCAGCAGCGGCATGCTCGCCTGGGCGGAGGAGGAGAATGCTGAAGCCAAGACCTCCCGGCCCGAAAAACCCGCCATTCACGATCTCGGAGACGGCAAGTTCCAAGTGGGCCAGGTTACCTTCCTCCAAAAAACTCGCGAAGTCAGCTTTCAGGCCGAAGTCAACATGAAGGAGGGCCCGCTGGAATACGCCCTCGTTCATGAGAATGGCAAGATTCACGAGGCGATCCTCATTACCAAGGCGCGCCCCTTCGATGTAAACATCGCCTTGAAGGTTCTCGGGTTCAAGGAGTCCAAGGAACTCTTTCCCATCCTCGACGAAGACTACCGCCCCACCAAACAGTTTCCCAAAGTTCCAAAAACCACTAGGAATGCCGCCCGGGCCGAGATTCTCCTCGAGTGGAAGGACCCCGAGGGGAAAGTCCAGAAGGCGGCCCTCAACGACTGGATCATCTACACCATCACCGGCAAATCGCTCCCTCCCCTCCCCTGGGTTTACGGCGGTTCCTATGTTCACAACAAGTCGTTCCAAGCGGAAGCCTCAGGCGACATCGTCTCACTCTTCACCAACAACGCAGCACTCTTCAACTGGGGAGGCAAGGACGGCAACCTCGACGACGTCTGGGCTCCGAACACCAAGCGAATTCCGGACGTGGGCACCTCCGTGAAGGTCACCTTCAAGCCGTTCATCAAAAAGCGCACCGGAGCCCTGCCCAAAACAAATTTACTCGATGACCCGCAGGAACAAGCATTCGCCGCACAACGCGAGTTTCAGGGCCAGACCGCAACCCGCGATGTTGATTCCTTCCGCAAAAAGGAACTTCGAAAGCTCTCCCCCGATGTTCCTCCTTCAGCCGCGCTCCGCGCCCGTGCTCCGAACTCTCTCTTCCTCCCGGACGCTCCCGCGAACAAGACCTCCGCTATCCGACCGCTTTAACCGAACAACACCACGTATGAAGACCATCCTCACCACTGCTCTGGCCGCGGCCACCCTCTGCACCGCCGTCCAAGCCAAGACCCCCGCCGAGTATCTCTCGCTGAAACTGGAAATGGAGCGCTCCGTTCGCCGCGGAAACGCGTTCCTGCTGACCCAACAGGACGAGGAGGGTTTCTGGAGCGAAAAGGAAACTCCCGCCCTGACCGCTTTGGTGCTGGCCGGAATCTTGCGCGATCCCGGATACGATCACGACAAGACCGAGTCTGCCCAAGTCACCAAGGCCTTCACTTGGTTGCTCGCCCAGCAGAAGGACGACGGAGGCATCTATGTGAAGGGCCTGGCATCCTATAATACCTCGTCCACCATCATGGCCCTGCTGGCCCGAGGAAAAAAGGAGGACGAACCCGCTCTGCTGAAGGCTCGCAAGTTTCTCGTGAACCAGCAAACGGACTGGGGCAACAAGGGCGAAACCGACGATAAGTACGACGGGGGCACCGGATACGGCGGAACCTATCCCCACTCCGATCTCTCCAATACCTACCTCGCCCTCGAAGCACTTTACCACTCCCGCCATCTCGCCCAGGACAGCAATAATGGCAAGCAGCCCGAACTCGACTGGGGCGCAGCCCTCAAGTTCGTTTCGCGATGCCAGAACCTCACCGCCACCAACGACCAGATCACGGTCACCACCCCAGAGGATGATGGTGGGCTCGTCTATTTTCCCGGCAACAGCAAGGCCGGTGAAACCAAACTTCCCGACGGCCGCATCGCACTGCGCTCCTACGGCTCGATGTCCTACGCAGGTCTCCTCTCCTTCATCTACGCCGACCTCGATAAGGATGACCCGCGGGTCAAAGGAGTTCTCAAATGGCTGGGCAGGAATTACACCCTCAAAGAGAATCCCGGTCTCGGACCCCAGGGGCTCTACTACTACTACCACGCCATGACCAAGAGCTTGGTCGCCGCGGGCATCAATCACCTCGAACTCGCGGATGGCAGCAAGGCCGATTGGCGCAAAGACCTCGGACGTCTCCTCGTGGGTAATCAGGGATCCGATGGTTCCTGGATCAATGAGAACTCACGCTGGTGGGAGAACGACGAAATTCTCGTCTCCTCCTACGTCGTGATGACCCTCGAGCAACTCTACCACTCGATCCCAGAGTAGTCGATGGGCGGGGGTCGCCAGCCTCCAAGCGCGCGGAACCACGCCGAGCCAGTGATACCAAGGCAGTGCGGGGAATGCCACCTCTGGGATTCCGAGAGCGATGGTTGTTTCGAGGACAAGAGTTGCCCGGAGAGCTCGGAACCGTTCTGAAATCGGGGAGACAGGATTCGAACCTGCGACATCTGCGTCCCAAACGCAGCGCTCTACCAAGCTGAGCTACTCCCCGCTCAGAACGGGCGGAACGTCCTCGATTCCCTTGGTGGGATCAAGGCTCAATTGCACTTGAGGGCCGCCTTTTGCTTCAGAAGGACCCCGAAGACCCGACTTTCGGCTCCTCGACCTCTTTTCCACGCCAAAACCGCTTCGAACCCACCGTATGATGCGATAGCTTCCCGAGCACCGCTCCGCCACCTTCCTCCCGTTGCATGACTTTGCCCGTCCGCCAGACCTTCCTCCTTCTTGCCACAGTTGCTGCCGCCCTCCCGGGCCGCGCTGAGGAACCCATCGATTTTAATCGAGAGATTCGCCCCATCCTCTCCAACAACTGTCTTGCCTGCCACGGGCCCGACAAGGCCAAACGCAAGGCGGATCTGCGGCTCGATTCGCATGCCGGTGCCATCGCCGATCTTGGCGGCTACGCAGCCCTCGTTCCCGGAGATCTCGAGGCGAGCGAGCTGGTGGCCCGCCTCATCGATCCTGATGAAGATGAGCGCATGCCACCCAAGGGCAAGGGCGCACGGCTCAGCGCGAAGGAGATCTCTCTCATCAAACGATGGGTGGCCCAAGGCGGCAAGTATTCCAAGCATTGGTCCTACGAAGTCCCCGTGCGCCCAAAGCATCCGCCGGTGCGTCAGGTCTCCTGGCCGCTCACTCGCGCCGATGAGTTCGTTCTTGCCACCCTGGAGAACAACAGGCTGAAGCCCTCGCCCCGAGCGGATCGTTGGACCCTGGCCCGCCGTGCAGCCATCGATCTCACCGGACTGCCACCGACTCCCAAGGAGGCGGCCGCCTTCGTGACCGACCTGTCAGAGGATGCCTTTTCGAAATACGTCGATCGCCAACTCGCCAAGCCAAGCTATGGCGAACACTGGGCCCGGCGCTGGCTCGATCTCGCCCGCTACGCGGACTCCGCTGGATACGCCGACGACCCGCCACGCACCATCTGGGGGTATCGCGACTGGGTCATCCGCGCTCTCAACGCCAACATGCCCTTTGATCAGTTTACCATCGAGCAACTCGCCGGCGACCTCCTCGAGAATCCGACCAGCGATCAACTGATCGCCACCGCCTTCCACCGAAACACCCTCACCAACAACGAAGGCGGCACCAACAACGAGGAGTTCCGCAACGTTGCCATTGTTGATCGGGTCAACACCACGATGCAGACCTGGATGGGAACGACCATGGCCTGCGCGCAGTGTCACACCCACAAATACGATCCCATCACCCAGAACGAATACTTTCAGTTCTTTGCCTTCTTCAACAGCACCGAGGACGCGGACCTTCGCAACGAGGCTCCCCTCGCTCAAGTCTACACTCCGCAGCAGCGACAGGAGGAGGCCAAACTGCGCGCAGAGCTCAGCCATCTGCAGGCGGAACTCACCATCGACTCGCTCGATCTGGCCAAGGAACAGAAGAAGTGGGAGAAGGATCTCTCCGTCCCCCTGCTGTGGAGCCCGTTCAAGCCCAGCGGGGCGACGGCCACCAACGGCACCAGTCTCACCGTGGACCCCTCGGGAAAGATCACCGCGGGCGGCGCCAATCCCGCCAAGTCGGTCTATACCATCGAGCTCCCGCTGAACAAACCACTCCACGCCTTACGCCTCGATGCCCTCCTCGTGAACGATAAGGTCGGACGCGGGGACAACGTCGTCATCAACAGGATTTCGGCCACCCTCCTCCCTCCTGATTCCTCTGCCGGAGTGCGGGGGCGCTTCGTGCGCGTGGAACTGCCCGGCCAGGGGAAATTCCTCCACCTTGCCGAAGTGGAAGCCCTCTCCGGCGGCAGCAACGTGGCGCGCGCTGGGAAGGCCTCCCAGATTTCCACCGGCTTCGGCGGTCCCGCAAAACTGGCCATCGACGGGAATACCAACGGGGACTACAGCAAAGCCAAGTCGACCAGTCACACCGCCGACGGCAACGATCCCTGGTGGGAAGTCGACCTCGGCGAGTTGAAGGCCATTGATCGGGTCACGATCTGGAATCGCACCGATGGTGGCACCGAAGCACGCCTCGCCGGATACAAGGTCGCCATCCTCGACGCAAATCGCCGCCCCGTGTGGGAGCAGAGGCCCAAGGGAGTTCCCAGCCCCAGCACTACGTTCGCAACCTCCGGGGCGCGCCCGGTCCGCTTCATCGCGGCCAGCGCCGACTCCGAGCAGGAAAACTTTAACGCCGATTACGTGCTCACCGACAAGCTCGACCCCAATAAGGGATGGGCCGTCGGCCCACGATTTAACAAGCGCCACCATCTCCTTCTTCTCCCCGAGACACCCGTTCCGGCTGGGGGAACTCTCCGCTTGGTGATCCACCAGGAATCCAATTGGCCCCAGACCACTCTCGCCAAATTTGGTCTCTCCAGTTCCACCGACCCCTCGGCCGCAGCCCGCATCAAGATACCCGCCCCAGTCCGCCAGGCCCTCGACTCGCTCACTCGCAGCAAGCAGGAACAGGAAACGATCGCGAATTTCTACCGCGGGATCGCTCCCGCTACCGCAGAACTCCACAAACGAATCTCAGAAATCGAAAAGAAAATCGCCGGCCTCAAGCCTGCCACCACCGTGCCCATCATGCGCGATCTTGCCTCCAATAAGAAGCGCAAGTCTCACGTGCAGATCCGGGGCAACTATAAGTCCAAGGCCGAGGAAGTGCACGAGGGCGTCCCCAAGGCCCTCCATCCCCTACCCGCGGGCGCGCCCCTCAACCGCCTCACCCTGGCCCATTGGATCGTGAGCAAAAGCAACCCGCTCACCGCTCGCGTGATTGCCAACCGCCAATGGGAAGCCTTCTTCGGCACCGGCATCGTGGCCACCAGCGAGGAGTTTGGATCCCAAGGCGAGTACCCCTCTCATCCGCAGCTGCTCGACTGGCTCGCGGTGGAACTCGTCGCCAGCGGTTGGGACATGAAGAAGTTTCACAAGCTGCTCGTGACCTCCGCGACCTACCAGCAATCGTCCCGGGTCACCCCGGAACTCCTCGAAGCCGATCCCTTCAACCGCCTCCTCACCCGCGGACCACGACGACGACTCTCCGCGGAGATGGTGCGCGACCAGGCCCTCTTCACAGCAGGACTACTCAGCGCCAAGATGTACGGGGTGCCCTCTCGCCCGCCCCGCCCCAAGCTCGGGCTCAAGGCCGCCTTTGGAGGCTCCACGGACTGGAGCGACAGCACCGGTGAGGACCGCTATCGGCGCGGGGTCTACACCGAGTGGCGCCGCTCCATGCCCTACCCATCGATGGCCACCTTCGATGCGCCCAACCGCGAAGTCTGCGTCGTCCGGCGCTCGCAAACGAACACCCCGCTGCAGGCCCTCGTCACCCTCAACGACCCGGTCTACATCGAAGCCGCCCAAGCGATGGCTCGCCGCGCGGTGAAGGATGTCAAAGGCGATGATGCCCACGTGATCGCGGCTCATCTTCTGCAACTTGCTCTAATTCGGCCCGCCAAACCTGAAGAGGCCGCCCCCCTCGCGGCTTTCTACGAACTCGCCTACAAGTCCTTCCTTTCCAATCCTGCGGCTGCCACCGCCCTCGCCACCGAACCCCTCGGCAAACCCGCGGCCGGATCAGACCTGGTCTCGCTGGCCGCTTGGACCGCAGTCGCCAACGTGGTCCTCAACCTCGACGAAGTTTTTCAGAAACCATGAATCCATTTCTCAATTCCGAAGCGCGCATTCAGCACTTGACGCGCCGACACTTCATCCGTGATTGCCAGATCGGGCTCGGCGGCATTGCGCTCTCCGCCCTTGGAACAGACAAGTTGACCGGTGCCCCCCTCCGCGACAATCCGGCGGCCGTCAGGGCCCCGCACTTCGCGCCCAAGGCCAAGCGCGTGGTCTACATTCACTGCGCGGGATCGCCGCCCCACCTGGACATGTTTGACTACAAGCCGGAACTCGTGAAGCGCAGCGGACAGGACTGTCCCGACGAGTTTGTGAAGGGCAAGGAATTTGCCTTTACCAAGGGAATGCCCAAGCTCATGGGGACCCCGCGCACCTTTGCCCAATATGGCCAGGGCGGCACCTGGATGTCGGATGCGATCCCGCACTTTCACGGCATTGCGGATGAAATGTGTGTCATCAAGTCGATGTACACCGACCAGTTCAACCACGCACCGGCGCAGCTCTTCCTCCTCACCGGCTCCCCGCGCCAGGGCCGCCCTTCGATGGGCTCGTGGGCCACCTACGGACTGGGCACCGAGAACGAGGACCTTCCCGGCTTTGTCGTTCTCATCTCGGGTGGCACCCAGCCCAGCGCAGGCAAGAACGCCTGGGGCAGCGGCTTCCTGCCGTCGGTCTTCCAAGGGGTCCAGTGCCGCTCCAAGGGCGATCCCGTGCTCTACGTGAAGGACCCCAAGGGCATGTCGCGCGAGTTGCGTCGCCAGGGACTCGACGCCTTGCGCCAACTGAACGAAATGCAGGCCCGAAATCTCGGAAGCCCGGAAACTCTCACCCGGATCGCCCAGTATGAACTCGCCTATCGCATGCAAGTCTCAGTGCCCGATGTGATGGACATCTCGAAGGAGTCCAAGGAGACCATCGAGGACTACGGCGCCACCCCGGGCGGCTCAGGCTTGCAAAACAATTGCCTCCTCGCCCGCCGTCTTCTCGAACAAGGGGTTCGCTTCGTGCAACTCTTCGATTGGGGCTGGGATTTCCACGGCACCAATCCGAAGGAGGATATTCGCGACGGCCTGACCAAGAAGTGCGCCACCATGGACAAGCCGATCTCAGCGCTCATCCGTGACCTCAAGGAGCGCGGACTCCTCGAGGATACCCTCGTGATTTGCAGTGGCGAGTTTGGGCGCACGCCCTTCCGGGAAGGACGCACCGCAAAAGGCAAGGTCCTCGGCCGCGATCACTTCCCCGACTGCTACTCCATGTTCATGGCCGGCGGAGGCGTGCAAGGCGGCCTGAGCTATGGCGCAAGCGACGAACTCGGATTCAGCCCCGCCAAGGACCCGGTTCACATCCACGATCTCCAAGCCACCATCCTGCATCTCCTAGGCTTCGATCACGAACAACTCACTCACCGTTTCCAAGGTCGCGACTACCGACTAACGGATGTGCACGGAAAGGTCGTGAAAGGAATCCTGACCTAACAGCAGCACCAAAAGTCTGCCCCTTCGAGATAGCCCGCCCCGACAGCCAAGGCTCGCACCCGTTCTCGTCCTCCTTCCACGCCCACCGCGCTCAGCAGGACAGCCTCCCGCCAGCGCGTTCCAAATTCCTCCGGTCCCGCCACCGGAACCCCGCCGATCTGCGCTCCAATCCGACGGGGATTCACTTCGAAAAAACCGTGTAGCAGAGCACCTTCCTCACGCAATAGTTTTGCAAGTCGCTTTCCAATTGGCCCCGCTCCACAAATCGCCACTCCCTTTTCCTGAACTTCAGGCAAGCGCGCGAGGTAGTGTGCCTTCATCTTCCACACCTGTTCTGCAGCATAGGCGGGATGATTACGCGTCAACCTCGTCGCGCTGTCCCGCCAATCGAGCACCAGATCGTCCACCTTCCCGAATCGCAAATCCCTCTCGAGCATGCGCAGAAAGAGATCGTGATCCTCCGCCCAGTCGATCTCGCGATATCCCCCTGCGTCCACCAAGGCCTCCCTCCTCAGCATCAGGGAGGGCTGAACCAGGGGACACTCCACGAATCGTTCGCGCAGGACATCCTCCGGAGTGTGCAGGCCATTGACCCAATCCACGTAACGCTGCATCCCATCCCCCTGCGGGTTGAGCAGGTGCACTTTCCCAGTCACCCCATGCAGCGACTCGTCGTGAGCGAGCAAGTTGCATTGCGCTTTCAAACGCCCGGGCCGTGAGAGGTCATCCGCATCCATACGGGCGATCAGGGGGGCCGATGCTCTTTCCATCAACTCGTTGGAAGCCCAGGCCACCCCCTTGGGCCCATCCTTGTGCGCAAAGACGCGGAGACGCGAATCAGCAAATCCGTTGGCAATTTGCGCGCTGCGATCTGTGCAGCCGTCCAGCATCACGAGCAATTCAAATTCCTCCATCGTCTGCGAAAGACAACTCGCAATCGCCTCCGCAATCGTCGCCTCCGCATTGTGAGCCGGCATCACCATCGAAACGAGAGGCGCCTTCATACCGAAAACGAATCATCTGCTCCCAGCGCGATCGCTCCGCCCTCCTCATCAATCACGATCACCATCGGACGGCAGCAAACCTCACAATCGTAGTCGAGCTGCGTCGGGCATTCCCCCGCCGGGGGGAGCGGAACGCTGAAATGCTCCCCACAGCTCGGACATTGCACCTCTCCCAATCCATCCATGACGAGTCGACTCTCCCTCAGCATCTTGGACAACTCAATGATAGAGCAGCGCGCGGGAGTGCCGGGAGGGGGTTGCCGCCCATCGTCTCCACGCAGACTCCCGCTTCCCAATCCTGATGTGATCATTTCTTGCCCTGCCCTGTCTATTTAACCGAAGCAAGGTTCACCCTTCCTGATTTCAGCTCAAATCCCCACAAAACCCACGCACCCTGCAGCCGGCCTCTTCCCCCATCGGGCAAAATCTTCCGCTGGCCTCCGGCGCTACCGCTCCACCCGCAAGCGGACCGACTCGCCGTGAGCATCCAGTCCCTCGATACGGGCAAACTCCTGCACCACGGCGAGAGAGTTCTTCACCGAGGCGGCATCCATCTTCACAATACTGGTGCGCCGCTGGAACTGATCGGCGCGCAGGCCCGAAAACGACTTGCCGGCTCCTCCAGTCGGGAGTGTGTGGCTCGGCCCGGCGAGAAAATCACCCACTGCGATGGCCGAGAGATTCCCGAGATAGATGGCGCCCGCAGTTTTAATCTGGGCGAGCCGGGTCTTCTCATCCTTCACGACCAGGGAGAGGTGCTCAGGGGCGAAATCGTTGCAGATCTTCACCGCCTCATCGATCGTCTTCACCAGGATCGCGAAGCCGGCTTTCTTGAGCGACTCGCCAATGTACTTTGCACGAGAGAGGCGTTCGAGCTGCCGGGCCATTTCGGCCTGCACTCGCTTGAGAAGAGAGGCGGAATTGGTCACAAATCCCACCACACTGTCGCCGCCGTGTTCGGCTTGGGCCAGCAGGTCGGCGGCGATGCAGACCGGGTCGCCGGTTGCGTCACTGAGAACGAGGACCTCACTCGGCCCGGGCAGGAGATCGATAGAGACCGCGCCCACGAGCTGACGCTTGGCTTCGACCACAAAAGCATTTCCAGGCCCGAATATCTTATCGACTCGTCCCACCCTCCTGGTACCCAGGGCGAGCGCGGCCACTGCTTGAGCGCCGCCCACTTTAAGCACTTCGGTAGCGCCGGCCTGCTTCAGGGCGTAGAGCAATTCGGGATTCACCTTCCCATTGGGACCGACCGGAGTGGCGGCCACGATTTCAGGAACCTTGGCGGCCTGCGCGAAGGCCCCCGTCATGAGCGCCGTGGAAACAAGGGGCGCCTTCCCGCCCGGGACATAGATGCCGACCCGATCAAAGGGAATGAAGCGTTCACCCACGACCGCTCCCTCCGCATTCTTGCGCTTCCAATCCTTGCGCATGCTCTCCTTGGCAAAGGCATGAATGTTGCGCCGGGAGGCACGGATCGCCCGCTTGGTGCTCGGTGCGACCACAGCTTCAGCTTCCGCAAATTCTTCGGCGGTGGCGAAGAGCGTCTTGGGAGTGAGCCGCACTCCATCGAACTTCCTCGTGAAATCGATCAGTGCCCGGTCGCCACGCTTGCGCACCTCCTCCACGATTCCGTTCACCACCTCTGTCAATTCCCGGGTGGGCTCCGCCCGCCGATCAAGCGAGCGCACAAACTTCTGGTAGCCCTTGTCCTGGTGGGAAATCACACGCATGGCGCTGACTATGAGAGGTGGCCGCGTATTTCAAGCGCCAAGCCCGATTTCGTCCATGCCCGCCTCGTCTCGAGAGGGGTCAAGAGCATGAGGAGCGCCTCCCCCATCCCTCAATAAAAGGGCCGCAAGAGCAGATAGACGACCGGTCCCGTCACCGCAACATAGAGCCAGACCGGAAAGACCTTGCGAGCCAATTTGCGGTGCTTGGCGAGCTGGTTGGTGAAGCCATAAACGAAGGTGAGGAGAATGAAGGGCAGGCTGAGCGCGGCGAACGCGATGTGTGAGAGCAGGATGAGGAGGTAGACCACCCGCATGGTTCCAGCCTCCGCCAACTCCGCAGGGCTCAGGATTCCGTCTCCATCCAAGTCCCCGAACTTGGTCTCCGGAGTGGTGAAATGATAGGTCACGTAGGACAGCAGGAAGAGGAGGGAACAACCCATCGCGACATAGATCCAACGTTGGTGGCGAAGGACATGGCCTCCCTTGATCGCGATGATGGCGAGAACGAGCGCGAGGGCAGCTCCGGAATTGAGAAGGGCGTGCAGAGGAGGCAGGAAATCGAAGCTCACGCCTGCGGGCAGATCGATTTTCACCCGCCGCATCATCCCGACGAGGGCGAGAACAACCGCAGTCACAATCCAGACTGCAACCTTCAGCTTCCTCGCGAGCACCAGGTTGGCGACCCGCTTGCGATGGGATTCCAGCTCGCTCACGGACTCTTCAGATTGCGCGCGGCGAGACTCTTGAGAATGGAGCCGCGCACGTCCTTGAAGTAGGCTTTGTGCACGACCTCGCCCTGCGTCCGGGCAAACTGCAGGTCCCTTTTCTTCACACACTTCCAGCCGTCAAAAACCAGAAGGGCGCGATCATGAGAGAAGAGCTCGCTGGCTGGCGGTTCGTTTTTGGTCACCTTCAGAAAGCCCATTTCCTTTTCGAGATACTCGTAAACCTCGCTCACCTCTCCCCGCAAAAACCACCAGTTTTGCTCCTTGGCTCCCATCGCATCGGCATAGGACTGGAGATCGTCGACCTCTGGATTGATCGTGATGGAGACCAGATGGAAATCCGGGTTGGATCCAAATTCGTCGTAGAGCTCCTTCAAATCGTCCGAGGCGGTCACCTGGCAGTTGGGACAGGAGGCAAAGAAATTGTTCACCACCCACACCTTGCCCTTGAGCTCGGAGAGCTTCACGTGCTCGCCCTTCTGGTTGAGGAGGGTCAGATCTTTTTCCAGCGATCCGTAATCCTCGGCCGTGTCTCCCCCGACGTTGTCGAAATCCGGGGTAAACCGTTCCTTGCGCATATTGCGCAGCCAGAAGGATGCACCCAAGACGCCCGCACTCAAAATGGCGACCACCACGTAAATAGTGATAATCTTGGCTCGATCAGTCATTCGTTCCCTCCTTCAGGTCTCCCTTGCGAATGTGTTCCAAAATCTCGTAAAGCCTCTTCTCCAACTTTGCCAAGTCATCAAGGTGATCCTTCGCGTTGTACTTGTCCGCGCGCTCCGGAGCGTCCCTCAACGTGCGCTGGGACTCTTCCTGAACTTCATCCGCAAAGTTGAAATCGAACTTGGGATCCAGAACATGGAGGCTCTCATCGATGAAGACGATCGTGGAGCGGAACCGCTTGGTCCACCCCTTGTCCTCGGAGGGAATCTTCTCCTCGGTCTCCAGGCGAATCTTGTGCCGCAGATAACCACGGGCATTTTTCTCTTCCGCTTGCAGGAAAAACCAACGCTGATCCTCCCCCACTCCAAGCTCGTCGAGCATGGCCTTGAGAGCGGCCGGACTATCGTCCTCGGGATTCACCGTGATCCCGACGAAGCGCAGCTTCTTGTCGTTGGGAAATTTCTCGGCCACCTCTTTCATCATACGCAGCGACTGCGCCATGCGCTTCTTCTCTCTGCCGTCCAGCGGGGTGAGAAGGGTGATGTTTCCCTCGAGATCTTCCGTGGTGAATGCTTGGCTGTTCTGATCGCGAGCACCAAATTTCTCGGTCAAGCGCTGCACGATACTGGGCCGGCTGTCGCCCTCCTGCGCGCGAAGCTTCCCTAGATAGGCCCATATGATAAGCACCCCACCCACCAGCATGACGGCAGTGAGGATGAGGCCGGTCCGACGCAATTGCGCAGGGTCCCGCTCCGCGGGTTCCAAGTAACTGAGGTCTCTGGCCACGGCGCCGAAAAACTAGCCTAGTTCCAATCGATGGCAAGCACCGTCAGGACAACCGGGAGGTAAAGGAGAGTCAGGAGAAAAAAGCGCCGAAAGGCCGGGCGTTCTCCAGAACTCGCAAACTTGGCCGCGAGCCAGGCCAGAAGCAATCCCGCCCCCAGGCCCACTCCCCCGAAAAACCAGCCGGTGTAGCCGACGAGGGGCCCCACGAGGGCCAGCGCCCCCAGCACCACCGAAAAGAGACTCGCGAGGTAGCCCGAACGCCGCCCGCTCTCATCGCCGTCCGACCACATCCGAAAACCCGCTTCCTCGTACTGCTCACGGCAGAGCCAATTGATCGAAACAAAGTGCGGGAGCTGCCAGAAAAACAGGATGGCAAAGAGAAACCATCCTCGCGGATCCGCCATCGCTCCTCCCCCTCCAACCCAGCCCATGAGAGGAGGGATCGCTCCCGGAATCGCGCCCACCAAGGTGTTCACCGAACTCCGACGCTTGAGCGGGGTATAAACGAAGACATAGGTCGCAATCGTGATCGCCGCCAGCAACGACGCCCCCCGGTCGACCGTCGCTGCGAGGTGAATCACTCCGAATCCCGAAAGGATCCATCCAAGAAGAAATGCGGGTAGGGGCAGCACACGCTCGGCGGGCAGCGGCCGATCAGCCGTTCTTCGCATGCGAGCATCCTCCTTGATCTCCATGAGCTGATTGAAGACCGAGGCCCCAAAGGCCGCCGCGGCAGTGCCCAGCAAGGTGTTGAAGAGCAGCAGGAGCCGCGACAACCCCCATCCTTCTCCTCCTGAGAGAGTTGCGATTAAAAAACCGAAGAAGGCCGTAATGAGGACAAAGATATTCAGGCGGAGCTTGACCAGCACCATGAGGTCCTCCCGCAAAGACGGGGTTTTCGGGGAATCTACAACTTCTGCCTCTTCGGTCACGCGATAGTCAGTCTGTGGCCGGGACGCTCGTTTCGCAATCCCCGCGAAGCTTCACAGAAAAATTCTGCCAATTTCCTCTCGGACCGCTTACATCCAAGCCCATGAAGTTCGCCATCTGCAACGAGACCTTCCAGGACCGTAGCTTCTTTAATCAGTGCCAGGCCGCAGAGGCTGCAGGATACACCGGGCTCGAGATTGCCCCCTTTACCCTCTCGGGCGAAATCTCGGAGATCTCCGACGCGACCATTGCAGACTATCGGCAAGCGGCCGCTGATCACGGGCTGGAAATCATCGGTCTCCACTGGCTCCTCGCCAAAACCGAGGGTTACCACCTGACGAGCCCGGAGGACGCCGTGCGCGAGGCCACCATCGACTACGCCAAGCAGCTTGCCGACCTCTGCGCCGCCCTCGGAGGCAAAATCATGGTCTGGGGCAGCCCCCAGCAGCGCTCTCTCGAAGACGGCTGGGACTACGTCGACTCCATCGAGCGAGCCGCCAACGTCCTGCAACCGGCCGCCGAATACTGCGCGACGCACGGAATCACCATTGCGATGGAGCCCCTGGCAGCCGCCGAGACCAATTTCCTCAACACCGCCGAAGAGACCGTGCGCCTCATCGAGCTCGTCGAACACCCGAATCTCCGCCTCCACCTCGACGTGAAGGCCATGAGTTCCGAGAAAAAGGGCCTGGGCGACCTCGTGCGCGACAATGCCAAGCATATCGCCCACTACCACGCCAACGATCCCAACTTGCTCGGACCCGGCATGGGCAACGTTGATCACACTCCCGCCTCGACCGCCTTGAAGGAAATCGACTATCAGGGCTGGATCTCCGTGGAGGTCTTCAAATACGATCCGAGCCCCGACGAGATCGCCCGCCAGAGCATGGAATACCTTCAAAAGGTTTATCTCTAATAAAGCCCACACGCATTCCCTTTGCCGCCACTGCATCTTCCCGCTTAAAAACACTCTCCAACACGATGAGCAACAACGACGACCAACTGAAACGCGAGCTCGAGATTATCGACTCCGTCGC
>JAPKFB010000028.1 GCA_028821775.1 Roseibacillus sp.
GGTGGACGGGGCCGGGGAGCTAGGGAGAATCGGCGTGTCTGGCAACGCCTTTCCCGCCAATACAGGCAAAAAAGATTCCTCGATCGGAGGACCGCGGAGGCCGGAATTACGGCTGCAAGCGCCCATCCCTCCGTCGGGACGCTCAAGCTAGGGTCTCGGCCTAGCGCTGGCCGAGCCCAAGCTCACTCTTGCAATAGGCGATGCTGCGCTCGATATCCTCGCGCTGGTCCACTTTGCCGGCCCTGCGGGGCTTCCCCTTTTGGGCGAGAGCGAGGAATTTGTCGTATCCCTTGGGCTTGCCCTTCGGCCAGGCCTTCCAGAAGCCGTCGTTCTTCACCTTGAGCTCATGGTTGAACCCGGAAATGGTTTCGATGTTCACGGCCACCTTGGGGCAGAGTTCGGCAAATCGTTTGAAGAAGGTTTTCAGGTCCGTGTCCCCATCCCCCATGGCGGTCCACTGCACCGAAACTCCATTCTCACTCTCCCACACCGCAGAGTCCCGCAGGCTGGTGGTGATCACATACTTGCCCAGGTTCTCGAGAGCCTGCACCGGATCCTCCATAGTCCACACGGCGTTGCCCGAATCAAAGTTGGCTCCCACAAAGTCAGGACCAGCGGCCTCAATCAGACCGCTCAACTCCAGGGAGTGCATGTCGCCCGCGTGGTTCTCCATCGCGATCTTGATTCCGGAGTCGAGACAGCGGGTCCGGCTGCCCTTGAGCACTTTGACGGTGTCCACGATGCGCGCTTCGATGCCACCTTCCGAGTTGCGATCCTCCCGGGCGCCCAGCACAACCCGGAAAGCAGGCGACCCAAGAGCCTTGGCCGCACGGATCCCAAGCTGGAGGTGTTCCTCAGCCGTGCCCCAGGTGTCCCGGAACTTCTTCGAGGTCGGACAGATGCTCCAGCTTCCCAACAAGATCTTCACTCCCACATCCGCAGCCTTCTTGCGCAGGTCCCCAAGGTAACCATCGTCCATTTTTTCCAAGGGCCCAAAGTCGGTGATGAAGAGGGTGTCGCACTTGAGTTTGGCTGCGTAGTCGATGAGCTCCGGAGCTTTCCACTTCATCGCACGAACCGCGAAGTTATCATAGCCCAGAGCCAGCTTCGTTTCCTTGAGGGCCAATCCTCGTGCGAATGCCGATCCAGAACTCAGGAGGGGAGCCGTCAAAACTGCTCCCTGGAGAAAGTTGCGCCGCTTCATGGATGCCATCCAACGCTGAAAAGGCGGACGAGATCAAGCGCAGGATCTCCGCCGGCATCTTGACGATTGAAAGGTCGGGCCTTCCCACGCTTTACTCCTAGTCCTCTCATGCGACCACTCCCTGCTCTCGCCCTTCTTCTTGGCGTCCTGCCGACCCTTGCGCAACACGAAGGATGGAGCCCCCTCACGGTGCCCCGCGAGGACGGCTGGGGCCAGCGAAAGGGATTTGGCTGGTACCGGGCCTTTGTGGAAATCCCCGCCGCCTGGGAAGGAAGTCGCTTGTTGTTGATGGTCGATACCATCAGTGACGTGGACGAAGGATTCGTCAACGGGCAGAAACTGGGAGCCAACGGCTCGATGCCTCCGCTCTTTGGGAGCCCTTCGAGCAGCATTCGCCGGCCCTTCGTGATCGAGCCCGATCAAATTCACTTCGGCGAATTCAACCTCATTGCCTGGCGCGTTTACAATGAGAAGGGCCGTGGCGGCATCCTCAAGGGACCGCTTCATCTGACCCGGGTCGACGACGCGATCGATCTCAGCGGGAAGTGGCTCTTCCGGCGGGGCGACGTGCCGGCCTGGGCAAGTTGGAGTAACGATCGAGGGGCTGAGCTCGCCAGCTATCACCAACTGGTGGGCAAGAAAGGCGCCGGTCACCGCGGAGTGATTCCGGCCGACAAGGAATGGCGCAAGCGAATGCTCGCTGCGGTCGACCAGCACTTTGCCGGCAACAAGAATCCTTACGCCCGTGCCGACGACAAGGGCGACCCCACTCCTCCAGACCAGGCGCTGGGACAATTCCAGCTCGGGAAGGATCTCGCGATCGACACGGTCCTGAGTGAACCCCTCGTGCGTCAACCGCTCTATCTCGACTTCGACGAGCGGGGCCGCCTGTGGGTGGTGCAATACATTCAGTATCCCAACCCAGCGGGTCTGGAGGTCCTCACCTGGGACAAGCACCTGCGCAAAGTCTTCGACCAGGTCCCTCCTCCCCCTCCCTTCAGCAAGCCCGAGCACAAGAAGTTCCGAGGGATGGACAAGGTCACGATCCATGAGGACCGCGATGGCGACGGTGTTTACGAGACGCACAAGACCTTCCTCGAGGGCCTCAACATGGTGACTTCGGTGGCCCCCGGCAAGGACGGCCTCTGGGTGCTCCACCCGCCCTACCTCCTCTTCTTTTCCGACAAGAACCACGATGACATCCCGGATGGCCCACCGACCGTGCATCTCTCGGGCTTCAATCTCGAAGACACCCACTCGATTTCCAACAGCCTCAAGTTTGGCCCCGACGGCTGGCTCTATGGATGCACCGGCAGCACGGTGACCGCCCGGGTCCGCGTTCATCTCAAAAAGAATTCTCCGCGACATCCCTTCCTCGGGCAGAACATCTGGCGCTACCATCCGACGCGCCACGAATTCGAACTATTCGCGGAAGGGGGCTGGAACAACTTCGGGGTCGACTTCGATGCCAAGGGCCAGCTCTACTCGGGCACCAATGGCACTCAGCAAGCGGTGCACTTTGTGCAGGGAGGCTACTACCAGAAGGGATTCGGGAAACACGGCCCGCACACCAATCCCTATGCCTTTGGCCACTTCTACGGAATGCCCATCAAGGGCGAAAAAACCCGCCTCGTGCACCAGTGGATCCACTACCAAAGCGGCGCCCTTCCGAACCTGAGCGGACGCTTGGTGGGAGGGAGCTCCCTCGCCAACAAGCTCCATGCCATTCGGGCCACTCAAAATGGCAGCACCTTCACGACCGTGGAGGAGGAGAAACCGCTGCAAACCAAGGACAAGTGGTTCCGTCCGGTGCACTGCACGATCGGGCCCGACGGCGCCATCTACATCGCGGATTTTTATGACGCCCGCATTACGCACGTTGATCCGCGCGACAACTGGGATCGCAGCAACGGACGCGTTCACCGTCTGCGCGCGAGCAGCGCCACGCCCTCGCAACCTCGTAACCTGAACACGCTCACCGCCAAGCAATTGGTGGAGGTCCTCGCCGAGCAAAATCAATGGGCCCGTCGCAGTGCCCAGCGCCTGCTTGCCCAGCGCGGCGACCAGTCAGTCGTGCCCGCCCTTGCTCGGAACATGAGGCAGATCAAGAAGCCTCAATTCGCCCTCGAGTGCCTGTGGGCCTTGCACCGATTGGGAGCTTTCGGAGACTTCGCTCTCGCCGCCCTGAACCACCCGGATCCCCACCTTCGCCTGTGGGCCGTGCGCCTCCTCGGTGATCACCTCGACGCCCCGCTCCCCGACAACATCAACCGGCGTCTCCTCGAAATCGCGAACACCGAACCCGACCCCCGCGTCATCTCTCAACTCGCGTCCACCGCCCAACGTCTCTACACCCTCTCGAGCGCCGCGATCATTCGCGCACTCGCTACCCGCGGTGAGTTCAAGGACGACCCCTTCATTTCCCAGCAACTTTGGTGGGCCATGGAATCCCTCATCACACGCGCCCCCCAACGAGCTCGGGTGGTGCTGGAGAATCCCAAATTCTGGGCCGCCCCTCTCTTTCATCAGGTCATCCGGGAACGCATCGGTCGTCGCTACATGGCGGAGCGCAGTGAGGAGAGCCTCGCAATGTGCGCCTTTCTTTTGCAACAGGCAGCCGGCACCGAACATCTCGATGCCCTCATCCGTGGAATGGAGAAGGCCCTCGAAGGCTCGACTCTCGATCCGGTTCCAGCCGCGCTGGATGCCGCCATCGCCAATATCTGGAAAACCCATCACGCGTCCGACGATGTGATCCGCTTCTCCCTGCGCATCAGAAGCCCACAGGCTCTGGCCGCCGCACGACCGTTGGTGGCTGATTCCCAATCACCGCCCGCACAGCGCCTCAAGTTCATCAAAGCCCTCGCCGAACTCCGCGATGCTCCCTCCGAAACGCTCTTTCTCGACCTCTTCCGCAACGAAGGAGAGGAAGCCCGAATTCGCCTCGCAGCCTTGAGTGCCCTCCGTCGCTACTCCAGCCCGGAAATCCCAAAGATCGTCTTGAAGTCCTATCCCAAGCTGACCGGCGACCTCCAACAGACTGCCCAATCCCTCCTCGCCAGCCGTCCCACGTGGGCAGCTCTTCTCCTCCAAGCGGTCGATGCGAAGAGGATTCCGGCAACATCAATTGGTCTCGACCTCGTGCTCCTCATGGGCAGCTACGAGCAAGAACAAACTGGGAACCTCATCAGCAAGCACTGGGGAACCCTGCACCAGTCTGATGAGAAGAAGGCCAAGCGGATCGCCGTAGTGAAGAGCCTCCTCTCGAGCAAGAGCGGGAAGGACAATGCCAAGCGCGGCCGCGATCTCTTCGACCAGGCCTGCGCGATCTGCCACCGAATTGGTGAGCACGGCCGTGAGATTGGGCCCAATCTCACCGGCTATGAGATGAAGAACCTCGACTACCTGGTGCCCGCCATCATTGACCCGAACCTGGGAATCCGCGAAGGCTTCGAGCTGGCCACTCTTACTCTGCGTTCGAAGGGCGCCGCCGCACCTGCGATCCTCACCGGATTCCTCACGGAAGCCAACGAGCAGACCCTCACGATCAAGGACCTCGCTGGTATCAAGACCGTCATCGCCCGGCGTGACTTGGCTAATGAAAGCCGCGCCTCGATCTCGGTCATGCCGGAAGGATTGCTCGACACCATGAGCGATCAGGAGATTCGTGACCTCGTGGCCTATCTGCAGAAGACTCGCTGAACCCTGGGGGTGGAATCAGCGCTCGAGGGAGGTCTGCACCCACCTGATTTGTCCGCCACTCCAGCCGGCCGTCTACTCTGCACCCATGATCAGGCGATAGCCCACGATCATGAGGAAGGCATCCGTGACCAGATGACTCAGCCAGCAGCCCAGGACGGAACCATGCCACTCGTACATGAGGGTCCAGATCAAGCCTCCGATCGCAACCAGTCCCGAGAGAAAGATCGCCAGCGGGAGGGGGAAAATCTGAGCCATGAGCACCACGTGATGGCCCGTAAATGCCACCGCGGCAATGAGATGCCCGGGCCAGTGTCCGACCATCTGACGCAGGTGCCCATAGACAAACCAACGCCAGTAGTACTCTTCCATCCCGGAGTGCAGGACCGTGATGAAGGTCGCGACCAGCAGGAAGCGAGCCGGCGACCGAAACCCAAGACCGTCCGCCATCTCGACCAAATTGTGGCTATGTTCCCGCACGATATCGCCGACCGGGGTGAGCACCATCAGCAATCCGATCAAAGAGACCGCCGCCCCGGTCCCTAGCCCGCTCAAGATGACCACCCTCCAGGTGGGCCAGTTTGATTTGCGATCCTCGCGACGAGTCAATCCTCCAAGTCCAATCAGGCTGAAGAAGAACAGTGGGTATACCAGGATCCAAACTTTCGTCCCGAAGTAGGCTCCCCGGCCGGTGTCCCCGTTTGGGAGCCACACGTAGTAGATCAGGGCACAGAGCAAGGGCACAGTTAAGGCCGGCACCATGGCCGACCAACTCATCCGGTGTCCTTTGTTTTTTAGCCTTCCCACGCCGCTGGGGCAATCAATCAGCCCGCACCGGTTCCTACAACAGGGAAAGCCTTGGAATGGGCGAACAGCCCCTCAGGCCACCTCCATGATCAGTTGAAATCCGATGATCATCAGGAAAACATCGACACAGAAGTGGCTGATCCAGCAGCCAATGAGGGTCCCCTGCCGCTCATACATGAGGGTCCAGATGAATCCTCCGGCCACGACACAAATTGTGAACAACCCCGCCAAGGCGGGTGGAAAGAACTGGAGAGTGATCACGAGATGGTGTCCTCCGAAGGCCACTGCTGCGATCCCGTGGCTCATCCAACGCCCCGTTTTTTTCCGCAATTGTCCACAGGCAAACCATCGCCAGTAAAATTCTTCGAGAGCCGAGTGGAAGACCGCAAGGAAGATCGCGAAGAAGACAAAATGCTCCTTAAAACCCAGCCCCTCCGCCTTGTCGGCGACCGCGCCAGCCCCCTCCCGCACCATCGTTCCCAGCGGAGTGAGCATGAGAAGGGATCCCACCAACGCAATCGCAAGACCAGATCCGAAGCCGGTGAGAACAATCGTCCGCCACCTCGGCCAGCGCACCTCGGCATGAGTCCGCATTCTTCGGATCAGCCCTCCCAAACCAACCCACTTCAAAAAGAGAACAGGATAAAGGAGAGTGAAAATCTTGGTCGCGCTGTAGGCCGCTTGCCCCAGCTTGCCCTCGGGGAACCACACGAAGTAGATCAGCGACCCCAGGGTCGGCACCAACAGGGCCGGCAGGAGGAAGACCCAACTCAATTCTCGTTCTGTGGTCATGACCGCCCAAGAATGGCCCGAAATTTAAAATCAGGTGAGTTGATAAGCTCAATTGAAACATCGATCAGATTGATATGCCTCCCCGTTTCTCGCTGCAACAATCCGCCCGCGCACTCCGTATATTGCCCACCATGAAGACGCCCTGCCTGATCTTAGTAGTTCTCAGCCTCGCGGTCCCCGCCCTCGCCGACCACCACGAGAAGAAGCCTCCCGCAAACTCCAATGAGCGCGCGCGCCCCGAAGTCATCACTCCCGGCACCTCCAGCACCAACGCCCAGCCCGGCAAGCCCCCCAGTGACGCCATCATTCTCTTCGACGGCAAGAACCTCGCAAACTTCACCCACAACAAAAGCGAACCCGCCAAGTGGAAGGTCGAACATGGATACGCGGAAGTGAACCGCAGTGGTCCGATTCAATCCAAGCAATCCTTCGGTGACGCCCAGCTGCATATTGAGTGGGCCACCCCCAGCGAAGTGAAGGGCAAGGGACAGGGGCGCGGAAACAGCGGAGTCTTTCTCGGTGGCTATTGCGAAGTGCAGGTCCTCGATTCCTTCGAGAACGACACCTATCCCGGTGGACAGGCAAGCGCACTCTACAGCAAAACCCCGCCACTCATCAATGCCTCCCGCAAACCCGGCGTGTGGCAATCCTACGACATCATTTTTCACCTGGCCAAGGGTGAGCACCCCGCCCACCTCACCGTCCTGCACAATGGGGTGGTCGTTCACCACGCCTACCCCCTCGGCAAAGGAACCCAGAAATGGAATCTCCGCCTCCAGGATCACGGCAATCCCGTGCGCTACCGCAACATCTGGGTCCGCGAACTGAAGGACTATCGGTAGTAATTACAGCAACGGCTTCAGCCCCTGGCAAGAGCTCCCGTCCACCAGCCCAGGCCTCCCGACCAACTCTCTTGCCGACCAAGCGCTCTCGCGATAGAAGCAACCATGCGCGTCACGGCCCACCTTCCGTGTATTTTCCTCCTGCCGTGGGTGGTCCACGAAGCCGCAGGAGAAGCACCCGATTTCAATCGCGACATCCGCCCCATCCTTTCGGAGAACTGCTTTCACTGTCACGGCCCCGACCAGAAGGCCCGGAAAGCCAGCCTGCGCCTCGACACCTTCAAGGGCGCCACGGAGGGAGGAGAGCTCGCAGACCCCATCGTCCCCGGAAATCCGGAAGAGAGCGAGGTCGTGGCACGCATTCTGGCCACCGACCCCGACGAGGTCATGCCTCCTCCGAAATCCAAACGCACGCTCACGGACAGACAAAAGGAGCTCCTCAAGGATTGGATCGCGTCGGGTGCGAATTACGACGAGCACTGGGCTTGGCTTCCGCCGGAGCGCCCACGATCCCCGATCGTGAAGGGGAGCCACCAGAAGGCCAATCCGATCGACGCCTTCCTCCTTCGTCGACTGCAGAAGGAAGGACTCTCGTTCTCCGAACCGGCCTCCCCCGCCAACTTGCTGCGCCGCCTCTCCCTTGACCTCATTGGCCTCCCGCCCTCGCCCGAGGACCTGACCCGCTTCTCCAAGGCTTACGGAACTCCCTCCCAAGATCCCTCAGGGAAAGTGACCGCCGCGGGAGCGGAAGCCTACCAAGCCGAAGTGGAGCGCCTCCTCGCGTCACCGCGCTTCGGCGAACGCTGGGCCCGCCCCTGGCTCGATCTCGCCCGCTATGCGGATTCCAACGGATTCCAAGCCGATCAACTGCGTCCCTCCTGGGCCTATCGCGATTGGGTCATCGACGCCCTCAATGCCAACATGCCTTACGATCAATTCACGATCGAACAACTGGCCGGCGACCTCCTTCCCGAAGCGAGCATCCGTCAAAGAATCGCAACTGGATTTCACCGCACGGTCACCTGCAACGTCGAAGCGGGCGTGAGCCCTGAGGGCAATCGGGTCAACCAGGTCGTTGATCGAGTCAACACCACCGCCACGGTCTGGCTCGGCATCTCCATGGAGTGTGCCCAGTGCCACGACCACAAGTATGACCCCTTCACGATGAAGGACTACTACTCACTCTTCGCCTTCTTCAACAACACTCCCCTCGAAGTTCAACTCCCCTCCAGCAAGACCGATGTTTCGCACGACTTCGTGGGTCCCTACCTCGATCTTCCCCTCCCACCGGAACGACAGGAACAAGCCGACGAACTCGATCGCAGGATCGCAGCCCTCACCAGGGAGCGCGCGATCCTCCACGCGGATTCGCAAACCGGATTTGCGACCTGGGAAAAGACCATCGTGGCTTCGCTCGCCACCCAACCGCAATGGCAACCATTGATTCTCACCAAGTTTGGCGCCACCGGCGGAGAGGATCACCGCCTGCTCGAGAACGGATCCATCCTGCTCACCGGCACCACCCCCAAGACCTCAACCTACACGGTGGAATTGGAGAGCACGCTCAAAAACATCACCGCGTTCAAGCTCGAGGCCCTCACCCATTCCGACCTGCCCGGGCAGGGACCCGGCCGCGGCGATGCCGGCCGCTCGAATTTTGTTCTTCACGAATTCAAAGCCGCTCTGCGAAAGGAGGGAACGAGCCAACCTCTTCCCCTGCGGAATGCGACCGCGGATTTTTCTCAGAAGAACTGGAACATTCTCGGCTCGATCGATGGCAACGCGAAGACCGGATGGGCGATCAGCCCGCAGTTTGGCAAGCCACACTGGGCTACGTTCGACCTTGCTCAACCCATCGCGGATCTCAGCGGTGCGACCCTCCTCTTCACCCTGGAGCAGAACTTCGGTCAAGGTCGCGTGATCGGCAATCTTCGTCTCTCGGCGATCTCCGATCCCGCCGGCACGGGCAGTCTCCCCAAAGAGATCACCGCCATCCTCAGGAAGTCGGGCCCGAAGCGCAACAAGAAGCAACACAACAAGCTCAAAGCCCACTTCCTCAAATCGAATCCCAAGCTCGCAAAGCTTGAGACCGAACTCGCCCGCCTCCAGAAAGAGCGCGCCGAACTAAAATCGGACCAGACGCTCGTGATGGTCGAACTGGAAACACCCCGCCAGACCCACATCCTCAAGCGCGGCAACTTCCTCGCTCCGGATGCCGAAGTCCAACCCCGCACGCCCGCCCGGTTCCCCAAGCTTGAGAAGGCCTCGAACAGATTGCACTTGGCCAGATGGCTCGTCCGGCGCGACAACCCGTTGACCGCCCGGGTGGCCGTCAATCGCTGGTGGGCGGAACTCTTTGGCCATGGAATCGTGGCCACCCTCGAAGACTTTGGGACTCAGTCCGAACATCCCACCCACCCGGAACTTCTCGATTGGCTCGCGGTCGAGTTCATGGAGTCGGGCTGGGACATGAAGCGCGTCCTGAAGATCATGGTGACCTCGAGCGCCTACCAGCAATCGTCTCGATTCACTCCGGAGATGTTGGCAAAGGACCCACGCAATCTTCTCCACGCCCGCGCCCCACGGTTCCGCATGGACGCCGAACGCCTGCGCGACAATTCACTCGCCATCTCCGGACTCCTCTCCCCCAGGATGCACGGCAAGCCCATCATGCCCTACCAACCCCCCGGCCTCTGGCGCCAAACCGGCCGCAACGAGCCCAAATGGGAAGAGCAGAAGGACGAAAATCGCTGGCGCCGCGGAATCTACATCGTCTATCGCCGCGCCGCTCCTTATCCCAGCATGGTCAACTTCGATGCCCCTGACCGCGGAGCCTGCACCGTCCGGCGCCCCCGCACCAACACTCCCAGCCAGGCCCTCACTCTCTTGAACGATCCTGCCTACGTCGAGATGGCCCTCGCCTTTGCCGATCGGATCCTCACCGAAGCAGACTCACCGGGTGCTCGCGCGAATCATGCCTTCCGCCTCGCGCTCGCCCGCCCGGCAACCGAAAAGGAATTGAGCATCGTCCATGATCTCATCCAAAACCGGCTGAGCCACTACCACAAAAACCCTCACGCCGCCGCGGATCTCCTCAAGAACCCCAAGTTTGTCTACAAGCCGAAGCACCAAAATCAAATCGAACTCGCGAGCTGGTTCTATCTCGCGAATGCCTTGCTCAATCTCGATGAAACCGTGACGAGGAATTAGGGAAACGAGAACAACATCGAGACCCGCACCGCACCCGAATCAGTCCCGATCACTCTCTCCGGTCCACCGCCAGCTCACCAACCCAGACTCCCCAATGAGCCCCGCTCTCCTCGACCAGCAAACCCGCCGCCTCTTCCTGCAGAAGGCCGGCTTTGGATTCGGCGGTGCAGCGCTTGCTTCCCTGATGAACCAGGATGCCGCGGCGGCCACGGACAGTCCCTTGACCAAGCTCGGACTCCATCACGCCCCCAAGGCAAAGCGGGTGATCTACATTCATCTGGTGGGAGCCCCCTCGCATCTCGACCTCTTCGAATTCAAGCCGGAACTTCAGAAGCGAAACGGCCAGCTGTGTCCCGATGAGTTCTTTGACGTAAAGCAACTCGCCTTTATCCGGGAGCACCCGAATTTGTTGGGAACTCCCAAGGATGAACAGTTCGCCTTCAAGAAGTGTGGGCAGTCCGGGATCGAACTCTCAAATCTCCTTCCTCATCTGCAGGGCGTGGCGGACGAACTGTGCTTCATCAAGACGCTCCATACCGAGCAATTCAACCACGGCCCCGCCCAGATGTTTGCCCTCACCGGGTTCGAACGCTTCGGGCGGCCCAGCATCGGCTCATGGGTCAGCTATGGACTGGGCACCGACAATCAAAACCTGCCGGGCTTTGTGGTTCTCATTACCGGACAGGTCCTCGGCGCCGGGAACAGCGCCTTTGGAAGTGGCTTTCTGCCCACCATCCACCAGGGCATCGAGTTTCGCTCGCAAGGCGATCCGGTGCTCTTCCTCTCCAATCCCAAGGGTGTTTCCGACCGCGAACGGAAGCTGGTGGTCGATGCCGTCAAGGATCTCAACAAGCTTGCCCTCGATGACGTCGGCGACCCGGAAATTGCCACTCGCATCAGCCAGTACGAGATGGCCTACCGCATGCAAACGAGCGTGCCGGAGCTCATGGATATCAAGAGCGAACCCAAGCATATTCACGAACTCTACGGCACCGAGCCTGGCAAGGGCAGCTTTGCCAACAACTGTCTCCTGGCCCGGCGCCTGGTCGAGCGCGGCGTGCGCTTTGTCCAACTCTTTGATCAAGGCTGGGACCACCACGGTGGCGTCTTCGACGCCTTGCCCAAAAAAACCAAGCAAGTCGACCGGCCCATCGCAGCCCTCATCAACGACCTCAGGGAGCGCGGGCTGCTGGAAGACACCCTTGTTGTGTGGAACGCCGAGTTCGGCCGCACCCCGATGGCCCAGGGCACCACCGGGGATGGCACCACCCGCAGCAAGGCCGGACGGGACCACCACAAGGATGCCTACACCGTCTGGATGGCAGGCGGCGGAACGAAGCCAGGACACGTCCATGGTGAGACCGACGAACTCGGATACGGAATCGCGCGTGATCCCGTGCACGTCCACGACTTCAACGCGACCATGCTCCATCTCCTCGGCGTCGATCACGAGCGTCTCACCTTCCGCTATCAAGGCCGGAAGTTCCGGCTCACCGATGTGCACGGCAAGGTCGTGAAGGGCGTCCTCGGGTGATCTTTGGGGACCGGGTTCAGGCTACGCATCACTCTGCAGCCCTCCACGGAGAGCTGAGAGATCGTAGAGGGCTACTTCTGCTCTCCTGCCTTCCCCGCCATCTCCAACTCGACGAAGCGATGCTTCAGCGTTGCGTCCGAACTCACGTCCCACCACCGGAAGCCCATCGGGCGCTGGTCGAAGTTCTTGCTGGTGGTCTCACCATTGACGAGCTGGATGCCCTCGTATTCGTTCACGATCAGCTTGTGGGTGTGTCCTGCCAGAAAGGCCACCACGCCACTCTCCTTGCACAGCTTCAGAAGCTCCATGCGCTTCGCCACCGGCAGATTGAAATAGTTTTCCTTCTCGTCCGGTTTTTCCAGGAAGAGCGGATAGTGGACCACCACAACCACGGGCCGCCCCTTCTTCTTCGCCATCTTGAGAGTCTCCACAAACCAGGCATCGTGCTTCTCGGACTCCCCCTTGAGAGGCGCCTTCCAGAGCTGGGTGTTGGCGATCACGAAGGTGAAGCCCTTGTGCTCCACCACAAAATAGTCCTTGCCCACCTTCTCACGGTAGAGCTTCAAGGACAGCGCCGTCGGGGCATTTCCGACATCGTGATTCCCTGCCGCGCAGTGACACGGAATGACAAACCCCGACTTGATCCTGTTGAAGTCGAGCCAGGATTGTTCGTTGGCCTTGCCGACGAGATCCCCGCAGATCACCACGAAGTCGGGCTTCATCCTGTTGATCTGCTCCACCGCCAGAGTGAAGGTCTTGACGTCGTGTTCGTATCCTCCCATCCCGAGCTGGGTGTCGCACATCTGCACAAAGGAAAACTGCTCTCCGGCCGTCGACTCGGGAGCGGACGGCTCGGCGGAATAAGCGGGGCACAGGGCGGCAAGGACGAGAAGGGCGGCGATCAAGGAGCGTTTCACTGCCTGAGTCCTACCCTGATTCGACCCGCAACAAATCATGAATTGTTGCTGAGCGGGCATTTGGGCCCCGCGAGGCCGCAGGCACGTCGGAACCGAGCCTGCCTTGGCGGGCCTTAAGGCCATCCAGAGAACGGCGCAAGCACCGCTCCCAATTTTGTCAACTCGCCCTGAGGGCCTCCCCGATGAACCTCAGAATCTCCCTTCGTCCCTCGCCCGTTTTCACGGAGGAGGTGAAGATGTTCGGCACGCCCTCGCTCCACTCCGCCATCGCTTCAGTAAAGAGGGCGATGTTCTTTTTGACCTCCCCGGGTTTCACCTTGTCGGCCTTCGTGAACACGAGGTTGAAGGGAACGTTGCTCTCCAAGAGCCAGCGCACGAATTCCAGATCGATCTTTTGCGGCGAGTGACGAGAGTCGATGAGCACAAAAGCACAGGAGAGATTGGACCGCTCGAGAAGGTACTCCGAGACGAACTCATGAAAGCGGTCCCGATCAGCGAGCGAGGCCTTGGCATATCCATAGCCCGGAAGATCCACCATGCTCCAATCCTTGTTGATCGTGAAGAAATTGATTTCACGAGTGCGCCCGGGTTTTCCCGAAACACGCGCCAGCGCACTCTGATTCGAGAGAAGATTGAGCAGGGCCGATTTGCCAACATTCGAGCGACCGATGAACGCGAATTCAGGCAGCTTGGAAACCGGACAGGTCTCCAGGCTGACCGCGCCTTGCACAAAGATGGCGGAGTGAATTTTCAAGATCGTCGTCGCAGCGAAAACTTTGGGGAGGCTAATTGTCGGCCCTACAATTACAGCCAAGCGGCGAGAAGCAACTCCTTCAAACGCTCCTTCTCGGTCGCCGAGGTCTTGGCCACAAATCCCCGCGCATGCGCAAAGTGCACGTCGTCCTCTCCGTCGATGCGAGTGAATTCGAGACGAGGGTGATCATTGTGTCGGGAGAGCCCATAGCCGCTTCCACGCCGATCGGGATAGACCAGGCCCGCGACCTTCTCCGATTCCCCGATCGAATCGAGATAGCGCCCGAGCCCCATCGACGGCTCGTCCGGCAGGGGATCGGTGCGCGGCATGAACATGACCTTGAAGCTCTCTCCGTCAGCAGCTTGCAACTCCATGAGCTCGCCGTGTTGGGCAATGTAAGTGAGCCGCTCCCGCAGGGTCTCCAGATACCCGATCAGATCCTCGCCCACCCAGCGCATCACTTCGTATAGGAGATCGCCGCTCTGCAGGCGACTCGCCTGCGCAAAGCGTCGCAGAAGACTCACGTCGATCGGTGAGTTGAGTTTGGAGATGATGTCTCGCTCGACGCCCAGCCACTTCGCGGTCCCGTTCGCACCGCGGGTGTCAAACCACTCCGCAGGCTCCAGCCAGTCGCAGAACATCTTCGCATCATCATAGAGGCCCAGGTGCATGAGCACGAGAGAGAGCGCACAGATGGGTTCATGATCGCGCGGGAACTGGTGATGATCGAAGTTGCCCCGCTCCGGTGCGTGCTCTCCACCGACGTCCACAACCAAGGCGGCGAGGTTGTCGAGGTCACCTGGTTCCGGCTCCCGTCTTTCGATCGGTGCACCATGCTTCGAGACCAGCAAACAGCAGGCCAGAAAGTCGTCTTTGTGTGCCCCGCCCGGATGAGTGAGAATGAGATCAATGGACATGAGGAGCGGACGGTAGCGGGATCGGAGAGAGGTGCAATGCTGGTAATCGCTCGATTGACCCCTCCCGCCTCGGGCCGCAATCACGACAAACCCAGGAACGAGGCAGGGCCCCTTCTCCCCCAGCACAGGATCCTGGCCGCCGAGAACCGGCTCCGGAGATTTCAAGGCAAGCTGGCCGTGATTACGCCTCAACCAACGAGCGACCGGAATCTATTCCCTAACCTGTCTCCCCAATCCGCTCCAAGGTCAGGAGCCGAAACTCCATCGCTTCCTTCCCCGGAATCTCGATCGCCCGGAGAGTGAGTTCGCCCTGGCCTTTCTGGAGTCTGATCTGACCGATCTCCACCGCCTTGAAATCCTTCCCGTAGGACTCCGCCCGCGGATGGTGATCCTGGGCGGCTCCGAGTTCGGGAACATCGTGGGCCTCTTTGATTTCAAAGGAGAGCTTGGCATCGTTGAAGATTAACTCGCACTTCGCCCCAGCCTCCTTGGCAGCGTAGTAAAGCACCACCTTGTAAGTGCCACTAGTCGCCACTTCGGCCGCAAAGGTGATCTTGTCGTCCGTCTTGGTCCAATTGCGGAAGTAGGAACAATTGGGAAAGCGGTTCGACCGTTTGATGGCACCGTGCGCCTTCGCATCGCGGGCCGGAAGCTGGGTGAGGGGCGAGCCGGGGTGGGCAATCACGAAAGGACGCTGGTCCATATAGTAGCCTGCCATGTGGGTCTCTCGATGGGCCTTCACCGCCGCGGCCAGCTGCCCCGCGATTTCCGGATGCCTTTCCCGGCTGACCGGCGTCCGCTGACCAGGATCGGAGATCATGTGGTAGAGTTTTCCGGTGTGGTCGAGCCGGAACTGCTGACTGCGGGCACTGATTTTTTTTCCCCAGTGATTGATGAGAATCCGATCGGGCCAGGCCACCGGGACCATCAGGAGGGGCGCCTTCAGGCTGATGCCGTCGAGCGGTTTCCCCGTCTTCCTTGTGATCCCTGCGAGGTCGCACAAGGTCGGAAGGAGGTCGCGCGCGGTGCTGATCTCCCTGACCGTGGTTCCCGACTTGATCGAGGCCGGCCAGCGGATGAAGAGCGGACTCCTGACGCCCCCTTCATCAGTCGATCCTTTGCGCCCCTTCATGCCACCATTCCAGCGTGTGCCATTGGGCCCATTGTCATGAAACCAGACCACGATGGTGTTCTCCTTCACTCCGAGTTCCTCGATCTTCGCAAGCGCCCGCCCCACATTCCAATCAAGATTCTCGCACATCGCGAGCGCACTTCGCTTGTGAGTCTGGACCTCCTTCCGTGGTTGTTGCTCGTTCACCATGTCGAGCGGCCGATCCTTGAAGCGCTGCCAGAATCGGTCGGGCACCTGCATCGGGGAATGCGGTGTGTTGTAGGGGAGGTAGGCAAAGAACGGTTTCTGTTCGTCCACCGCATCCGCCATGAACTTCATCGCATGATCGGTGAAATCATCGATGCAGAACCCCTTCCCTTTCACGATCCGTCCGTTGCGCTCGAGCATGGGGCTGTGGTAGTTCCCCCAATGCCCGCTGCAGAATCCGTAGAACTCATCGAATCCCCGGCCATTGGGATGATAGGGATACTGCATTCCGTTGTGCCACTTCCCGAAGGCACCCGTGGCATAGCCCGCCGCCTTGAAGAGGTCGCCCACCGTGGTCTCATCGAGATCCATGCGCTCCCCGCCGGCAGTGGTTGAATACACTCCGGAGCGCGCATGGTGACGTCCGGTCAGAAACTCGGCGCGGGTGGGGGAACATACCGGGCACACGTAGAAGCGATTGAAGCTCGCTCCCTCGCGCTTCAGCGAGTCGATATTCGGAGTACGCAGATCGGAGTTCCCGGAGCTCTCCAGGTCTCCCCAACCCTGGTCATCGCTCAGAAAGACGAGAACGTTTGGCTGCTTGGCGAGGGCAGGAGAAAGACAAAGAACGCAGGCGAGAATCGGGCGGAAGGTGGTCATGGGCTGGCCCGCAATGGTGGCGGGGGAGAGGACGCTGTCCAGAGAACATTCTCGCCCATCCTCTCCGGAAGCCAATCTCCCGCCCCCATTCTCCTGCCCATCGAGCCTTGAGGGAAATCCAAAATCCTCGAAGCACATGCGCCCCCACCGCTCTCTCGAGATCCCTCTCCATCCTCGCGATAAGCGGGAAGTAGCCCTTCCCTTCGACCTCGGATGGGAGCTCTCCCGCGCTACAGGTTGCACTCGCCTGTGGTCTTCTTCGGAAGCGCCCCCGGAGGAAGGGCGCAAGACTGCTGTTAGATCGGCAAAAATCCATTCCAAGTTGATTCTTGCCGACCTACAAAAAGGGGACCTCTCCCCTCCCGCTACCCTCCATCTCGATTGCCTTTGACCAAAGCGTGTTGGTGCCTTAAAGGCAGCTCTTTCTCTCCTTCCCATTCCCCAGGCCATGTCCGCTCCCACCATCATCTACACCCAGACCGACGAAGCACCCGCCCTTGCGACCCGCTCGTTGCTGCCCATCATCCAGGCCTTCACAAAGTCATCCGGGATCAAGATCGAGACTCGCGATATTTCGTTGGCGGCCCGCATCCTGGCGGTCTTTCCGGAGGTCCTCAGCGGGGAGCAGCAGGCCGAGGACGCGCTCGCGGAACTCGGTGCCCTCGCCAAGACCCCCGAGGCCAACATCATCAAACTCCCCAACATCAGCGCCTCGGTGCCGCAGCTCAAGGCTGCCATCACAGAACTCCAGCATCATGGCTACCCTTTGCCCGACTATCCTGAGGAGCCTGCGAACGAAGAAGAAAGGGATGCCAAGTCCCGCTACGACAAAGTCAAAGGCAGCGCCGTGAACCCAGTCCTCCGAGAGGGTAATTCCGATCGGCGAGCACCCAAAGCGGTGAAAGAATATGCCCGTAGTAATCCGCATCGCATGGGCGCCTGGTCGTCGGAATCGAAGACCAATGTCTCCACCATGGGCGAAAACGATTTTGCCTCCAATGAGAAGTCGGTCACGGTCGACAAGGACACCACCTTCCAAATCGAGCACGTCGCTGAAGATGGCAGTATCTCGATCCTCAGGGAGGCCGCTCCCCTTCTCGCCGGAGAAGTGATCGACGGAACCTTCCTAAGCAAGAAGGCGCTCCTTGCCTTTCTCGATCAACAGCTATCACGCGCCAAGAAAGAAGGCATCCTCTTCTCCCTCCACATGAAAGCCACCATGATGAAGGTCTCCGACCCGATCATTTTTGGTCACTGCGTGCGGGTCTTCTTTCGCGACCTGCTCGCCAAACATGGCCCCGTGCTTGAAGAGCTTGGAGTGGATTTCAACAACGGCTTCGGCGACCTCCTCTCCAAGATCGAGTCGCTTGACCTCGACAAGAAAGCCGCCCTCGAAGCCGACATCCAGACTTGTTACGAGCACGGCCCCGCTCTTGCGATGGTGAACTCCGACCGGGGAATCACCAATCTACATGTTCCCAGCGACGTCATTATCGACGCCTCCATGCCGGCCATGATCCGCACCTCGGGCCAAATGTGGAATGCCGAGGGCAAGCCCCAGGATGCCCTCGCGGTCATTCCCGACAGCAGCTACGCCGGGGTCTACCAGACCACGATCGATTTCTGCCGCGAGCATGGCGCCTTCGATCCGACCACCATGGGAACGGTCCCCAATGTGGGCCTCATGGCGCAGAAGGCTGAGGAATACGGCTCACACGACAAGACCTTCCAAGCGGCGGTCAAGGGCACGATCCGGGTGGTCGATGGGAGTGGAAAAATCCTCCTCGAACATCCCATCGAACAAGGCGATCTCTGGCGGGCCTGCCAAACCAAGGACGCTCCCATCCGCGACTGGGTGAAACTGGCGATCTCCCGCGCTCGCGCGACCAACACTCCGGCCATCTTCTGGCTCGATGAAGATCGTGCCCACGACGCGCAGCTCATCGCCAAGGTGGGCCAGTATCTCGGCGATCATGATACCGACGGCCTCGAAATCAGCATCCTCGCACCCATCGAGGCCACCAGGCTCACCCTCGAGCGGCTCAAGGCTGGCGCAGACACCATTTCGGTCACCGGCAACGTTCTTCGCGACTACCTCACCGACCTCTTCCCCATCCTGGAAGTGGGCACCAGTGCCAAGATGCTCTCGATCGTTCCACTCATGAATGGGGGTGGCCTCTTTGAGACCGGAGCAGGGGGATCGGCTCCGAAACACGTGCAACAATTCGTGGCCGAAAACCATCTCCGCTGGGACTCGCTGGGTGAATTCCTTGCCCTGGTGGTATCCCTTGAGCATCTCGCAGAAAAATTCGAGAGCACCAAAGCCCGCGTCCTCAGCGCCGCCCTTGACGAGGCCAGCACGCAATATCTCCTCACCGACAAAGTACCTTCCCGCAAATGCGGCGAACTCGACAACCGGGGGACCCACTTCTACCTCGCCCTCTATTGGGCCCAGGCTCTAGCAACCCAGGAGGACGATGCCGAATTGAAGGCGGAGTTCGCCCCGATCGCGCGAGAACTCGCCGCCAACGAAGAGACCATCGTGGCGGAACTCAACGCCGTGCAGGGACGTGCGGTCGATCTCGGCGGCTACTTCCAACCGGAGGACCTCAAGGGCGACCATGCAATGCGCCCAAGTGCCACTCTGAACGCGATCCTCTCCTAATCGCGCAGATATCCGCTAACCGAGCGGATACGGACCATCTTCGTCGACGCCTTCCCAGCCGAGCTTGTGGAAGGCCGCCTGCAGACTGAGGACCAGCCCGTCGGGCTCTTCTTCGGCATGCTCAATCGTGGCGGTGCTCGTCAGTCCGCGCATCGACTCGATGCTGATCACAGTCTCCGCCCCACGCAAAATAATCCAATCTCCCCAGTCCTTCTTCTGATGGCGCACTTCCAATTTCTGCCCCTGCAATGCAGCGACCACTTCGCTGATGGTGCAAGGATCGGAACCTTCGACGGCCTGAACAACAGTATTCACGGCGCGGAGAACAGCTCAGGTCCGCGACCCACGCAAGATATTATCAAAGACAATTTTCAGACCTGCTTGAATAAGGCCAGGTCCCGCCGCCGAGCTTCGACGGTCCGAACACCGCCCCGTGATCACCGGGAGAGCACTTGGAGAGCGGCCTGATCCGTAGCTTAAAATCTGCGACCCGACCAAGGAACGAATCAGAAATGACCGCGACCCCATCTCGCGGGCTCGTCGCCGCAGTCCCGCCGCCCTATAAAACAGGCACGTCTCTGATCTCCGAAGCTGGGAAACTTCCCACTAGTGCCAGATGGAAATCGCCACTATAGTGGGTCTTCCACCTCTTCCAATCATGCGCTCACTCTACCATCTCGTCCTGTTTCTACTCACCGGGACCCTGCTTGCCGCCGAACCGGTCATCACCGACTTTGGCTATACCCCAGGTGGCAAGGTATCCTTCACCGTCAAATCGAACGCGGATTCCTACCACGTCCTCCGGCGCTCTCCCGACCTCCTTTCAGTCGGGACCGGCCGTGCGGTGGCTGTCGTTCCTGGTGCCGAAGACACCGTCTCCATCACGGATTCGGGACGCCCCTTCAGCCAGGGATTTTATCAAGTGGAGACCTACAGCAACAGCGCTCCGGCCGACACCGACGGCGATGGCTACCGGGACACCGTCGAACTGGCGCGCCTGGGAATCAACAACCCAGTCAACCCGGCCCCTCCCATCTCGCGCCTGCATGGCGCCACCATGATCACAAGTCGCGACTACTTCGAAAGACTGTCAAACCGCGGTGACCGCCCTGGCGCACAGTCGGTCCGGGAAATCAAGTTCCTCGTCTACGACGTGCACACCGACACCCCCGTCCTCTATTTCGCCGACAGCAATCGCTATATCTATCACTTTTACTTCACCCGCGACGCGACGGGACGCTACACCAGTAATTCTGCGTTCAACAACGACACCTACTTCAACAACACCACGAGAAAGAATCTCGCGGGCAGCTTGATCTCTCACGACAACTACGTCGATGACCAGGGACGACCGGGAATCTACACCATCGAGTTTTGGCCCACCGACCCGGTCGCCTTTCGCTTCGTGGAAATGGCCTACGAACTGATTGCAGCAGGCATGCCCTTCGTGGATGGCAACGTCGCCTACCGGCCGGCAAGCGAAACCCAACGCCGCTGGCATCGCAATGAAATCGCCGCCTTCGAGAATTCCCACGTCAATGTCATCCAGACCGAGGATCTCTTCGCCAACGTGGTCTACACCGGACTCAATGAAGCGGAATCCTACGGGCGACTTCGGGTCGTCACGGGATCCGAGACCCTCTCCGTGCGCGACATCGCCATTTTCCGCAACATCCCCAACGACCTTACCCACGTCTCCGGGATCATCACCGAGATTCCACAGACCCCCCTCTCGCACATCAACCTGAAGGCCAGGCAGAACGACACGCCCAACGCCTACATCAAGGACGCCTCGACCCATCCCGATATCGCGCCCCTCCTTGGCCAGAATGTCTACTACAAGGTGGAAGCAGATGGCTTCGAAATCCGCGCCGCTTCCCAACAGGAAGTGGACGACTGGTTTGACGCGATTCGTCCGAGCGATCCGCAGATTCCGGTCCGTAACCTGGCCACCACCGAAATCAGGCCGCTCACGTCAGTACAGTTCGGGGATTCCGACACCTTTGGAGCCAAAGCCAGCAATGTCGCGGAGTTGCGCCGCATCAATGCCTTGCGCAGCATCACTCCCAACGGCTTTGCGGTCCCCTTCTACTTCTACGACGAGTTCATGAAATTCAATGGCTTCTACACCCGGGCCACGGCCATGATGAGCGATCCTCTCTTCCAAAGTACTCCGGAAATTCGCGAAGCCCGACTCAGGGACTTTCGCAATTCCCTCAAGGACGGCATCCTGCCCTCGTGGATGGCGGACGCTCTCGATACCATGCACCAGTCCTTTCCCGAGGGCACGATCCTGCGCGCCCGCTCGAGCACCAACAACGAAGACCTCGAAGGCTTCAACGGCGCCGGCCTCTACAGTTCTTACACCCACCGCCTGGACGAAGGTCACTTCCAGAAGTCGGCCAAACAGGTCTGGGCCAGTTTGTGGAACTACCGGGCATACGAAGAGCGCGAGTTTTGGCGCATCGATCACTTCATTGCCGCCATGGGCATCCTCGTCCACCCGAACTACGACGACGAGCAGGCCAACGGAGTGGGGGTGACTGCGAACATCTTCGATCCACGTTGGGAGGGTCACTACATCAACGTCCAAGTAGGCGAAAATCTGGTCACCAATCCGGAGGAGAATTCCATCCCCGAGGAGTATCTCATCGCGGACCTTGCCGGAACCGGGGACGAGATTCAGTACATCCGCTTTTCGAACCAGCTCGAAGATGGAGAAACCGTCCTCACCCGGACCCAGGCGTTGGACCTGAAGGACAAGATGAACGCCCTGCACAATCACTTCAGAATCAAGTACGGCGTCTCTCAATCCAACTCTACTTGGGCGATGGAGATCGAGTTCAAGATCACTGCCGATGGCAGGCTTGCGATCAAGCAGGCGCGGCCGTGGCTGAACTAGCCCCTGATAATTCCTGCCCTCATTTGCTAGGGTGTGTTTGAGACTTCTGACGCACCGCGCACCGGAGAGATTCAGTTGGTCTGGGGCGGATCTCGGAAGAAGGCGATCCCGATCCCGGAGGAATCACCGCTCGGAGCATCCGTTCCACCAGCACCTAACTCCGATGCGGCAGGTGATCGTTAAGAGAAGGTTAATCCCGTTAAGCTGAGGTTAAAGGGATGGTCTTGCCAATGGCCCTGTGGTTCATAGTGAACCATGGCACATTCCTCGACTCCCAACCGCATCCTCCCCCTCCTCGCGGCCCTAGCTGGGGCGATTCCCGCTTCTGCCCAGCTCCCAGCAAACTCCACCGTGTCCTTCGCACCTCAAGCAGGGGCTTCCTTCATGAAGATGTCCATTTCGGACCCAGGAAACGGATTCTGGACCCTGCACTACTCCCCTGATTTGGCAAACTGGTACCCGTTTCAGGCCATCAAGGTCAACAACAGCGGCTACGCGGTCAATCTCCACCTCTTGGAGAACACGCCCCGGGCATTCTATCGCGCATCCTACGATGCGGCTCAACAAACGGGATCCAATTCTGTGGACCAATCGCTCCTTCTCCCTGCCCTCGCCGACAACTTTTCCAACCCCTCCCTTCCACCCCACTTTCTTACGCCCCAAATTGTGGCCCAGGACAATGCTCCCCCCAATAATCCTACAACCGATGCCGGTGCCACCTTGGGGCGCGTCCTTTTCTACGACAAACGCCTCTCCGCCAACAACAGCGTCTCCTGTTCTTCCTGTCACCAACAGGAACATGGCTTCTCGGACCCACGCCAATTCAGCATCGGCTTTGAAGGGGGCGCAACCAGACGCAATTCCATGGGACTCACCAACGCAAAATACTACCAGCGCGGCCACTTCTTCTGGGACGAACGGGCTGACACGCTGGAGGACCAGGTGCTCGGACCGATCCAGAACGACGTCGAAATGGGACTCACTCTCGGCGAACTGGTGAGCAAAGTAGCGGCGGAAGACTTCTACGCCGAACTTTTCACCGATGCCTTCGGAGACGACACCGTCACCTCGAATCGCATCTCGCGGGCGCTGGCCCAGTTTGTCCGTTCCATCATCTCGACCGAATCGAAGTTCGATCTCGGACGAGCAAGCAACTTTTCCAACTTCACGGCGCAGGAGAATCAAGGTCGGGGCCTCTTCAACGGCCGCGGGCGCTGTGACACCTGCCACGGCAGCGACAACTTTGTCCCCAACAACGTCTTCAACAACGGATTGGAAAATCCCTACCCCGACCCGGGAGTGGGAGGGATCACGGGACGACCTCAGGACCTGGGTAAATTCAAGGTTCCCTCCCTGCGCAATATCGCGCTGACCGGCCCCTACATGCACGACGGCCGCTTCAACACCCTTGAAGAAGTCGTCGAATTCTATAACTCACAGATTGTCGATCATCCCAACCTCGCGCCCCAGCTCCGCGACGGTCGCCCGCCCCGGCCGGGACAACCGCCTCAACCCGGGGGCCCCATCCGTCTCAACCTCAGCCCAGCCGAAAGAAACGCCCTCGTGGCCTTCCTCCACACTCTGACGGATCCCAATTTGGCCACCGCCCCGAAATTTTCGGATCCCTTCGACTACGGCGACTAAAAGTCCTCCCCAGATCATCCTAGCGCGGTGGGCCTCCGGTCTATGGAGGGTCACCGCGCTGTCGTTGGCGGGAGACAAAGAGGCCGCGACCGGATAGGATGTCGGAAGTTCCTCCGTTCCCTTCCGTCCTGGCCCATGCGAACCGCCCTCCTTCTCTCGTTGTTCCTCTTCCTGCTCTCACCCGGACAGAGCACGGGACAAAAAGATTCTCCGGTCTTTCGCGCGGAGGTTCTGAAGAAGATGGACCGCGCGATCGCCAGTTCGATCAAGCGCAAGAGATTGCCCGGCGGCGTCCTCTGGCTCGAACATGGCGGCCAGGTTTACAAAAAATCCTACGGCAACCGCAGCACGGTGCCAAAAAGCGAGGCCATGACCCTCGATACCATCTTCGATGCGGCCTCCCTGACCAAGGTCATCGCCACCCTGCCCTCGGTCATGAAACTCATCGAGGAGGGCAAGATCGGACTGGAAGACAAGGTCATCAAGTACCTCCCGGAACTCACCGGAGACCGCAACAAATCCGCCATCACGATCCGCCACCTTCTCACCCATACTTCGGGACTCCTCGCTGGCATCCGCCGTGGCTACCAGTGGCAGGGCTACGAGCACGGGATCATGCTCGCCACCAGCGAGGCGTCGTCCGATTCCGGCGGGAAGTACTACCGCTACAGCGACCTCAACTTCATCCTGCTGGGCGAAATCGTAGGGCGAGTATCGAAGCAGCGAGTCGATCGCTTTGCGGCGACTCATGTATTCGAACCGTTGAAGATGACGGACACCACATTCCTCCCCGCTCCAGGATTGCAGGCTCGCATTGCTCCCACCACCAGGATGGAAGACGGAACGATTCTCCGTGGGCTCGTGCACGATCCTACCTCCCGCGCCATGGGCGGGGTGACGGGACACGCGGGGCTCTTTACCACTGCGCACGATCTGGCCCGCTATGCCCACATGCTTCTCAACGGAGGGGAACTCGAGGGCGTTCGCATTCTCCAACCGGAGTCCGTGAAACTAATGCGCACAGTCCAGTCTCCCGAGTTCATCACGGCGCGGCGCGCCCTGGGCTTTGATATCGACTCACCCTACGCCGGACCGCGCGGCAACACCTTCCCCCTCGGTTCCTTCGGCCACACCGGCTGGACCGGCACCTCCCTCTGGATCGACCCGTTCAGCAAGACCTTTGTGATCTTCCTGAGCAACCGTAACCATCCCAGCGGCGGAAACGTGGTCAGCCTGCGCCATCAACTGGGAACTCTCGCCGCGAAATCGATCACCCACAACTTCGTCAAGGTTCCTGGCGCCTTGAAGAAACTGAGTGACGAGGAACGATCCGAGGCAGACCGGAAACTCATTCCTCCCCGCGGAAACGTGCTCAACGGCATCGATGTTCTGGCCCTCAACAACTTCGCCGAACTCAAAGGTCTCAAGGTGGGGCTCATCACGAACCAGACCGGCTTGAGTCGCGATCGCAAATCCACCATCGATCTTCTTCACGGATCCGATGAAGTCCAATTGCTGTCCCTCTTCGGTCCCGAGCACGGAATTCGCGGCACCTTCGACGGGAAGGTCGCGGACGGAATCGACAAGAAAACGGGCTTGCCGATTCACAGCCTCTACGCAGGGGTCGACCGCCGGAAACCAAAGCGGGAACACCTCGATCCGTTGGACGCCCTCGTCTTTGACATGCAGGACATCGGCTGCCGCTTCTTCACCTACATCTCGACCATGGGGCTGGCGATGGAAGCCACAGAAGAAGCAGGCCTCAAGTTCGTGGTTCTCGATCGTGTCAATCCGATCGGTGGGGTGAACGTCAGCGGCCCCCTCGTGGTCGGCGAGAGCACTTTCGTCGCCTTTCACGACCTTCCCCTGCGCCACGGCATGACCGTCGGAGAGATCGCGAAGCTCTTTCAAAGCGAACGCTACCCCACACTCGAGCTCACCGTGGTGCCGCTCCGCAATTGGAAGCGATCGCTCCGATTCGACCAATCCGGGCTTCCCTGGTTGAAGCCCTCCCCCAACATGCCCAACTTGACCGCGGCCACCCTTTACCCTGGCCTCGGCCTCCTGGAGTTCACCAATCTATCGGTTGGCCGCGGCACCAAGCTTCCCTTTGAGCTCGTCGGGGCGCCCTACATCAGGGCCGCGGAATTGGCCAAATGCCTCACCGCCGCCAAGCTTCCCGGACTCCAGTTCATCCCTGTCCGCTTCACCCCGGAGGCCAGCAAATTCAAGGACGAGGAATGCGGCGGGGTCCGCATTCTCCTCAAGGATCCGACGACCTGCCCCTCCGTGGAGCTCGGTTTGGTGCTCGCCCAAGCACTTCGCAGCCTCTATCCGCACGATTGGAACACCCAGGGGCTCAACACCCTCCTGCGCCATCCCATCACTGCCGGCGCCATCATTGAAGGGCTCTCCCGCGAGTCCGTCCTCCGCGAGTGGAGGGCCGATCTGACCCGCTTTGCCCCGCGCCGCGAAAAACATCTTCTCTACCGCTGATCCTTTGACACACACTCCGGCATGAACCTTCTGCGCGACCTGCTGGCTTGGAGTCTCCTTCTCACCCTCTCTGCGGCGCACGGAGCGCCCAAGGGAACCGCCGGACCGCTCGTTGGCAACCTCACCCCCTCGACCGCAACACTCTGGATCTTTATGCCCGTTGGAGTGAAGGGTGAAATCACAGCCACTCCGAGTGCCGCCAAAACCTTGGCCGCCACAGGCACCTTCGCGCCCGTTGAAAACCTGGCCGGAAAAGCCCAGGGAACGCCTGCCAAGGTCACCCTCACTGAGCTCACTCCCGACACCCTCTACAAATACTCCCTGAAAATCGACGGCAAGGAATCGGGCGAGCTCAAGGGATCGTTTCGCACTCCGCCAGCCCGCGGGAATCCGCACAAGTTCCGCATGGTTCTCACTTCCTGCATGAAGTTCGGTCAACCTCAAGACTCCTGGAATCTCGTTCTCGCCCAAAACCCGGATTTGCATCTCACCATCGGCGACACCCACTACGCCGACACCACCGATCCGAGTATCCAATGGGCCCATCACCTCCGCTACCGACGTGTTCCGCAGTATGCGGCCCTGCTCCGTTCCGTGCCCACCTATTCGATGTGGGACGATCATGACTACGGCCCCAATGACTCGGACCGCACTGCCAAGGGAAAAGAAAAGTCGCTCGCGGGATGGACCCAGTTCTGGGCCAACCCTGGAGCAGGAACCAAGGAGACTCCCGGATCGTTCTACAAGTTCAGCTGGGGCGAGGTAGACTTCTTCATGGTCGATGGCCGCTATCACCGCAGTCCAGACAGGGCTCCCGACGATAAACAGAAGCGCATGCTGGGCGATGCTCAGTTTAGCTGGCTTCTCGACGGGTTGAAGTCATCGAACGCTAAATTCAAGGTCATCGCATCAGGCAGCACGCTCAACCACAGCAAGGCGGACGGCTGGCGAATCTATACCTTCGCCCGCCATCGCTTCCTCGATGCGATCAGGGAACACACGATCCCGGGAGTGGTCTACATGTCCGGTGACATTCACCGTTCACTGGTCTGGGAACACCACGAGTCCAAGCGCGTTGGCTATCCCTTCGTTGAGGTCATCTCTTCCGGTGTCGCAAACAGCAAGACCCTCAGCTTCGCCACCGTGGACTTCGACACCACAGCGGAAGATCCCACCATGCGGGTGCGGGTGATCATGGGTGACAAGAAGGTCGAAACGGACCGTACCTGGAAATTGTCGCAATTGAGCCCCAAGTAGACAGCTCCTGCCCATCCCAGCATCGCCCCCGGCCCGATCATCTCTCGATAGATTCCGCTGGCCCCCTCCGTTGATCCGCCCTAGGAGCTTCGGAGATACCATGAAACGCACGCAAGCCCTGTTCTCCACCTTCGCCGCGATCAGCATCGCCATCCCAGCCACAGCCGAAGTCAAACTCCCTCAAATTTTCGGCAGCCACATGGTGCTGCAACGTGATGCCGCCCTCCACATCTGGGGCACAGCGGAGGTGGGAGAAAAGGTCTCGGTCCAAATTGCCGGCCGCAAGGCAAACACGATGGCGGGTGATGATGGTTCCTGGTCGGTTGATCTGCCCTCCATGAAGACCGACGGCAGGACTCACAAATTGACCGTGAAGGGGAAAAACGAAATCGTTCTCGAGAACATTCTCGTCGGTGATGTCTGGATTGGCTCCGGTCAGTCCAACATGGAGTGGCAATTGCGCAGCACCGAGAAGAGCAACGAGTTCATTGCCGCAGCAGATCACCCCAGGATTCGTCTCTTTCACATTCCCAAAAAGACGACCAAGGAGCCCGCAAACGATGTGAACGCAGCTTGGAAGCCCTGCACGCCGGCCAACGTCCCCACCTTCTCGGCAGCCCTCTATCACTTCGGAAGAATTATCGAAGCGGATCAAAACATTCCGATCGGGCTCATCAACAGTTCCTGGGGTGGCTCTCCCATCGAACCATGGATCGTCACCGCCACGGGATCTGGCGAGATGTACAACGGGATGATCGCTCCCATTACTGACTTTCCGGTCACTGGTTCCATTTGGTACCAGGGCGAGACCAACGTCATCAACAAGAACGGCTTGGCCTACACCGGCAAGATGAAGGACCTCATCGAAGGATGGCGCTCGGTGTTCGACAACAAAGGGATGCCCTTCTACTTCGTCCAAATCGCGCCCTGGGACAATGGCGGCTATGCCGCCGGTCAACTTCCCGCCCTGTGGGAAGCGCAAACCGCGACCCTCAAGCTGCCCAACACTGGGATGGCGGTCATCACCGATATCGTCCACAATCTGAAGGATATTCATCCCCAGAACAAACACGACGTCGGTGATCGTCTCGCCCGCTGGGCCCTCGCCAAGCACTACAAGAAGAAAGAGGTCGTCTACTCCGGACCGATCTACAAGGCGATGAGGGTTGAGAAAAACAGGATTCGCATCGCGTTCGCCCACCTGGGCGGCGGGCTCAGGACCCGCGACGGCGGGGAGCTCAATGAGTTCACGATTGCCGGCGCAGACGGCAACTTCGTTGATGCCCAGGCGAAAATCGATGGCAAGTTTGTGGTCGTGCAATCCGACGAAGTGCCCTCCCCGACGCAAGTGCGCTTCGGTTGGCACCGGGTGGCCCAACCGAATCTGATCAATGCCGCGGGCCTTCCTGCCTCGCCCTTCCAAACGGAAAATTGGACCGGTGGAACCGGCGAATAAGTCCGCCCCAACTCACAACCACCCTGCCTCATGAAGAGCCTTTTTCTCCCTCTCGGCCTTGCCTTCGCTCTCATCGATCTGCCCGCCGCAGGCGATGACCTCAAACCGGTCAAGCATCTCATCGACACTCACATTCATCTCTACGACACGACGCGTGAGGTGAAGGTGAGCTGGCCTCCCGCAGGGGACAAAGTCCTCTACCATCCGCATCTTCCGCCCGAGTACAGCAAGCTCGCCAAAGCCGCCGGAGTGACAGGGGTGGTCGTGGTGGAGGCCAGCACTCGGTTGGAAGACAACGAGTGGGTCCTCAAAAAAGTCCAGGGCGACAACTTCTATCTCGGCCTCGTCGGCAACGTGGACGTCTATCGCGAGGACTTCGAACAACATGTCGCCCGCCTGAAGAAGGATCGCCGCTTCGTCGGGGTGCGCGCGCGCAGCAAGAAGAAGATCGATTTCGCCAACGATCTCGTCCTCGTCAACCTGGGCATGCTCGCCAAACACAACCTCACCATGGACTATCTCACCAATGGTGGAGGAATCCCCGGAATTCAAACCATCGATCGCGTTGCTCGCACCATCCCGAACCTGCGCATCGTGGTCAATCACTGCCTCGGCTACGATTTCGACGGCAAGGCGCCGAGCGCGCAATGGATCGCGACCGTGGAAGCGCTCGCAGCCAACAAGAATGTTTCGGTTAAAATCTCCGGCCTCTACCAACGCTGCACCACCCAACCCGCGGTGAAGGAACCCGATCACTACCGCGCCGTGCTCGACGTGCTCTGGAAACACTTCGGTGGGGAGCGCCTGATCTACGGGAGCAATTGGCCGTGCACCAAGCACAGTGGCAGCTACGCGAGCTTTCTCAAACTTGTGGACAGCTACTTTTCCGAGAAGGGGCAGGAAGCACGCGAGAACTATTACTGGAAGAATGCCGCCACCGCCTACCGCCTGCCCCTGAAATAGCGGGCCGGTGACTTTGCCTCGGAGGCTGACCTCATGATCGACCGCCCCCTCGCGGCCCACACGACCGGCAACGAATCTTCTACTTCCTCCTGGCCCGCACGAAATCGCGAGCGGGACCGAGGCCCAAAATGCGGAAGAAGTCGCCGAAAGGCAGTGGATTGGGCCATCCTCGACGATTCGGGAACGCAGCGAGCACGTCATTTCACAAGCGCTCATCCGTCACCTCGATCCTGACTGAGCACGAGCCCGAATCTTGTCATGATAGGTCCAGGCTCGATTGCAGCGTATGGATTCCTTGAACTCACTCCACTCATGCGACGCTTCCTCAAGTTCTCATCACTCCTGGGTCTTCTCTGCCTGCAGGGCATTTCGTCTTCCGCCGACGCGGCCGTCCGCCGCTACCTCTACTGCTCCTCACCCGATGGAGCTCAACGCGAAGGAAAATCAGGTACCGGGCTCCTCGTCTTCGACATCGATCATGGACACCAGTTTGTGCGCCGCATCGAGATCCCGATCTTCAAGGAAGGCCTGCGCGGGCTCACCGGATGCAGCGCCAGCAAGTGCCTCTACTACTCGACCACCAACAAGCGGCTCGGATGTTTCGACCTCGAGATCGAGAAGATCGTCTGGGACCAGCAGTACCATGCCGGTTGCGATCGGACCTGCATCACTCCTGATGGCAAATTCCTATTCGCTCCCACCGGTTGGTGGTACAAGGGCGACGACAGCGGCTTTCTCAAAATCGACGCCAGGGATGGCAAGCTTCTCGAGCGGATCAAGGTGGGCACCGCCGCTCACAACAGCATCGCCAGTCTCGACGGTCGGTTCGTCTACCTTGGGACCACCACCATGCTCACCCAGTTCGACGCCAAGTCGGGCAAAATCCTCAAGAACATCAAGCCGGTGGGAGAGAGCGGCGTCTTTCCCTACACCGTGAAGAGCGACAACTCCTTCGCTTTCGTGTGCCTTGGTCGTCACGTCGGCGTCGATGTGGTGGACCTCGAGGCCGGCAAGCCGATCCACCGCGTGTTCGCAATCAACCCGGATACCAAGAAGAAGATCAAGCACCGCACCCACGGAGCAGGCATGACTCCGGATGAAACTCAGCTCTGGCTTTCAGACCAGGCCGGCAAACGCATCTACACCTTCGACATGACCGTGATGCCGCCAGTGCAAACCGGTCACCTCGACTTGAGCATGGGCGGACACGGCTGGGTCTGCTTCTCGCTCGACGGCAAATACGGCTACTCACACACCCCGGATGTCTTCGACGTGAAGACGCGTAAGGTAGTCGCCACCCTGAAGGACGAGAACGGGAAGCCCTTCGCCTCCTCCAAGTTCATCGAAGTGCACTTCGACGGCGACAAGGTTGTCAAGGTCAGCTGCGAGTTTGGCCTCGGACGAGTGCAGGCCGGGAACTAACGGTCCAAAAAAACCGCGGCTGTCCAACCGCGGTTTTGCATGAATAACCCGGAACGGGAGCGAACCGGTCGCCCTGCTTCAAGGAAGGGCGCGCAGGGTGAAGTAACACTCCAGGTGGTTCCAGACCGGGGCCGATCCAAAGAGCCCCTTGGTGTCCGGGATGTGCAGGTAGAAGATGCGGTCCACCCAGCCCTGGTCGCCGCGGCCGAAATCCTTCATCACCACGAGGGCGGAAGTCCGATCGGAATCGAGATGGACCCGCTCAATGACATCGTCCCGCTGGTCGTGCTCGGGTGAGCCATAGCGCCCGGTGTTGGTGTAGTACCAGGACCGCACTTTCAGGGCGGCAGCCAACTGCTCCTCATTCACCGAGGCCGAGACTGGTTCCGTAAAATGGATCATGAAGCCACTCTTCGCCGCATTCACGTGATGGAAATCGGCAGCCTTGGTCTTGCCGTCATAGACGATGCGTTGGAGCCCGTCCTGATTCCCACCGCGAGCCCCCCAACCGCGACCGGTCTGGCCGATGAGCAAGCTGCCATCCGGCAGGAAGACGGGACGCATCACGCCGGAAGCGAGTCCACGCGCAAAGGGAATCACGCATCCTTGGTCGGATCCGCCCACCTGCTCGGTGGAAACGCGTAGCAGGGTCGAGAGGGTTTGGTCCCCGATGAACATCTGCTTTCCGTAGACCCCGAACATGCCGCCGGTCTGATCCCAGGTGGGATGCCCCGGCGAGTTGGCCAGTTTGCCGTGGGGGAGCCAGACCGCACCCTTGCGGATCTTGTTCTTCCACTTGTCGAATTTGAGCTCCGGAGAGTCCGGCTTCATCTTGCCTTCCAGAGTGACGAGCCCGGAGAGGTGTCCATAAAAGGCACCCTTCTCAAGGGGCACCACCTTCGAGGAACCCACGTACTCGCCCTGGTTTTCTGCATACCAAATCCGGCCCTCGGGATCGACGCCGAGTCCAGCTGGACTGCGCAGCCCGCGCGCAAAGGGCTCGAACTTTCCCTGCGGAGTGACTCGGCAAGCCCAACCGCGGTAACCACCCATCGACCCCATGAAGGGACCGCCGGCGCGCCAGGAAGTGCGCTCGTTGCCGCCATGGGAGAGGTTCAAGGCGAAGTAGTAGTTCCCCTCCGCGTCGCGAACCGGGCCATGAGCATACTCGTGATAGTTGCCGTGGAATCCGTAATCGTCGCAGACCGTCTCGATGATGTCCGCCCGACCGTCGCCATTACTGTCGCGCATGCGAGTGAGCTCCGGCTTCTGCATGATGACGATCTTGTCGCCCTTGTCATCTTCGATCCACACCCCGAGACACTCGTAGGTGCCCTCCGCAAAGAGGGTCCACTTATCGTCACGGATACGCCAGACACCGGCGGTGCGGGTGGCCAAGACGATCGTTCCGTCCTTCGCCACTGCGATGCCGGTGGGCTCAAAGAGCTGGTTCCGGCCGTAGAGATCCTTGGGCGACACCCAATTCTCAATCGAGTAACCCGCGGGCAATTCCAGGTTCTGCCTCCCGCGCTTGTCCGTGTTTCTGACCAGGGATTGCGGATCCCAGTTCTCGTCGCGCTCAATCAGGGGTCGGGCCACCAACCCACCGACAAGCCGCGCACTGAAGGTGAAGACCTGCCCTTTGGATGCTCCCAATTTCCAGACTCCATTCTTCAGGGAGCCCCCCTTGACCTCGATGTCGGTCAGTCCGGCCTCCGCGACCTTGAAGCTGGCCGGTTGTTGCAGCCTGGCTTGCAGGGCAATTTCGAGGCGGCCGTCGTCGGTAAATCTCACCGCCTCCGCAAAGCTGTTTTTCCCAACCCGGAAACGAAAGACGGGCTCTCCGGTCGAGGACTCGATGCTGTGCCCAAGATAGTTGGCATCCATCCCGGCGAGGAGCTCAGGAAAATCGCGATCTTCCCAGAGCCACTTCTCAATGCTCTTGTGATCCATGACATCCGGCTCCTTGAATTCGAAGTCGACCGGATCGCCCGAGCTCATCAGCGGCTGCAGGATGCCACGGCCTTCAATGAAGATCTTGTTTCCCCGGCCCCGCTGCGATCCCGGTTTGCCGCGGCCCCGGCGTTCTTCAGACAGATTCAGAAAACCGCCACCCCAGACATTGCGCACCGAAAGCGTGCGCGCATCGAAGGTGTAGTTCATTCCATTCGGCAGTCCGACGTGGAGCGCCCGTCCGCTTGACCCACGTAGGGGCGCCCGGAACACCCGCGTCCGTTTGGTCACGATGACCTCATTGCCATCCTCCAGCAGACTCTTGGGCTGGTTCTGTTTTGCGAGTTTCATCTTCACTTCCGGAGGACCAGCCTGACCATCATCCGCCAAGGTGCGCAGGTAGTGGAAGATGTGCTCCACCGCCTGGTCAGGAATCACCTCCTTGGTGTACATCGGCATCGCAGCGGGATAGGGAGTTCCTTTGGTCGCACCCTTTTCTGCTACCGCAAAGACATCCCAGGACTTGCGCACCGAATTGAGATAGTAGGTCTTGTCCGCCTTCACCTTCTGACGTTCCCCACTGCCTGCCACACTGACTTCGCGCTCGCGGGGCTCGTTGACGAACAATCCGTGCAGACTGGGACCGGCAAGCAATTCGGGGGCCTTGCCCACCGTGTGACACACCATGCATCCGTAGGTGGCAAACGCCTTCTTTCCTTCGGCCACGGCATCCACTTCCTCTTGCGCCCAAGCGGGCAGAGCAAGCAGCGAGAGAGTTAAAACGAGTTGTCGCTTCATGGAGGGAAGGCCGTACGAAATTCCCTCGCCCTCCGCAAGAAAAGAGCACCGCCCGGGATCACCCCATCATGTTCCAACTGTCGCGTCTCTACCTGTTTTCAAGACAGCTTGTGACTTGCACGAATCATTCTCTGGCCCAATGTGGTGCATCCACCATGCCCCCACTCGTTCGCACCGCCGCGACGGCTCGCTCCGTCTCCATCTTTTTGGCACTCTTGGTCGTGGGCCAGCGCGCGGACGCCCTCATCATTCGCTCCAACCAAACAGCGGCGGTGGGAATCCTCATTGTCAACGCGGAGGCCAGCTCCCGCGACTACCTGCTGTCTGCCACTGAGAAGGCCGAACCCGGATGGGTCATCGTCTATTTGCAAGCGGGAGTCATCGATATCACGGACGAGATCACCGCCCCCGGGGGACTGACCGTGAGCGTGCCCCCCGGACCAGGAGGACTGGCCGTGCAAGCCGTATTTCTTCCGGCTGGCGCACCGGAGAACAGCATCAAGACCACTACTATTTCGGCCGTGCCCGCGGATGGCAATGGCCCCTCCCAGGATCGATCGCTCACCGTCCGGTTGCTCACCACCATCGTGGTGAATGATGCCCGCGACTTGGAAGATCCCGACCCGCTGGACGAATTGATTGACACCGATCCGGCCCATCCTGGTGAGCAAACCACCTTGCGGGCCGCGCTCAACTTCTGCAATGCCCGCAGTGGATTCGATTCCATCGCATTCAACATCCCCGGCCCGGGAATTCCTCGCCTGCTTCCCCAGACTCCGCTCCCTGAAATCACCAGTCCGATCGAAATTGATGGCACCACCCAACCAACCACCGATCTCGTGGGCATAGAAATCAGAGGCGAAGCCCTGCCCACCGCAAACTCCACCGCAGGCCTCGTGATCTCCGCAGGAAACTCGACCATTCGCGGACTGGCCCTCACTCGCTTCCGTTCAACCAAGTTCGGACTGATCCCCTCCCCCGCTGCACCCAACCCCAGCGGCATCCTCCTCAGGGGCTTGGGCGGAAACACGGTGGAGTTTTGTCTCTTGGGGGTCGCTCCTTCAGGGCAGATCGGTGCCGGAAACGAGGGCTACGGCCTGCGCATCGAATCATCTGGCAACACCGTCACCGACTGTCTCGTCTCCGGCAACTGGGTGGGTGGCATCGGCCTCTTCGGTCCAGACGCCACCGACAACACGATTTCGAGTTCGATCGGCGGCTCGCTCGGCGGAACCCACTCCAGCAACTTCCTCGCGCCCGCCCTGAGGGTCGAGGGGCTCTCCTTTTCGCCTCACAATGCCACTCCGATCCTGAGCACGCTCGATTCCAATCTCGCCAACAGCAGCATCCATTTTGTGCAACTCAGCCAGAGCACCCCGTGGGAATCAACTCAGGCCGGGTTTCTCGGAGGGATTGTTCTGCACAATGCCCCTCGCAACATCGTGACCGGATCCTCCGTCCAAGGAAATGGAGCGGACGGGATTCGTCTCCTTGGGAACGCGACCGAAACCCTTCTGCAATCGAATGTCATCGGTCAAATAATGGGCGGAAGTCCGACCCTCAAGAACGCTGGCCATGGCATCGCCCTTGAGTGCGACCAAGCTCACCTACTTGGAAATGAAACCTCCGGCAATGCGCGGTCCGGCGTCCTGGTCCGCGGCTCCGACAATCTCATCGAAGGACTCACCTCCTCACGCAACGGAGAGTGCGGGATCCGCTGCGAAGGATTCCGCACCACCATCGGCGGCACCCCATTCCAAACAAAGGGCCAGTTCTTCTCAAATCCAACCGGCATCCTGCTCACCGCCCCCGTGGTTCCCGTAAATTTCACCCCGGGCAACAACCGGATTTGGGGAAACCTGATCGGAGCAAAGTCTCCCTTCGGCGTCGGGCAGCTCACTCCCAGCCCAAATCTCCGCGGCATCCACATCGACGGCAGCGATGACAACGTGATCGGAGGAGTCACCCTCTCCGGACTCTTCAACACCATCGTCTACAATCACCATGAAGGAATCCTCGTCACCAAGGGGGAAGGCAACGCCCTCATTGGCAATACGGTTTTCAAAAACGGCCTTCTCGGAATCGATCTCTCCAACAGCGAGGAAGGCGACGGACGCGATCCCTCCGATCCCGGAGATCTCGATGTGGGCGGAAACAGCAAGACCAACGCTCCTGCCTTGCTCCAAGCGGTGCAGGGCCCCTCCGCCATCCACATCCTTGGAAGCCTCGCCGCGGGATCGACCGGATCCTACCACATCGAGTTCGTCTTCCTCGATCCCCAACTCTCTCTCAACGCCTCCCAGTTTACCATCCTGGTGGGATTCGAATTCGCCCAGGGAACCGTGCCCCTCACGCTTGACCTGCCCACCACCACCGACCTCCGCGGCAGCTACCTGCGCCTCTCCGTGACCGATCCCGACTCCAACAGCTCCGAACACAGCAGGTGGGTTCGCATCGAGGGGTCCACCCACTCCGACAACGATGGCGTCAGCGACGAGATCGAATCGCGCGTTCCCTCCCGTTCCGCAGTGGGGACCGGAGACGGGAATGGCGACAACCTCCCTGATGCCAATCAAATGAGTGTGGCCTCTCTGCCCCTTCTCGAGGGCGGCTACCTCACCCTCGCTGCGCTCCCGAGCCAATCCCTGCGAAGCGTGATATCCACTTCCACTCCCGCCCTCCAGCCAAATTCACACCTCTCCTTTCCTCACGGATCCTGGAGCTTTGGTTTCAGTCCGGTCATCGCCGGCACGAGTTCAATCAGTATCTTTGTCACGGGCGATGCGGTGGCCCCGAACTACTACAACTTCGGCCCCACACCGAATAATCCTGCGCCCCATTGGTATGACTTCTCCTTTGACGGCTCCACCGGCGCCCAAATTCTCGCGGACCGGGTGATCCTTCATTTCATGGACGGTCAACGGGGCGATCACGATCTCACCACCAACGGAGTCATTGCCACCGAAGGCGGCATGGCGCACCTTCTTCCTGCTCTTCCCAATCCCCGCTTCATGCCGCTGGTAGATGGCAGCATTGCCATTCTCTGGGACAACACCTTGCCGGGCCTCTTTCTCCAGGAAACCCCCTCCCCCGCCACGACGCCCTGGCAATTTATGAATCAAGCACCCCTTGTCACCGGATCCTCCGCTACCCTTCGGGTCCTGCCGGACTCCGGTTCGAAGCTCTTCCGGCTGGGGCGCCCATAGTAGCCTGTCACTCTCATCCCATGATCACGAAATCGGTCACCTTCCTTGTCCCGCTCCTGTTCCTTCTGCCCAGCAGCGTTCTTCACGCCAATCCCCTCTTGGGAAATTACGACGATCAATTCACGGGAGGTTGGACCAGCGGCACCTATGGAATCATCCAATACAAAATCTACGCCTCCGGAAAAGTCAGCCGCAATAAGCTGGTTCCCATCGTGGTCAACCTCCACGGATCCGGGGAAGTCGGCAAGGACAACCTCAAACAAATCAAGGTCCCCGGAGCCGCCAAGTTTGTCCGCAATTTCAAGAAGCGCCCCTGTATTTTGATCGCGCCCCAGTGCCCTCCCGGGAATTCATGGATGGGAACCGCGGGCGATGCGGTCCTCGCCCTCATCGATGACGTGCTCAAGGAAGTCGCCGTCGCGGACCGCAGTCGCGTCTACCTCACCGGTTTCTCATTGGGCGGGCTCGGAACCTGGCACTTCCTCGCCAAGCGTCCTGACCTCTTCGCAGCCGCCATGCCGGTCGCTGGCGCGGGCAACGCAGACCATGCCAAACTCTTTCGCGGAGTCGATATCTGGATCTTCCACGGGAAACTGGACAAGCACGTCCCGGTCAAGCATGGCCAGACAATGGCGGCGGCTCTCAAGAAGGCCGCCATCCCGCACAAGTACACCGAGTTTCCCGACAAGAGCCACTTCCTCCAACTGACCGTCTACAGCCGGGAAGACGTCCACCAGTGGCTCTTCCAACAGAAGCGCGAGTAACGCAGCGCGGTTCCTACTTCACGGTCTGCTCCAATCCCAACTTTCTGAGCATTGCGGGAGGAGGGCCTTCTTACGATTGGCTCGCAATATTTGCTACCTAGCCAATCGCCTTCCATCCTTCCAGAGTCGAGTAGTGCGCTCCCATCGCGAGACTGCGAAAGGAGAGGAAAAAGCTCGCTGCTGATTTGAAGGCGGCCGCCGCGTTGGGCTTGTCGCAAATATCATCACAGCTGGCCCCCTCTCCGAGCGCCTCGAAAATGCCGTCCAGGCCCTTTCTGAGCTGGAAGCTGGACAACGGAACCGGAACCCTGAAGTCTGATCATAGATTTGCCATGAACCGCACCTCACTCGCTATTCTGTCCCTCGGCCTCGGAGTTGCAACCGCACTCGGCCAGTCCAACAGCAGCAGCGCCAGCTACAAACTTCTCCACGCCCCTCTCACCGGCGGCGGCGGACAGGTTGGCAATGGCTCCAACATCACAGCCCAGATCAGCGTGGGCGATGATTTCTCGGGTGCCGTCTCGAATATCACGGCCGGCGGAGTGCAGGAGAAGCCGAACTACATTGGCCAACTCTATGACGTCACCGCAGTGGCCGTGAACTCCACTCCGAATACCGTCGACGAAACCTCGACCCGCCAACTCAACGCCACCGCCACCCTCGACGACCTCACTCTCCTCGCCCTCGCCGCCGCTGAGGTGCAGTGGTCCGTCTTCCTCGGCCCCCTCACTGGGATCGACGCCTCCGGCCTCGCCACCGCCGACGCCGTCTTCGCGGATACCACTGCCACCGCGCAGGGATCTTTCCAGGGGGTGAACGGGCAACTCGGCCTCACCGTTTTCAATACCAATCCCGACAACTTCCGCACCTATGCCGGCGACGGACTGAGCGATGGCTGGCAGGTCGATTTCTTTGGGTCCCCACCCAACGCCAACGCGGCCCCCGCGGCCAACCCGGACAACGATCCCTATGACAACCGGACCGAGTTCCTCACCGGCTACGATCCCACCGACGCCGGCGACTTCTTCCAACTCAACGTGATCGAATTAACCGGCTCCAGCGCGACCCTCGAACTTTCCAAGATCATCCCCGGCACACGCTATCACCTCGAGCGCAGCGTGGATCTAGAACAGACCGATCCCTGGAGCGAATTCACCAACTTTACCACCCTCTCCGAGATCTTTGATCACCAGCTCAACGACCCGAACGCCACCGGAACGCGCTGGTTTTACCGGCTTGGAGTGGAACCTGAATAATTCCTCTTAACACTTCCGGCTTTCCTCTCAAGACTGGGCGATGCACTCGACGCTTCGCGTTTGCCTGGTCCTTCTGTTCATCACGACGAAGGCCTTTGCCTACGAACCGATCCCCCGGCGAATCCCGCCGGCGGGAAAGCCGGTTCCGCCCGAGGCCAAGACGAAACTGAGGGTGGACCTCGCCGCCCTGCGCGCCGAAGCCGCGAAGTTCAATGGCAATCCTCTTCTTCCCGATGTCGAAATCTACCTGAAGGCGGTCGAGCTCGCTCTCGAGTTTGGGGAGTTCTACAAACCGAAGGCCGACGTCCCCAAGGCGGAGCGGGCTCTCGCCACTGCGAGGAAGAGGCTCGATGACCTGATGGACACGCAGTCTCCATGGGAATTGGAGAACGGGCTCGTGGTGCGGGGTTATCGCTCCAAAATCGATGGCTCCCCCCAGCCCTATGGTCTCGAGATTCCCGAGAGGCTCGACCTCTCAAGAAGGGTCCCGCTTTACGTCTGGCTCCACGGCCGCGGCGATTCCCAGACCGACCTGCACTTCCTTGATCAGCGATCCAAACAAAACTGGCCGTTCAAGGGACTCCTCGACGACGGAATTGTTCTTCATCCCTTCGGCCGCCAGTGCATCGGCTATAAATCTGCCGGCGAGATTGATGTGATCGATGCCGTCGATCACGTCATCGCAAACTATAACGTCGATCCGACCCGCATCGCTCTCATGGGATTCTCGATGGGGGGTGCTGGAGCATGGCATCTCGGCGCACACTACGCAGAAAAGTGGTCGGTGGTCCATGCGGGAGCAGGCTTCGTCGATGTAAAGCGCTACCAGAAACTGGGGCCCGATCAGCTTCCCTCCGCGGTCGAGCAAACCCTTTGGGGTCTCTACGACGTCCCCAACTACGGGCGCAACCTCCTGAACATCCCGGTGGTGGCCTACTCCGGTGAGAACGACAAGCAGAAGGACGCCGCCGATTACATGGCGGAGGTCTTTGAAAAAAACGGGGCCAAGCTTACCCACTATGTGGGCCCCGGGATGGGCCACAAGTATCACCCCGAAACCATCAAGGGCGTGGCCGCCAGTGTGAAGAAATCCCTCGCGACCCGGAAGATCCCACCCCAAAGGAGCATTCGTCTGCAGACCCGCACTCTCCGCTATCACAAGTATCAATGGCTCCACCTGACCGGACTGGGGAAGCACTGGTTGGACACCCGCGTCGAGGCCTCCCTGAAATCGCCCGCTCGCCTGCTGCTCAAAACGAAGAACGTGACCGCGCTAACTATCCGGCGTCCGCTCCCCCGGAATGCGACGATCCAGATCGATGCGACCACCCTCACTCTCTCGGACGCCTCTCGTTCCATCCTGCTCGAGCGTGACCAAGAAGGCGCCTGGTCATTCGCTGACAAAGAGGACCGGACCGGCAAGATCCCGGGGTTGCAGGGTCCCATCGACGACGCCTTTCTCGCGCCCTTTATGGTGGTCACTCCCACGGGCAAGTCGAAGGACGCCGCCCTCGACCAATGGGTCGACTTTGAACTTGAGCATTTCAAGACCCGGTGGCGGGCGCTCTTTCGAGGGGACTTGCGCATCAAGCCGGACACCGCGGTCACCGCCCAGGATGGCGAACAATACAACCTCGTCCTCTTCGGCACGCCGGAGTCGAACACGCTCATCTCCGACGCCCTCGCCCAGATGCCCCTCGCCTGGCCCCCCGAACCAAACCGCGTCCTTCTCTCCATCTATCCCAATCCAAGGTCACCGAAACGCTACCTCGTCCTCAACTCCGGTCCCACCTTCCGCGAAGGCCACGACCGGACCAACTCGTTGCAGAATCCCAAGCTGGGCGACTGGGCCATCATCGATCTCTCCGAACCTCCCGGACCCGAGCGCCCCGGAAAAATCATCAGAGCGGGATTCTTCGATGAAAATTGGCAATTGCCTTAGTGCCTCGTTGCGAAACCACTGAGCAGGTCGTTCCGCGCTTTTGCACCAGCGCCCGCGGCTCACGGCTGACGATTCTTGGGTTGGCTCCTTGATTGAGTAATCTTACCGCATGTTTGGCGCTTCCATCCCCGTAGCTACTCCCTCGACACCATGAAACGCCGCTCCTTCTGTCTCCTCTTCTTCGCTTCCATGCTCATCCCGAGCACGGCCGAAGTGCTCCCCAACATCATTATCTTCTATGCCGACGACCAGGGCTACCAGGACCTCTCCTGCTTTGGTTCGCCGAACATCAAGACCCCAAACATCGATCGCATTGCGAAGGAAGGCTGCCGCTTCACCGATTTCTACTCCGCTTACTGTGTTTGCTCCGCGTCCCGCGCCGCACTCATGACCGGTTGCTATCAACCGCGTATCTCCATGCCCGGTGTCCTCGGCCCCCATTCCAAGGTCGCGCTCCATCCCGATGAAGTCACCATCGCGGACCTTCTTCAGAGTCGTGGATATGCCACCCAGTGCGTCGGCAAGTGGCACCTCGGCGACCACTCCGACACTCTTCCCACCAGCCAGGGATTCGATCACTACTTCGGCTACCCCTACTCGAACGACATGGCCCGAAAGAAGGGATTCGGAAACAATCCCGCCGACCTCGACAGGATTTGGAAGGAGAAAAACTGGCCAGCTTACAATGGCGAACTCTACCGCGACGAGAAAGTCATTGAGCAACCCGTCAACCAGACCACCCTCACAGATCGCTACGGCGAAGAATGCCTCAAGTTCATCACCCGCAAGGCCCGCACCCACAAGACCGACTACAAGCAGCAGAAGCCCTTCTTCCTCTACTACGCCAATTCCATGCCCCACGTCCCGCTCTTCGTGAACGACGAGCGCTTCGATCCCGACCCCAAAGTGGCCTACAAGCTGACCATCGAACATATCGACGCCGTGGTTGGGAAGATCCTCGATCTTCTCGACGAGCTTGAGATCGCAGAGAACACCCTCGTCATTTACACCTCCGACAATGGACCGTGGCTCAGCAAGAATCACCACGGCGGTTCGGCCCTCCCCCTCCGCGCCGGCAAGGGCACCACCTACGAGGGCGGGATGCGCGTCCCCTGCGTGATGCGGTGGCCTGGCAAGATCCAGGCGGGCACCACCTGCCGGCAGGTGGCTTCCACCATCGACCTCCTCCCCACCATCGCCTCCCTCATCGGCGCCACCCCTCCTCAAGAGGAGATTGACGGTCTCGACATCACGACCCTTCTCCAAGATCCCAAGGCCGCTTCTCCGCACGACAAGGTCGGATTTTTCTATTATCGCAACAACACCCCGGAGGCCATCCGCATGGGCAAGTGGAAGCTTCGCCTTGGTGGAGCACCAAGGAAGAACAGGAAGACCGGCAAGGTCTCCCGACGCCAACCACCCGAACTCTACAATCTCGAGGAAGACATGTCGGAATCCCGGAATCTGACCTCCGCCAAACCCGAGATCGTCGCGAAACTCACCAGGGTCCTCAATGCCTACGACGGGAATCTCAAGGCTAACGCCCGCCCCGCGTGGAAGGCGGGCGACAAGTAGCGTGGTGACGAAGACCGCGAGGTGGCGTTCCTTATCCAAGGCGCTCGGAGAGCAACTTGAAGCTCCGTGCCCGGGGGCTTCAATTAATTCCCTCGGCTCTATGGATTGATCCGAACCTCTGTAAAGGAGGGTGAAGGCCATCCAAGCCCATGAACCAACCGATTTTCCTCCTCATCCTCTTGGCGCTCCCGGCTCTTGGCTCCACCGCCGTCCTCGACCAGGGAGAACTCACCTCCAGCCAACCCACCGGCGCTCTCGACGTCGGAACGGGCAGCACTCTCAGCAACTGCACCGCGAGAACCCCATGGAAGAGGCTCCCAGAGTGGATCAGTTGACCCCGTAAAGATGCTTGCCCTGTCGAGCCGCTTGATGCGCCTCGTGGGTGTCCTGCGGTGCACCAGGATCGCCCTGGGCTTTCATCCACTTGTCGAGTTCCGCCCTCAGGCTTTTCTTGATCGCGGCATACTCGGGATCAGCGACCAGATTGGTCATCTCGTAGGGATCCTTGGCGGTGTGATAAAGCTGCTCCGCAGGCCGATGCATGTAGCGCTTGGTGACTTTGTAGGTATGCGGATTGTTCCAGGACTCCCGCACCCAGGTCGCCCAGTAGGGATTGTTCAATTCGCCATTCCCCCGAATCCCCATCAGGTGTTTTTCGATGTAGAGTTCGTCCGGCAGGAGGTTGCGGATGTAGCGCCATTCCCCATCGGTGACGGTTCGAATGGGATAGCGCGGACCTTCCGGAATGTTGTTGTGAAGGCCGTAGGCGTAAGAGCGGTGCTTGGCGTGTTCACCAAAGAGAACACCCGCGAAACTGGTTCCATCATACACGTGTTCCGAGGAATCGCCACCCGCCAGACCGATCAAGGTCGGCAGCACGTCGGCGTACTGCACGACGGCGTCCGTGCGGTGACCTTCTTCGATCCTTCCCGGCCAGCGCGCGATCAAGGCGGTATGAATCCCGGTATCCCAGTTCGTCCATTTGCACCCCGGAAACTGCGAGCCCTGTTCCGAAGTGAAGAGCACCAACGTCTCCCTGGCCTGCCCCGACTTCTCAAGGGTGGCCAGAATCTCGCCCACCTGTCCGTCCATGTAGGTGATCTCAGCGAGATATTTTCCGTAATCCTCCCGCGTCCGCTGGGTGTCTGCAAGATTCGGCGGCAGCTTGATCTTCTTGGGCGGATACTGCGAAGGGTCCCCCATCACCCACGGCACGTGCGGTTCCACCAGGGCAACCGTCAGGCAGAACGGCTTGGACTTGTCCCGCGTCATAAACTCCCCGATCCCCGCGAGGTCGTGTGCCCGGGTCGGATTGCGGACACAGTTCCGGTCGAAGCCGTCCACCATCTCAAACGGAAAGGACTTCTTCGGCGCAACGTGCACCTTTCCACAAAGCCCCACCCGATAACCAAGGGGACCGAGGTGCTGCGGCATGCTCGTGACCGACGGGCGGCTCGCAGAGTGATTCCACGCACAGCCATTGCGCATGGGATACTGCCCGCTGAACAATTCCGCCCGACACGGCTGACACATCGCTTCCGCAAGATAGGCTCGATTGAAAGTCAGCCCCTGCGAGGCGAGCCGGTCGATGTGCGGCGTCTTCGCGTTCAGTCCACCGTAGATTGGCAGATCATTGTGAGTGCAGTCATCCGCCATGATGATGAGCACGTTTGGTTGTTCGGCTGCTTGGAGGAAAGGAGAGAGGGCTAAGAGCAGGATGAGGAGGCGCTTCATGGTTTAATTGCTAGTGTCGTCCGTCCAGCAGGCTACGTGTTCTGAGATGCGGACCCGCGTCGCAGCAGGTTTTTCAAACACTCCCTCAAATCATGATCTGCAATCTGCTGGACGAACTACCCTAGAGGGAGCACCTCGGTGCCAAAAGCCCATTCTCCCACAGAGAATGGGCAGGACTGCCAAGGCCCCCCGGCCCTGACAGCGGCACCCAACAACCATACTGGTGGGAGCTCCCAGCGACAACGGAGACGGCACCGATTTGGTCACCTTCCGCGACACCGTTCCGCTCAGCACAGCCAATCGCCGCTTCATCCGCCTGGTCGTGACGGAGCAATAGCCGCACCTTCCACTTCTCCACCCATTTTTGGCTTTCCGACCTGTCGGTCCTGCAGGAGGGTTCCCCTTCTCTGATGTCCCGAAAAATTCTTCTTTCCCTCCTTGGGCTCTCCGCCACCTGGATTGCTGAGCTCTCCGCCACAATCACTCCGATCTCGGTGCAGGACAACGCGGCCGGGGACTATCCCACCCTGGTCCGCGACTACGGACTATTGCTCGAGGCGGTCAACCTCGGACACACCGGTCCCAGTGTCTTCCTGAACGGCATCGCCTTTGCCAGTGCACCTGGGACTACTCCAAGCGGAGCAAATTGGAACCTCGCCGGCGAAGCCACCAACGATGGTCTCTCAAACGAGGGAATCGACGATTTGTTTTTCAGCGAACTCTCCAGCACCGCTGAGCTCACTCTGACCTACACCAATCTCGATCCCGCCAAGAGCTACCTGGTGCAGATCCTGCACGGTGAACCGCGCGCCTGTTGCGCCACGGTCTATCTCAACAACACCTTCTCCACCAATCTTGATCCCGCAATCACGGTGCCCGCGGTCTCGATCGGCAACGGGATCGATGCCGAAAACCCGCCCGCGGCCAGTGACCTCGCCATCTTGAGTACAGAGATTTCCGGCGTCACCGGATTCAGTTACCTTGCCCGCAGTGGCCCCGGTCGCGACGCCGCCATCGCAGGCTTTCAAGTCCGGGAAGTGGACGCCCCCCTCGTCCCCACGGGAGCAGTTCCCTTCCTCTCCGAGTTTGTGGCCGTCGGCAATGAAACCCACCAGGACGAGAACAATGACACTCCGGATTGGATCGAACTCTACAATCCCACCGGGGTGGATTGGGAGCTCGGTGGTTACCACCTCACCGACAATCCTGCCAATCTCACCAAGTGGACCTTTCCCACCACCCTCCTGCAGGCGGAGACCTACCTCGTCGTCTTCGCCTCCAATAAGAACCGGGATACCGCGGATGCCGAGTTGCACACCAACTTCCGCCTGAGCAGTGGCGGCGAATACCTCGCTCTGGTCGCTCCGGACGGGGTCACCGTGCTCAGCGAGTTCGCTCCCACCTTTCCGCGCCAGGAAGACGGGTTCAGCTACGGGACCGATGGTCTCGCTCCGAGCGGGGATCAGGGCTACTTCGGCACCTCCACCCCGGGTTCTGCCAACGGGCTGCTCCTCACCGCGCCTCTTCTCGCCCCGACCATCGACCCTCCGTGCGGGACGTTCACCTCCTCGATCCCGACCACCATCACATCCCTCTTTCCTGACGGGCACATCCGCTACACCACTGATGGCAGCACTCCGACCGATACCTCGCAGGTGTATACGCGATCCCTCACCCTCAGGAACACCACCCATCTCCGGGCCCGAGTCTTCGATCCCGGGACCAATGACGCCGGCGCCATTGCCAGCGGACACTTCCAGAGGTTGTCCCCTTCCTCCGGGGGAGGACTTCCCGCCCCTTCCACATTCACCTCGGACCTCCCCATCATGGTGGTGGAATCCTTCAACGGGAGCATCCCGGGACCAGGATCGACCCTGCGCACTGCGCGCATCGTGGTGCACAACGTCGATCCCATCACCGGACGCAGTTCTCTCGCAACTCCTCCCGATGCCTGCTTCCGAATCGGAATCCGACGCCGCGGACAGAGCTCCTCCGGCTTTTCCAAACCACAATATCGCGTCGAGCTCCGCGACGACAATGACGTAGATACCGACTACCCTCTCCTTGGCCTGCCCGAGGAGTCCGACTGGGTCTTTAACGGCCCCTGGACCGACAAGGCTCTCATCCGCAATCCCCTCGCCTTTCAGCTGGGCCGCACAATCGGAATCCAGGCCCCGGGCACCGCGCACTTCGAGATGTTTCTCAGCACCAACGGAGGAGACCTCACCGCCACCGAATATGTCGGGGTCTACGTCCTGATGGAAAAGATCAAGGACGGCCGCAATCGCACTGACCTCGACAATCTCGAGCCCACCCACAGCTCCACCCCGGAGATCACCGGCGGCTACATGCTGCGCTTCGAACCTCCCGGCATCGCCAACGATGGCCCCCGCGCCACCAACTGGACCAGCGTCGAAATCATCGAGCCGGACGCCCCCACCCTCACCCAGCAGCGCTGGATCGGCCGCTACCTCGATCGCTTCGTCACCACCCTCGGTTGGCGCCGTGGCCAGGGCGCGAACAATTCCGGGGTCCCCAATAGTGATCCCCTCAGTGGCTACCCATCCTTCATCGACGTCGATTCCTTCGTGAGCCTCTTCATCATCAATGAATTGCTCCGCGAACAGGACTCCTACGTGCGCAGCGACTACATGTTCAAGGACCGCGAGGGCCTCCTCCACAAGGGACCGCTCTGGGACTACAACCTGACTGCCGGCACCGGTTGCTGCTTCGACAACCGCAACACCTCAGGCTGGCAATACCAGAATTCTTACAACCGCGGCGGACGCGACCACAGCTACGAACCCGACTGGTTTGTTCCCCTCATGCGGTGTCCCGATTTCCGGCAGCGGGTCATCGACCGCTGGGCTGAATTGCGCACCACCGGCATTCTCGGTTCCGCCAACTTCGATGCCTTGATCAACAGTCTCGCGGATCCCCTCGCGGAGTCCGCAGTGCGCAACTTCACGAAGTGGAACATCCTGAGTAGCGGCAATGTCGGATTCCCGACCCCCTCCACCAACACCTGGGAGCAGCAGATCATCGAAATGAAACGCTGGCTCAGGTTGCGCATACGCTGGATCGATCAAGAATTCCCCACCCGCCCGATCATCCTCACCCCCTCCGGTTCCTGGGCCGCCGGGACCACTCTGGACGTCATGGTGAACTCCTCCCGCACCATTTACTTCACCACCGATGGATCCGACCCTCGTCTCCCGGGCGGAGGCATCAACCCGAGCGCCCAGTCCATGAGCGGCGGGAGCCAGGTCTCGATCACCACCACCACCGACCTCCTCACCAGGACCTTGGATGCCGGGGACTGGAGCGCCCCGGTTTCCGCAACCTACGTGATCGGCACTCCCGCCGATGCCACCAACCTCCTGGTCACCGAACTCAACTACCATCCCTCCGATCCAAGCGACGCCGAGATCCTCGTCGATGCAACCTACCGCGACGACGACTTCGAGTTCATCGAGTTTCGAAACATCAGCGCGGGCCCGATCGATCTCAGCGGTGCCAGCCTGATCGAAGGCATCAACTTCACCATCCCCGCTCCTGCCATCGTGCAAGCCGGCGCGTTTGCACTCCTCGTGGAAAACCTGGCCGCCTTCGAAGAACGCTACGGAAGCGGTCTCCCCGTCCTCGGAGTCTACTCTAACAAACTCAAGAACGACGGCGACTCGCTCCGAATGCTGGATGTCAGCGGGAACGACATTTTCCAGTTTGCCTTCAACGACATTTGGTTCCCTCCCACCGATGGGAACGGCTACTCCCTGGTGCCCCTCGATGAGGGCAACCTGCCCACCAGCTACGACCACCCCGCCACCTGGGCGATCAGCTGCCAACTCCTTGGAAATCCCGGAGCTCTCAACGGTTCCCTCCACACTCAGGACTTCCTCGGTTGGAGAAACTCTCACTTCACGGCCGCAGAGATTGCCGACCCCCTGATAAGCGGATCAGATGCCGATCTCGATTCTGATGGGCTGACTACCCTGATGGAGTTCGCTCTCGGACTGGATCCCAAGTCGCACGATGCGGGCGGCGCCCCCAGCGACTCCATCGTGCAAGACAACGGCCATGACTACCTGTCTCTGACCTTCAAGCGCTGGCAGAAGGCTCCAGGCTTGCACTATTCGGTCGAGGTGTCTTCCGATCTCGTGACCTGGGCGCCTGCGGGCGAAGTGGTAGCACTCGTCGATCATGGGGACGGCAGCGAAACTGTGACCATTCGTGACAACCTCCCGATCCATCCCGCCCATTCTCAACGCTTTATGCGACTGGTGGTGGAGCTTCCCTAGCAACTGCCAAGAAAGAATTCCGCCAGACGGGAAAAGGGTCGATCCCATTTGCCGTGCTGCTCTCAGCGCCTGATATCTTACTCCAAATTGATTCCAACCCCGCCGCCAGCCGGTTTTTCGAACACACCCTGAGACGACTTCCGCGATTCAGGAGACCTCGCCCGCATGGTCGTGGGCGAGGATTTTTTTCCAGGAAAACGTCAGGAAGCCTTCTTCTCCTTCGGCTTCTTGTTCTTGTTGTTGTTGTTCTGCTTTCTCGGGCGGGGTGGACGGGTGGGATCGACTGCTGGCACCTTCAGCTCCTTGCGCAGGCGCTCCAATTCTCTCTTCATCGATGCCTGGATATCGGCGTAGCTTGAGTCCCCGTAGACGCTCTTCAGCTCATTGGGATCCTTCTTGAGATCGAAGAGCTCCCACTCCTCTTCCTTTTGGTAGAAGTTGATCAGCTTGTGCTCACCATTGGTGACTCCGTAGTGGCGAGCCACGCTGTGAGCACCGGGAAACTCGTAGTAGTGGTAGTAGAACACCTTACGCCAATCCTTGGGAGTCTCCCCTTTCAGAACCGGCACCAGGCTGCGCCCCTGCATGTCGCCCGGCACGGTCACTCCGGCGGCCGCCAAAAAGGTCTCGGCATAATCGAGATTCGAGACGATGTCGTTATTCACCGATCCTGGCTTGGTCACCCCCGGCCAGCGAACAAGGAGAGGGGTCTTGAGCGATTCTTCATACATCCATCGCTTGTCGAACCAGCCGTGCTCCCCAAGGTACCAGCCTTGGTCTGAGGAGTAGATCACGATCGTATTCTTCGCGAGGCCACTCTCGTCGAGATAGTCGAGAATCTCCCCGATGCCATCATCCACAGACTTCACACAGCGGAGGTAGTCCTTCACGTAGCGTTGGTACTTCCACTTGATGATCTCCTTCTCGCTCATAGTGGGCTTCGCCTTCTCAAAGGCGGCATTCTTGGCGGCATAGGCGGCATTCCATTTCGCGGTTTGCTCCGGATTCAGGCCTCGTGGTTGATTCAACTTGAGATCATTCGTGTTGAGGTGCTTGCGAATCGTCATGCTCTGCTCCCTGGCGGCCGAGGTCCGCCCTTCGTAGTCGTCCCACATCGTCGCAGGCTCCGGGATCGTTTTGTCATCGAGCCAATTAAGATACTTCGGCCCCGGCTGCCAGTTCCGGTGCGGCGCCTTGTGCTGGGTCATGAGCATGAAGGGCTTGTCCTTGTCCCGCTTCTCCTTGAGCCATTCCAGGGTGAGGTCGATGATGATGTCGGTCGTGTAGCCCGTGTGCTTCCGCGTGGCAGGCGTGCCATCCTCCTGCCGAAACTTCATCGGCGGGTTGTAGTAGGGCCCCTGACCGAGAAGCACTTCGTAGTGATCGAATCCGGTGGGGGTGGACCCGAGGTGCCACTTGCCCAACATCGCGGTGGAGTAACCCGCCTTCTGCAGGAGCTTGGGAAAGGTCTGCTGCTCACCATTGAAGGTATTTCCATTGCGCACAAATCCATTGAGATGGCTGTACTTGCCCGTCAGAATCACCGCCCGACTTGGACCGCAAATCGAATTGGTGACATAGGCTCGATTGAAGCGCATGCCACCGTTCGCGATCCGATCCATGTTCGGGGTTGTGATGCGCGATGGATCATAGGCACTCAGAGCCTGCTCGCAGTGATCGTCGGTAAAGATGAGAAGGATGTTGGGCCGCTCCACAGCAAAGAGCGGGGCGCAGGTGGCAAGGAGGATAGGCAGAAGTCGTTTCATGGTCTCAGTGTCTAAAGGTGGTGGCGCTTTGCAAGTCGCCATGCCCCATTACTCCTCCGCCACCCCAAAAATTGCACCCGCCCGGCTCAAATCTTCCCTGGATCCAGCACCACGTGTTTCACCGAGCGCCGCAGGTAGGTGTAGGTAATATGCACCTTGCCGTCCCGGGCCTGAATCACCGCGGGATAAGAATGCTCACCGTCCTTGCGTTCCAAGGTAAGGACCGGTTTCCAGAGTTTGCCGTCCTCTGAGATTGCCACGTTCAACATCTCCCGTCCGCGCGGCTTCGTCCTTCGAGTGGTGTGATTGTAAACCAGAAGCTGCCGTCCGTCCTCCAAGGTCACCGCATCCGTCCCCGCATTCGGATTCGGCAGATCCGTCCCGGTCATCTTTCCCCAGGCCTTGCCTCCGTCCGTTGACCAACACTGCGTAATCACGCTCTGCTGGCTCCGACACAGGACCTGCATTCTGCCATCGGGATAGCTCAGGATGCTCGGCTGAATGGCTCCAAATTCCTGGCCGTCATTGATCGGGCCGATCACTTCCCACGTCTTTCCCAGATCACGAGTGCGTTCAAAATGCACTCGCCATCCTTTGTGTTCCGTACTACTTCCGCACAAGATCGAACCGTCCGGCAACTGGATCGGTTTGTTTTTCACGGGTCCCAACAAGTGCCCGATCTTGTCATCCTGCCCCAACTTGTGGCGGTTCTCCCAGGTCTTGCCCCCATCAGGCGAGGACGCCATCACGCCCCACCAGCGACTCGGACTGGGCCCGACCTTATAAAAGAGCAAGAGCGGACCGTCGGACGGTTGGAAGAGAACCGGATTCCAACAGGCGTACTCCTTGTCCTCGCCCTCGGCTCCGCTCGCAACCTTCTCCGCCTTGCTCCAGGAATCGCCCTCTTGGCGCGAGAGCCAGATGCCGACGTCGGGATTTTTCTCATGCTTCCCGCCAAACCAGGCCGCCACCAGACCGACTTTTGTTTCCGCGATGGTCGAAGCGTGACACTGCGGGGTCGGCTTGTCGTCCAGGGCATAAATCAGCGTTCCGGATAGATAGGCTCCGCTCCCAGCTTCTGCCACCGCGGGAAGATCCGCACCCATCGAACAACTGGTGGTCGCGAGCACAATCAGGAGGAGAAGACGTGTTTTCACGCCACCAAGGTTCCAAATCCGTCAGTCCTTGTAAACATCTACTCCCGCACGATCACTCCACCCGGTATGCGGGCCTTCACCTCCTTGAGGTAGCGTTGCAACTCCTTCTTCAGTTTGGCTGCGCTTTTTTGGGCCGCCGCCGCGAGATCCAGTGACTCGCTGCGGTCTGCTTCCAAATTGTATAGTTCCACCCGATCATCCTCGTAAAAGTGGAGCAATTTGTAATTGCCGGAACGCAAGGCGGAGACCGGACGCGTCTGGCTCACCTTGAAGTCGTTCAGCCCAATCCGGGGCAGGGAGCTTCCAAACTTTTTTCCTTCGGGATGATAGTAGGGAAAGTGCCAGTAAAGAAAACGATCGAAGCGCTGCTGTGGATTGCCAAAAAGAGGAACGAGACTACGGCCGTCCAGGCCGGCGGTCTTCGGATCGATCGGATTGCCTGCGAGTTCGGCGAAGGTTGGAAAGAGGTCATATCCACAAACCGGAACGCGACAGGTCTCCCCCTTGGCAATTGTTCCAGGCCAGCGCACGAGGAAGGGAACGCGAATGCCTCCTTCGTAGAGATTCCACTTCGATCCACGCATCGGCCCGTTTGCGGCGTACTCCGGATGTCCTCCATTGTCGGAGGTAAACACGACCAGGGTTCGTTTTTCCATCCCCGCTTCCTTCAGCCCTTTCAGAAGAATCCCAACTTGATGATCGAGGGTCTCCACAAAAGCGGCGTATTTGAGGCGCTTGTTGCGGTTCGGAGTCTCGGGCGGAATCTTCTTCTGATACTTTGCAATGAGCCACATGCACGGCGTCTCGACCGGGGTGTGGACATAAAAATGGGAGAGCATCAGGAAATAGGGGCGGTGGTGGGGGAGCTTGATGAACTCAACGGCCCGCTTGGTGAGACGGTCCTCCGGAATCTCCCCTTTCGTCGACACCAGCGCCGGTTTCCTCTTGCCATAGGAATAGGGATGACTTCCAAAGTCCTCTTCCGCAGTCACGAATCCCTGTCGCTTCGGTCCATAGGCGGGGCTCCATCCCAGGTAGCGCTGGTAGTGCGCGTTGACGTGCCACTTTCCAAAGAAGGCAGTCGAGTAGCCGGCACTCCCCAAGAGCTCCCCCAAGGTAGTTTCCTCAAGAGGCAGGTTCAAGGTGTAAGGCGGGGCCTGCAACGACTGCCGAGGCTCAATCGATTGCCTTCCTACCTTGTTCTTGGTGACGAACTCAAACCGTAGGCGCGCGGGCGACTTGCCGGTGAGGATGCTCGCTCGCGAGGCGGAACAAATCGGGGCAGGAGCATAACCGTCCGTGAATCCGATCCCATCCTGCGCGAGAGAATTGAGGTGCGGAGTTTCATGCCAGGGATGACCGTAGCATGCGAGGTCAGACCACGCGAGGTCATCGGCGAGAACGAAGACAATATTGGGCTTTACCCCCGCCGCTCCGAATGCGGTTGCGCTCTCCTGCGCAACCGCGCCGCCAACCCAGGAGAACATGATTCCCCATCCAAGAATCCAACGCCAAGGTCCCTTTCGCATTCTGCCTCCAAGTTCGCCCGCCGCACGCCGCGAGAAAAGCGCGAATCACCTTCCAGAGAAAGTTTCTTGGCACTGTGGGATGGAAACAATGCCGCATCCTCGACGTGGACAAGGAGCGACCACGCAGTCTAGAGTCCCGCCATGACGCGACCTACCCTTCCTCTTATCCTGGCCGGAATCACCCTGACCACGATGTCCGCGATGGCAGAGCTCAGCGTGGCAAGCCTCTTCAGCGACCATGCCGTGCTACAACGGAATCTCCCGGTCCCGGTCTGGGGAACAGGAATTCCCAGTGCGAAGGTGAACGTGAATTTCCGCACCCAAACCAAGACCACGACCACCGACCCGGAGGGGAATTGGCGTCTCAAACTCGACGCCCTGAAGGCGGGAGGACCGGACACCCTCACCGTCGTTTCAGGCCAGGACAAGGTGACGATCACCGACGTGCTGGTGGGCGAAGTCTGGGTCGGCTCCGGCCAATCGAATATGGCCGGTGGAGCGGGCGGCTATGCCAAGCGCGATCCCACCCTCGCAAAACTCATCCAGGGAGCACCCTATGCCAGCATTCGCCTGCTTCGAGGTGGCCCCAAGCCGAACTGGCGGGAGGGCACCGCCGACGCCGTTTCCGGATTCTCGGCCATCCTCTTTTCCTTTGGTGAACGCTTGCACCGTGACCTCGATGTCCCCGTCGGCTTGATCCTCGGCGCGGTGGGTGGAACTCCCTCTGGAGCTTGGTTGAGCCAGGATGCTTATGATCAATCCGAAGCCTGCAAGATGGCTCTCGCCGAGTTCGCCAAGACCCACAATGCCGCCGCCGCCATGAAGAGCTATCAAGCCAAACTGGCGGCTTGGGAGAAGCGCGCTGCGGAAGCGAAAGCGAAGGGAGAAAAACCGAAGGGACGCAAGCCGGCAGCCCCCGCCAAACCGGGCCAGATGACCCGCGGTCATGTTGGCAATCTCTACGAACGATTCATTCGCTCCGCCGTCGGGTACGGAATCCGCGGAGTGCTCTGGGACCAGGGCGAATCGGGCACCGCCATCCATGGAGTGGATCAGTACTCGGTGATGAGCGCCCTGATTGCCGGGTGGCGCCGGGAATGGGGGCAAGGCGAGTTCCCCTTCATTTTCGTGCAGAAGCCGAGTGGAGGCGGCCCAGCCTTGGACTCGAATGATCCCGTCACGCGCGAAGCCGATGCCTATCAGCCGCCTACCGCCACCGTGCCCAACGTGACTGACGGCGCACGGCGCCTCGAGTTCATCCGCATCATGGCCAACCCCCATGCCCACATGGTCTCGGTCGCGGACCTGGGCTCGGGCGTGCATCCCATCAACAAGTGGGGCTACGGAAATCGTGCCGCTCAAGTTGCGCTCGGCCTTGTCTATGACAAGGACCTGCTCGCGCATGGTCCCCGCTATGAGTCCCACCGCATCGAAGGGAATCAGATATTCATCAGGTTCAGCCATGCCGGCAAGGGCCTCACCTCTGCACACGGCAAGGCGCTGACCGGCTTTGCGATCGCCGGCAACGATCAGAAATTCGTCTGGGCAAATGCCGTTATCAAGGGTGACCGCGTGATCGTTTCAGCCGACACTATTACCGACCCCGTGGCCGTTCGCTTCGCGTGTTCCAAGAAACGGACCTCCGCGAATCTCTTCAACAAGGACGGCTTGCCCGCGCTCGCCTTTCGGACCGACAACTGGTGACCCGAAGGCAAGGCCTCTCTCGGGGCCTTGCTCACTCGGCCCCTGCCCTGGATGGTTGGCTCCTTGAATCCGTCGGCAGCGGTCCACCGCAACTTAAGCCAGAATCGCCTTCACCACTTTCGCCGGCTCCACTCCAGTCAACCGGAAGTCGAGTCCCTGGAACTTGTAGCTGAACTTGCGGTAGTCGATGCCGAAGAGGTGCAGGAGGGTCGCGTGGAAGTCGTGAACCGTGACCACATCCTTTTCCGCGTTGTAGCCCAGGTCGTCGGTCGCGCCGTGGCTCACACCGCCCTTGATCCCGCCGCCCGCAAACCACATCGAGAATCCCTTGATGTGGTGGTCGCGTCCGCTGCCCTGCGCCATGGGAGTACGGCCGAACTCGCCGCCCCAGATCACCAGGGTGTCGTCCAGCATGCCGCGCTCCTTGAGATCTTTGATCAAGGCTGCGCTGCCCTGATCCACCAGGCGTGCAGTGTTCTGTGTGCCCCCCTTCACCCCGCCGTGGTGATCCCAACCGCGATGATAGAGTTGGATAAAGCGCACTCCGCGTTCGGCCAGACGACGCGCGAGCAGACAATTCGATGCAAAGGAGCCATCCCCCGGCTTGGCGCCGTACATGTCGAGGACGTGCTTGGGTTCATTCGAGACATCCATCAGGCCCGGCACCGAGGCCTGCATCTTGAACGCCATCTCATACTGCGCAATGCGGGCCGCGATCTCCGGATCGTCAACTTCGCCGTCGTGAATCTGATTCAAAGCGTTCACGGTATCAACCACCGAGCGCTGGTCGTCGCGGGAGACTCCCTGCGGATTGCCCACGTAGAGCACCGGATCGCCCTTGGCATGGAAGGGGACACCCTGGAACCGGCTCGGAAGGAACCCGCTGTGCCACTGCCGGGCCGCGATGGGTTGGCTTTGGCCGCCTCCCACCGAGGTGAGCACAACGTATCCGGGCAAATCATTGGTCTCGGCCCCCAAGCCGTAGAGCAGCCAGGATCCCATGCACGGTCGACCGGAAATCTGGGTCCCGGTATTCATGAAGGTGTGGGCCGGATCGTGGTTGATTTGCTCCGTCACCATCGAACGCACGATCGCAATCTCATCGGCCACCTCCCCGACATGGGGAAAGATGCTGCTGATGTGCTGTCCGCTCTTCCCAAAGTTCTTGAACTCGTGCTGTGGTCCCAGGCACTTCAGGTTATTCCGGCTACCCTGCAACTGCGCGATGGGCTGACCCTCGGTAATCGACTTGGGCATGTCCTTGCCGTTCATCTCCGCAAGCTTGGGCTTGTAATCGAGGGTCTCGAGGTGGGAGGGGCCGCCCGCCATGCACAGGTGAATGACCCGCTTGGCCCGGGGAAGAAGGTGCGGCTTCTTGATCACACCGGTCCATTTCTCGGCTTCAGCGGCACGGGATTCCTGCAGGATCGACGCGAGAGCAAGAGCACCGATCCCTGTCGTCGACTTGTTGAGGAAGGAGCGGCGGTTCAGATAGTTGGGAATGTCCATGGAGTCCGGGGTTCGGAGTTCGCTGTTCAGAGTTCGGTCTTCAGCGGCCTACTGCCGCGTGATGGTCTCGTGAAGATTGAGAATGGTTCGGGCGACCGTGGTCCAAGCTGCCAGTTCGGCGACCGGAAGATCGGTCGGGGCAGGACGAAGGCCAACGGAGAGGAGTTGTTTGCCGGCAGCACCATCCGCGAGGTAGCGCTTGAATTGAGCCACCTGCAAATCGGCCACGATCTTGAGGTCACGATCGCTGGGCGGACGCGAGAGCGCTTCGAGGAAAGCCCAACGAATGCGGGCCACCGCATCGTCACCACCCTCTTTCATGATGCGCTCCCCGAGAGAGCGCGCCGCTTCCACGTAGGTCGGGTCGTTGAGGAGCACGAGGGCCTGCAAGGGCGTGTTCGAACGCGGTCGCTCCGCCGTGCACTCCTCCCGCGACGGCGCATCGAAGGCCAGCAGGCTGGGGTGCAGGAAGCTGCGTTGCCAGTGAGTGTAAACAGCGCGGCGATACTGACTCTCGCCGGAGTCCGGTGCCCACTTGCGGCCGGGGAAGTTGAGGTGGCGCCAATAGCCGGCGGGTTGATATGGTTTCACACTGCGTCCGCCGATCTGCTCGACCAGGATTCCCCCAAGGGCGAGCGCATTATCGCGCACCATCTCGGCATCCATGCGGAATCGCGACTGCCGCGCGAGAAGGATATTCAGAGCATCTCGCTCACGGCTCGCCACCGTGGACCTGGAACTCTGCGCGTAGGTCTTCGACGTCACGAGGAGCTTCACCAGGCGCTTCACGTCCCAGCCGCTCTCCATGAAATCGACTACCACCCAATCGAGCAATTCGGGATGGCTGGGCCACTGGCCTTGCGCTCCCAGGTCATCAACGTTGCGCGAGAGTCCCGCGCCAAAGCAGAGTTTCCAAACCCGGTTCACAAAAGCCCGGGCGGTGAGTGGATTCTCGCGATCGACCAACCAGTTGGCCAGGTCGAGCCGACTGGCCCGGCGCTCACCCGTATCGAGTTTGCCCAGGAAGCCCGGGATCGCCGGAGTGACCTCGGGACCAGAGTCATCGAGCCAGTTTCCGCGCGGTAGGATTCGCATCGTGCGTGGGGTCGTCGCAGTGGTCACCAGGGTGCGGGGCAGTTTCTTGGAAAACTCCGCCTTTTCCCGCTTGGCGGCCTCCACCTTGGCGCGAGCCTCCGCCAGTTCCGGCGCGACCGAGAGGTAGTAGTCGGCCACCTCGGTCTTTTCTTCCGCGGAGCGTTGATCCGCTGGCTTCTTCACGATGGCCACGATGTTGGCGGGCACGTGACTGCCCCCCGCCTTGAAGTAGAAGCCCGCTCCCCCACCGTGGTTCACGATCTTCATGAGATACTGGTTGTTCCCTTTCTTGAGCGAGACCGTGATCTTCTCCTGATCGGCCGCCGCTCCGCGCCCGACGTTCTTGCTCAGTTGCTCCGTGCTGTTCACCCAAACGCGAATCCCGTCATCGGATCCCAGCGAAAGGGCGAGCTGGGTCGCGAGCGGTGCCGTGATGGTGCGATAGAGATACCACGCCGCGTTCCCGTCTCCCGGAAGGGCATGAACGTTCCCATCGGGAAAATCGGTCCGCTTTTGCCACTTCTTGCCGTTGAGCGCGGCCTTTGCATCGACCTTCGTTTCCGGTCCAAAGGCCGTGTCAAACACCTTGTTGGCATCGCCGCCGGTAAACGGTCCGATGAGGTGCCAGTCTCCGAGGCTGGGCTCGATCGATGACGCAATGCTCTTCTCCCACTCCGCCTGCGCTTTTGCGAAACCGGGCGTGCCCGTTCGCGCCTCTTTGGAGAGCTGGGCAATCCTGGCATCGAGCTCAGCGCCGCGTTTCTTGTAGTTGCCGGAAGCCACCGGCATGTAACCCTCCCGACCGCCCACCCCCTTCTCTTTCACGTCGGCGAAGAAGGCCGCCATCGAATAAAAGTCCTTGGCAGTGTAGGGATCGTACTTGTGATCGTGGCATTGCGCGCAGCCGAGCGTACTCCCCAGCCACGCTCCGGAAATACTCCGCACGCGATCGGCGGCATAGATCGCAACGTACTCCTTGGCCTGGGCTCCGCCTTCCGCGGTCGTCTGCAGCAGGCGATTATATCCCGAGGCCACTTTCTGCTCCGAGGTGGCGTTCGGAAGGAGGTCCCCCGCTATTTGCCAACGGGTAAATTCATCAAAACGTTGATTGGCATTGAAGGCCTCGATCACCCATTCGCGATAGGGATAGACATCCATCGGGTTGTCGCTGTGGTATCCGATCGAATCCGCATAGCGCACCAAATCGAGCCAGAAGACCGCCATGCGCTCACCATATCGCGGACTGGCGAGGAGGCGATCTGCCGCCATGGACATGGCGCCCGACAAATCGGACGCCGCTTGCCTGGTGAAGGCGGCAACTTGACCGGGAGTGGGAGGCAAGCCAGTGAGGTCAAAACTCAATCGACGAAGCAGGGTGTGCGGATCCGCCACCGGCGAAGGGTCTAGCTTTTCGGCCTTCAGACCTTTGCCGATGAAGTAGTCCACGGGATGGGAGTCCACGCTCAAAGTCGACTTGGTGGGATTCTCATAAGCCCAGTGCCCTTCCCATTCCGCACCCTGCTCGATCCACTTCTTCACCAGTGCGATCTGCTCCGGGGTCAGGCTCTTCTCACTCTTGGGCGGCGGCATGATCTCTTCCTTGTCGTCGGTGGTGAGCAGGAAGAACAATTCGCTCTCCTCTGGTTTCCCCGGAACCACCGCGATCACCCCTTTGCGATCAGCATAGATCCCCCCGTCCTTCACATCGAGCCGGAGCTTGGCCTTACGCTCGTGTTGGTCGGGCCCATGACACGTAAAACAGTTCTCAGAAAGGATCGGACGGATGTCGCGATCGAAGCGAACCCGGTCATCGGCGGCCAGGGCCAGCGACGACATCGTCATCAGGGACGCGGAAATCAGGAGAGATTGGGACCTCATGGATTGGGCAGGGACTTTCAGAAATGGAGAGGGAACTGAGAATTAATTTCGGCACCAATCTACGGTGCACAATGGGAATACGTTTGCAGATCCCCAAGCTTCCCAATTTATCTCCGCTCTCACCCATTCTGCAAAAAAACTCCCCGGCTGAGCACGCCGGGGAGTCTTGAAATTCGTTGCAGGATCGATCTCGGAGCCTATTTTTTCAGACCGGCCAAGTGCTTCTTGGGGTTCTTGGCAAGCTTGCCTTTGCAGCCATTGCAGCAGACCGCCACAGAAACGGTCGACTTGACCGCGGTATCTACATCCTTACCACTGACCGGGCACTTCCCGTCCTTGGCTTTGGCAAATTTGACGAGCCCAGCAATCGGATCCTTGTCAAAAGCTGCTTTACACTTTTTGCAGCAGAACGAAACTTCAACGCTCGCGGCTTTGCTGCCATCGACAGCCTTGCCCTTAATCGGACACTCCTTGTTGACGGGATCTGCTGCGAAGCCCTGGGAAAGGGTCATCATCAGGGCGAATGCAATGAGGCTAACTGTTTTCATGTTGTCTGGTTGTTCGAGTTGAGTTGACACCTGAACCCTCTAGCTCAGGAATAATGCGGAAGAGTGCCCGAACCATGCCCCCTGTCAATCTTGATTCTGGGCGTCATCTGAAGGTGAGGACCTGATCCTGAGCACTGGAGAGGGCTGAAAAGCCGATCCTACGATGACCCTATCGGCAATCGCGGAGATGTCTGACTCAGTCACGGAAAACTCAGGTTTCCGAAATTGCCCTGCTCGCTCCCCGGTTTTTTGGTGATCTTCAGGCAAATGCATCCGCACGCTCAGAGCCCCGGGGCCGCAATGAACTCCCTGACCGGCCTTCCTGTCTCGAGATCAAAGAACACCACGCGTCCATCGAAGGTCCCCACCGCCAGACGCGAGCCATGCTCCACCACTTCGCCAATCGCAGGCAATCGTTCTCCAGCGACAACCAGTTCTCGCTCTCGCTTCTGGTCATCCAATTTCAATTGCACGATCTGTCCCTTGGGACCCGCCACGAAGTAGCCCGACTCTGAGCAAAGCATCCTCAAGGCCGGCCCACCGATCTTCGCGAGATCTCCCGACTTTTTACCGTTGCTGATTTTCCATCGCAACACCAACCCGTGATCTCCACAGGAAATCACTTCGTTTCCGTTGGGATGGAATCCCACCGCGCGCACGGTTTCCGAGTGTCCGGAGAAGGTTGCCAACCGCTTTCCGCCTGCTGCTCCGTCG
>JAPKFB010000087.1 GCA_028821775.1 Roseibacillus sp.
GCTCAGGAATTGCGCCTCCTGGAGCTCTGCGTCTCCAACTCTTCGAAGAATTCCAAGCACCGCCCTTGTCCCAACATGTTGGGCGTGTGGCCCCGCCCCTATCAGCCCCGCAGCTCCCTGATGCCTCCACGCATTCCCAATGGCTGACAAGAGGCAAGGCGGAGAATCTGATTGAATCGGTGGATTCTCGATGCTTCGCCAACGCGGCCCGCGCTTCGCTCCACCAACGACGACCCATCAGTTCAAAGTTGAAGGACTACTAACCTTCGGCAACCCCCGCCCACTCGCCGCGACGGTTTGGGATCGATGATGGGTAGGAATCCCCCGCCCCCGGGCCATGAGCTTCCACATTTTCCGGCTCGAAGAGGGAGTCTCCCAGCCAGCGCTTCAGATCACTGATTGCCCGAGGGCTTCGCCGCTGATGCAGAGCATCCTCACTACGCATCGATCTCTTCTCGAACCGATCGAGAATCGCTTCCCGAAGCCCGATCTTGTCGCCGAATTCAGGAAAGACAAATGGATCTCGCTCCTACCCTGAGATTGGCCTGCCCCAGCTACCAAGAGCCAGACCAGCCGAGTCCTCACCCCTCACTTGCCCTCTTGGGCCTTGCGCTCGGCCTCGAGCTCGGCCTCAAAATCCGCTTCCAGCTTGGCCTGATGATCTGCCTCGCTCTTCTTAACAGCCTCTTCGGCAGCCGCCTCCTCGGCGATCCGCTGCTCAGCGATCTTTTCATCCCTTGCGGCCTCGCGAGCAATGCGCTTATCCAACTTCTTCTGTTCGCGCTCCCGGCGCTTGTAGTCTTTGCTTGGTGTGAAGGCCATTGGTAAATCCCTTGTTTGATCGCGCGACAATTCGCCGCTCGTTTCGGAGGCCTGTCGGCCTCTCCGCGAACCCATACCGTTCGACCCTTGGTCGAATCAATAGAAAATAATACGAAGTTATCGCCCAATCATTGGCCGCTTACTCATCAGATCAAGTCGTTCAGTCCTCGTTCCTTCTTATTTTTGAGAGTTTACCGAAAAAAAGGCCTCCCGCCGAGAAGGAAATTCGCCTCCGATTGTCCCCATCGCCCTCCCCGTCCCAGCTCCGGGCAGTCTCATCCACACCTGGTCTTCGGGCATGATCACCACGGGAAAAGGGCCGCCGCCTGTTCGCCACGCTCCTCCCAGCCCCTGCCTTCTTCTTCCGAATCTGTTCCAACCCCGCCCCTGACCCGGTTTTCGAACAGACCCTTGCCCTTGCCCGGGTCACGCAGGGCGCCCAAGTCAGCCCTCACTCAGGAGAGCCCGTAATCGATCACCCTTGAGGCGATCTCTCAAATCTGTTAGAACGGCCTCCGGTGATAAATCCCCGCAAGCCGCGCACATTCGCTCAGTGGATGATGTCTCTCTGTCCCGTGGTCATTGCGCTCTTTGTCGCTCTGCTGCCAGAACTTGAAAACTTGCAAAATCCCCAAATCCCGGGGGAGATCAATTTTAGTTCACCCCGACCCGCCGGGGGAGGGAGTTAGGATCGTGTAAACCCCATGGTTTCTCCTCGGGAAGAGAGCTTGAGGATGAGGGCGATGCTTTGTTCCCCATATTCTACCGTCATCAATCCCCATGATATTTTGCCGCCTCTGCTCCTACTTCGCTCTCCTCGGACTCGCAGCACCATCCTGGTCGGCCGAACTCGCGCCCAACGATCCCGCCATCGCCGATGACCTCGTCTTATGGCTGCACGACAGCGACATCGACTACGACCCAGGCGGCGGACGCTGGTCGGATTCATCGGGTAAGGGTCACGACGCGGTGGTGGTCGGCGACGTAGGAGGGGTCATCTACTCTCCTCCCGCTCTCTCCCTGATCGACGGCGGGCCCCTCAGCCCGCTCCAACTCGATGGCGTGCGCTTCAGCGGAAACACCAACGACTTGCTCGCCACCGGCCCCCTCAACAATGGCGAAGGCCTGGCGGAGCTGACCATCATCGCAGTCTACGCCACCTCAGATCGGGCCGATCTCACTCGGCCGATCGGCTTCGGATCCATCGCCGGAACCCAAACCAACCCGGGCAATCACTTCAATCTCGCCTCCGACCCTTCGATCCGGAAAGACAACGGTAGTGTCACTGGTCACTCGGAGGACGTTCCCTTGGACGTCCCCTTCATTCGAAGCTCACGCATGGATGCGAACGGAATCGACGAATGGTTCAATACCGACGGCACCCCTACCGCAGTCCTCACCAACCGCGGAAGCGGATACACCACCAGTACGGATCGATTTTACCTGGGCGATCTTCGTTGTGGATCGACCGCTGTTCCTGGATTCGGCGCGGCCACCAGCACGGCCACCTGCGACCTCATCGAAGTGCTGGTCTACCGCGCGGCGCTCACGGATCAACAGATCGCAGACCTCAACGAGTGGCTCACCGCAAATCTCGGGGGCGCTCCTCCGCCCTCGATCACCACCTTCATCGCTGATCCGCAGTCCATCGCTTCCGGAGAGTCCTCCACCCTCAGCTGGGAAGTCGAACGGGCGGACCGCGTCACGATCACCCCCACAATTGGAGCGGTTGCGATCAGCGGAAACTCTTCTGTCTCTCCCGCCACAACCACCACCTACACTCTAACCGCCACCGGGGAAGGCGGCGAGACCAGAGCACAGGTGACCGTGGGAATCAACCTTCCCCCAGGCGAACCATTCATCAGCGAGTTCCTCGCGCGCAACGACAATATCCTCGACGACGAAGACGGCGATGGATCGGACTGGATCGAACTCCACAATCCAAACCCCTTCCCTCTCGATCTCGGTGGATACTATCTCACCGAGGATTCTTCCTCCCTCACCAAATGGCGGATCCCAAACGGCACCACCGTGGGGGGCGGCTCGAATTTGCTGATCTTCGCCTCCGGCAAAGACCGGACCGCTGCCGGTTCCCCTTTGCATACCAACTTCAGCTTGAACGGCAGCGGCGAATTCCTCGCCCTCGTCGCGCCGAATGGAACAACTCTGGTCTCCCAGTTCGCGCCCGCCTATCCCGCACAGTATTCCGATGTCTCCTATGGCTTCGACGATTCCGGAACCACGCGCTATCTCGCCACTCCCACTCCGGAGGACCCGAACGGCTCCGGCTTCGATGGCAAGGTCGCCGACACCAAGTTCAGCATCAATCGCGGTTTCTACGACGTCGCCCAATCCGTCGCCCTCACCACCACCACCGACGACGCCGAGATTCGCTACACCACTGACGGCAGCAATCCGACCGCCACTCACGGCACCATCTATGATGGTCCGATCCCGATCACGACGACCACCGTGGTTCGCGCTGCCGCCTTCAAGCCGGGACTCATTCCGACCGATGTCGATACCCACAGCTACCTCTTTCTGAACAACGTCATTCGCCAATCTGCGAACCCAGCGGGATTTCCATCGACCTGGGGAACGAGAGCAGTCGATTACGGAATGGACCCCCGGGTGGTCCGCGACGCAGCCTATCGCGACGAGATCATCGGCGGACTCAGAAGCATTCGCACTCTCTCGATTGTCGTCCCGCAGGACGAATTCTTCAACAACCCGCGAGGCATCTACGCCAATCCCCGCAGCGAAGGCCGGGCTTGGGAACGCGAGGTCTCCTTCGAGTTTCTCCACCCTGACGATGCAACCCGCGACAAGCAGGCGAACTGCGGAATCCGCATCCATGGCAACGGCTCGCGCAGTCCGACTGGTCAGCCCAAGCACAGCTTCCGGGTCGAGTTCCGAGGAGAGTACGGGCCGAAGCGACTCACGTATCAACTCTTCCCGAATACCACCGTCGACGAGTTCGATAGTATAATTCTACGAGGTCAGAATGCGCATGGTTGGACCCGCTCCTCCCAGATTGGGAATAACGTAGGAACCTCCGAACGTGAGCAGTCGCAGTACATTCGCGATTCCTTTGCACGCGACATCATGAAGGCGATGGGGCAGACCTCCGGCGAGGCAACCTACGTGCACCTTTACATCAACGGCCTCTACTGGGGGCTCTACAACCCGGTCGAGTATCCCCGCGCCTACTACGGCGTCTCCCACTTCGGCGGAGTGGAGGAAGACTACGACTCGATCAATCGCCGCACCACCACCACCAAAATTCTGGATGGCTCTTTCGATGCCTGGAACGCGATGCAGGACCTCGCCGACTCCGGCCTTCGCAGCCGCGCAAGATTCGAAGAGATGGAGACCCACATCAACATCTCCAACTTGATCGACTACATGCTCATGCACCAGTACATGGGAAGTCGTGACGGCCCGGAAGTGTTCCACTCGAACAACATGCGCTCCATCCGCAAATCCAGAGGCACCAACCTCGTCCCCTGGATCGGCATGCCCTGGGACATGGAAGCCAGCATGTTCGAGATCGATGTCACCCGGAACGTCAACGTCGACGATCCCAACACGCTGGTTCGGGTCTACACCAAGCTGCGCGAGAATCCCGAGTTCCGCCTACGTTACTCCGACCACGTCCACCGGCACTGCTTCAACGGAGGCGCCCTCACGCCCGCCCGAACGGCCGCCATCTGGGAGGCTCGAGCCACCGAGGTCTCCTCCGCCATTATTGGCGAATCCGCCCGCTGGGGAGACTACCGGCGCCGGAGCGAGCCCTTTACCCGCGACGTCGAGTGGCAGCAGGAACGCGACCGCCTCCTCACCACCTATTTCCCAACCCGCACCGAGTTCCTGGTGAATCTCCTGAAACAGAACAACCTCTACCCGGATCTCGATGCGCCCGTCTTCAACGAACACGGCGGCATTCTTCCCACTGGTTTCGGGCTCACAATTTCGTCCACCGCTGGGACGATCTACTATACCAACGACGGGAGCGACCCGCGCGAGGCCTGGACCGAAACTGCGCTGGGCACGGTCTACAACGATCCCCTCACACTCAATCAATCGCAAACCATCAAGGCCAGGACCTTCCTCAATGGGGAATGGTCCGCTCTAACAGAAGCGGCCTTCTACGTGGGCAACCTCGCTGCCAGCGAAAACCTGGCGGTGACTGAGCTCATGTATAATCCCCGCGGAACGAGCGAGATTCTCGAGTTCGTGGAAATTGTCAACATTTCCGCCTCGCCCATCGACCTGAGCGGCGTTCACTTCGGTGCAGGCTTGGACTTCGGGTTTCCCGTTGGCACCATCGTGGGGGCCGGCGGCTACATCCTCGTCGTGCACGACCGGACCGCCTTTGAAGCGGAATACGGAGGGGGTCTCACCATCGCAGGCGAGTTCAGGAATGCCACTGCCCTCGAGAATGCCGGAGAACTGATCACGCTTCTTGCCGCGGATGATTCCGAGATCGAGAGCTTCCACTATCAGGACACCTTGCCCTGGCCCATCAGCCCGGACGGCCTCGGACCCAGCCTGACCCGCGTTCAAGCTTCCCTCCCAAACGACCCGAACGATCCCCAGAACTGGCGACCCAGCGCATCCGCCGGTGGAAGCCCGGGAACTGGCGACGCAACGATCTTCACGGGTGATCCGAATGCTGATAGCAACCACAACGGTCTCACAGACTTTGTGGAGTACGCCATCGGAGATGCGCTCACTATCGGGAGCCTCACCCTCGATGGAGTGGCATTCCCCACTCTCAGCATCACGCGCCATGTCGCCGCTGATGACGTCCGAGTCACTCCGGAAACTTCCACCGATCTCATCACCTGGACCGGGGGCGTGGAGGCGGTTGTTCTCGCAAACACGTTTCACCATGGCAACGGCACCTCGACCACCACCTGGCGCAGTAGCCGCCCCTTCGCTCCAGATCAACCAAGGGAGTTCCTGCGCTTCCGAGTCGAAAGCCTGCTGAATCCATAAATTGCCTTCGCGCACAGTTCTGCCATTCAAACATCCGCCTCGCTCGGTCACTCGAAATCATGACTCCAGCCACCCAGCATGGATTACTCTTTCGAATTTGCCTTGTAGCAATCGCCCTCCTTCAAACGCAATGATCGTGGCAACTCTACACCCCATCTTTCCCGGCTCTGCAGTAAACCCGGCTGAAAAATGGAACTTCTTAGCAATTAATGCTGGAGCAAGGTAGTCGTCCCCATGCAGGACGCCTTTCGAGGGGGAGGTTTACAATTCGTTGACAACCGACCCCCGTGTAGTGGTTATGGTGGGCGGATGAATCCTTCCATCGTCGCATCTTCAGCGCGCGCGACGGCGGAAAGGGAATACGCATGCCGAGCGGGAACGACTCGAGGGCTCAGGAGAAGATCGGCAACACCGATCCGTCACACATGGGCAGCGGTCGGTCGGAGAGATCGTGAATCATTCTGTTCGGAGCGATCCCGAGGGCGTGAAAGATACTCGCGTGCAAGTCCGCGGGCGTAGCGGCCCCGCTGGCTGGAAAGGCCCCGCTTGCGTCGGACGTGCCGTAGAGCAGACCTTTGCTGACCCCCGCCCCGGCCAGCGCAACGGTGTACACTTTAGGGTAGTGGTCGCGGCCGCCCGATCCGTTGACCTTGGGCGTGCGTCCAAATTCGGTCAGCAACACCACCAGCGTTTCCTCGATCCTTCCGCTCTCGTGCAAATCGTCGAGCAGCGCTGACAATCCCTGGTCCAGCGGGGGGAGCATCTGTTTTTTGAGGCGGTTATATCCGTCCGAGTGAGTATCGAAATGGGCGCCCTTGCTTCCGTTCAGGTCGCCAGCCGCGGCGTAGACCGTGACGAGGGGCACTCCGGCCCCGGTAAGACGCCGCGCCGTGAGCAGACTCTGTCCCAGGATGTGCGCTCCGTAGCGCTGGTGCTGCCGCTCAGGCTCATCATCGATCTTGAACGCCTTGCGCGTCTCGGCGTCGAGCAGCATATCAAAGACCCGCTGCTGATAATGCTCAAGAGGCTCGGTCGGTTGCGCATTCCCGGACAGGTCAGCCAGCAGGGACCGGCGCGCCACCAGGCGTTCTTCGTCCAAGCCTTCGATGAGATCGAAGGAAAGATGGCCGGATACCGGCGACTTGCCGTCGTAGGGCGTGCCCTCGTCGGGTTTCATGATGACCGGATCGTAAGGCATTCCCAGGAAACCTGCATGCTGCCCATTGGCCCAGTCGCCATCGTAAATCGGGTACGGAAGGGCAACGTTGCCGGGGAGCTTGCGGATCGGGTCGTGCCGGGCGTGGGCAACCATGGAGCCGATGCTCGGCCAGTCCTTGCGTGTGCGCGGCCAGTTCTTATCGAGCTTTGGCGGCGCATGCCCGGTCAGATTCCAATAGGCCGCGGAACGATGCGAGGGCGCATCGTGGTGCATGCTGCGAATGAGAGTCATCCGGTGCACCTGCCGGGCCAGCCGGGGCAGATGCTCACAGACGTGGTAACCAGGAATCGTGGTGGGGATGGAATCGAAAGCGCTCTTGATGCCGCTCCCCGCCTCGGGCTTGAGGTCAAAAGTGTCGATGTGGCTCAGCCCGCCCCACGCGAACACCACGATGCAACTGCGGGCCTTACCAAAACCGCGCGGCAAGTCTCCGCCAGACAGGGCCCGATTTGAAAGGGCCAGATAAGCTGGCAAGCCGAGCCCCAACGCTCCCGCGCGGAGCAAATCGCGACGGGTGAGGTGAGCACCAGAAGCTCGCGGCCTGCTGGATCGAAAGCTGTTCATCGTTCCTTCTCTTTCCTGTTACGTCTCACAGGAACTATCCCATAGGATGACCCAACAGGTAAGCGCCAATCCGAGTCGGTCGATCGTTCGACTGGGTGACCCGCTGATTAGAATGCTTGCCAGAACTGCGGTTGCCCCCAGCTTGGGAAGCCCGAGCCTGCCTCACAACAGACGATGCCGCAATTCTCAAGAGCGTTCTCCATCTCCCTGTTCCTTCTCCTCCCGGAGGATTCTCGGCAGTCCACCTGACCGCACCCATTGGATCCTGATCGCGGATGGTTCTGGACCCTACGGGACTCAAGTGCAACCACCTCTCGGTGCGCTGCACGTCATTTCTTTTGCTTCGCGATAAGTTCGGCCATCGACTTCGCGAAGGAATCTCCCAGTCTGACAAAGAATGTGCCACTGCCAAGATAGTGATATGGACGATCACTACCTACAGTAACCCACTGATGAAAGTTTTTCGCCCATCCTCTTTGGTAGACCTCATTGGAAAATAGGGAATAATCCTTGTAACTCTCGACCGACAAAACGTTGCCCTTGAATTCCGGCGCCTTGGCCGCTTCTCTCTGACCAATTGATACTTGGTTCTCTCCTACCTTCTCGGCAGTCATACCGGTTCCCAAAACTCCAATGACAAATGGCATCTTAGGAACTTTGTATTCTTTTCGTATGTCTTTGATGAAGCCGATCATATTATTTTTATAGTTATTCCTGAATTCAGGTGAGAACTGATCATTGAATCCCTGGAACCAAATGAAACCGGCAATCTCGTGACCCGCATCTGAGTCATAGTCAGGATGATTTTCTTTTAAATTTCCAAGCACCTTACGGATCGATTCGTTCATTAAACGGTAATTGAGGCTGGCATTTTTTTTGATCTGTTCTGCCTTACCTCCAGACTTCTGCTTTTCATCGAGTGGGTATTCACCGACTGATGGTGGCCGGAAATCATAATTTATAGATTTGCCGCCCCATGAAGTTTTTATCAGCAGAATGGGGCCTTTAATTTTCTCTGCAATCGAAAGACCAAAACCATACTCTGGGCCGAGTTTATTTTTACCTCCTCCGTAACCAACACCAAGCTTTCCTGATTTCACATTACCATCCGCAATCGAATTAATGTAGACACGATCAGACCCAACGCATGAGGATGTGACCTTTGCCAAATAGGCCTCATGCGTTTCTTTATGCTTTTTTACTTTCTCCTCAAGAGCTGTCTTTTCAGCTCCTTCAGCCATCGCCTTGATCTTGTCGTTGGAAACCCCGCCAGTTAGTTCATCAAGGTTCTTCGCCCGCTCAAGTTGATCCTCAAGGGTTTTTTTAGAGAGCCCACTATCGTCTTTAAAGACCAATTCAGTTAGCTGATTATCTCTTGCATCTTCTGAGTGGAATAGTGTTGAGATCGTGTGGGCCTCAGCATGACCAACCATATTGGACTGCCCCGCGAGGATGAATATTTTCAATTTTTCTTTGGCAATGACCGGAGCAGCGATCGCGGGGATCAAAATAGCCAGGGCCAATATGACACTTTTCTTAAATGGGTTGGTATTCATTAGTAATTCTCTTTCAGATTAAAGGTTAGAAAATGACTTTTCAAGGGTAACTCCGTCGAGGGAGCAACTTTCATTGAGTCCGTAGGGTCAGGAAATTCGATTACAACAGAAGGCGCTGATTTCCAGTCTATTGACGATCATTTTTGGGACCGCTTTAGGCGGCCCTGTCCCTGCCACATGGACAAGGGTGACGATCAGAAGGGACCGATCAGCGGATACTTTTGCTGGAGAACCCTGACCCATACCGAAGAATCCTTCGTGATCAAGTGCCCCAGGTTGGAAACGGCGAGCTGGGCAGGGGCTCGGGTATCCCGGAACAGGCATCTGCGGACCTGACCCTGCGACGTATTCAGAAATCCGACGTAAAGCCAGAGGGGCCCTGCGTATGGAAGTTCGTGCGGGACGGAAAGGTGCTTCAGGAAGGTGATCAAAATCCTGGTGAACACGGTCTGCTGACGATTCCTCGCGTGGTGGTGGAAGCATCCCCAGGCCGGTTGCAGGTGGAGGCGAAATGGATTTGGTGAGATGGTCCGGAGTTCATCCCGATCATGAAGCGCGAATGCGCCGCCACTTGCCTTTCGAACTCTTGACCAAGAAGAGGACCATCAGTTTCCAGGAATCTCAGCGGGAAAATGGATTTTCCTAGAACTCGAAAAGCAGTTTCTTATCATTGGAGGTGCAAGATGAATACTCAGAAACATGTACGGCGAGGCCGTAGTCTGGCAATGATGGGGCTTATTGGCGTGGCTGTTCTTCTGCCCATTTTCAGGGCCGAGGCCACCAACTGGCAGGCTAACATCAAACCGGGTTCGGAGATTGTCATGAACGACCTGCGCTGGCCTGAGTGGGACGCTGGCACCTACTATTGTTTCTGGTACATGAGTTTCTATCCCAAGTTCTCCACATTGTATGGCGGGGTGGCCGTGCATGGGCCCGACAAAACACCGGGGATGTTCACATCCTACTGGTGTGTGACGGAAGCCGTTTATGAGGGTGAGGAATTCTATGGCAAGGGATTCGGCGCTGAAGGCAGCAAGGGTGGAGCTAACGGGTCGCCCGCTTTTCAGCGTCCGAACTCGTGGTATCGCATGGTGATGCGGACGTTTCCGCCCACCCGGGATGCCGATGGCAAAACCAATGTCGGTTGGTGGATCAAGGACGTTGAGAAGAACAAATGGTATACGCATAGCGTGTTGCGCATCCCGAAGGCGGTAACGGGATTTGCGGCGAACAGCGGCTTTGTGGAGGCCTTGGCTCCGGAAACTGTCCATCGCGCATTTGAACGCCGGTTAGCCTACTGCCGGTTGAACGGCAAGTGGCACGCCTCGCCGCTCAGTGCGAATGACGACTCGAAATTCAAACTCATCGAGAATGATACGATCGTCCGATTCGACCGCTCGGAAGGAGACCGTGACAGGAAGAAAGAACCCACCTTCTACCCCACCAACCAGCCGAAGACGCCTTCTCTGGACAAACCTGCGATTGCGCAAGCCGAGGCTCACGCATGGGGTAATCAGGTGAGCGTGAAGTGGGAGATTCCACAAAGCGCGTCACCCCAACTCGGCTATAGGATCGAGGCGTTTGCGGATAGGGAGGCAAATGGCAAGCCGCTTGCCACATGGGAGGATGCATCCCCGCACATTATCACGAAGCGCCTCGATACGGAGGGTGCTGCGAGGTCGCTACGACTGACCGTGACCGACATTTTCGACCAACAGATCGCGGTTTTGATCCCCGTGGAGAACACCTCGATTCCTGCGCCCGGCTCCGGTGCGGCCGGGACCAAGACCCGGGCGGGACTAAGCTACGTTTACTACGAAGATCCAAACGGTGACCAGTGGGAGAAGCTGCCAGATTTCTCCGCTCTGGACCCGGTCAAGCAAGGCTTCGTCAAGACCCTGGACGACACCGTGCGGGAGGATCGATCCACGGGCTACGCGATACGCTATAAGGGCTACCTTCGTGTCCCCGTGGATGGGTTGTATGTGATTTCGGTGGGGACCCGCGACGGCAGCCGCTTACATGTGGATGGTAAGTTGATTGCCGATAACGACGGAATCCACAGCACATCGCAAAAGCTCTGCTCGGTTGCACTAGGAAAAGGCCTGCGTGCTTTTGAACTGGAGTATTTCAAGGGAGCCAATGACGGGAACAGCAACCAATCAACAACCGCCAAGATCGCCATCAGTTGGGAAGGTCCCGGATTCGAGCTCCGCAAGCTTTCGAGGGATGACTTCATGTGCGATGAACGCGCTGAAGTTCCCTCGGCTACTCTCGTACTGAAAGGAGCCGTTTCCGCCGGGGTGCTGGAGGACAACATGGCGAAAATTCAGGTAGGTATTGAGCGGCGCGGGCAAGCGATCCAAAAGTTGCAGCTGTTTGCCGGCAAAGTGCTGCTGACGACCAAGCATGGCGCCGATGTCGATGACAAGGGCAAGCTGGATATGGAGGCCTTGCTACCCGAGGGCGGGAATCTGGTCTGGGCGCGTCTCTGGTTTGGTGAAGGCCATTCCATCGACTCCTCCAACGAGCTGGAGCTTGAAGCGAAGAATCGAATAACCGAACCGTGGCAGTTTAATAGTATGTTAGAGGGTGGATTTCCCCTCGCGGTTCGAGGCGAGGCCAACAGCGTATCCTTCGTGGGAGAAGGCTACGGTTTTGTGCACCAGACAATAGCGGGGGATTTTACACTTACGGCGCGAATTGCCGATATGCCCCTGACTTCCAAAGAGAATGGCCTGTGGCCGTCGAATTGGTTGGGGCTCTCGATCCTGTCCAAGCACTCGAATCCGAAAGTGCGCCTTACGGACAAGGGGCCTTACAATTCTGAAATCAGCCTCTTTCTGACCGCCGAAGGAAAGATGAAAGGCGCGAAGGATTTTCCCGACTTGGCCGGAAGCAACAAGAGTATCGCGTCATTCGAAGGGGAGCACCGCTGGCTAAGACTGGTTCGACGCGGACCGCGGTATCAATCATTCACGTCGGCAGACGGGATAACTTGGCGGCTGGCAGATGAACGTTTTACCAGCCATCCCTCCAAGGAAGTCTATGCGGGGGTCTGCTTCCGGTCCGGACCGAACAAGAGCCGGAGCCTGTTCCAAGGCACCGTCGATCATATCAAGCTTGAGAGAACCGTGCCCAAAGAACTGCGGGAGAAACCCAGAAAAGAAGATCTGGATATCGAAAATCGCATCACTGCATTGGTCCAGGCAACGAAGAATCCTCAGATTTTGTATGCTAGGAGCGCGGGCAATGGACTGGTCAGATCCGAAGACCGCGGAGAGACCTGGGCCGCTGTGAACGGTGGACTGACAACCCCTGATGCGATGGCAGTCCGGTCGGTGGCGGTGCATCCCGAGAACAGTTCCATCGTTCTCCGCGCCGGCGGCAGCGTCGTGGAGGGCGTGCTGAAGAGCGGGCTCTGGCGAAGCGTGGATGGCGGAAAATCCTGGAAGCTGGTGACGCGCGAGATTGACTTTGATGGCCGCGGCCCCACCACGCTGTTCGGCGAAGTCATCATGTTCTGCCCCTACGATCCCAAGCTTGTGGTCGCCGGCGGAGAAACCAAAGGTCTGTTCATCAGCCGGGACGCAGGCGAAACTTGGACCAGTGCCGCGCTGACCGGAGAGCGAATCACCAGCATGGCGTTTAGTCCGCAGCCCGACAAACATTCCAAAGCGCCAACCCTAGTAGTCGGGACCTTTGCCGACAGTGAGTTCGAATCACTCGGCCTAGGCAAACCGGCATCAAAAGTCGAGGCACCCGCACGAATCTATTGGATCAACCTCACCACGGGTGATCAGCCGATCAAGCCAAGCAAAGTCTGCGAGTTGGAAGACTTCGGGATAGCGAACATGGTCTTTGACACGGAGAGGAACTTCATGAACTTCGCCACCACCCGAGGCCTGTATTACACTTGGGTTCACTGCGCCTTGTATGCCAAGCGTAAGGTCGGGACGTCTACCGACAGGCTGTATACAGCAATCGGCGCTCGGCCGTTTGACAAATGGAGCAAGCTTACCTGCGCTGCGCCGTTCTCGGATACAGGGCAAGGCCCGGTCTATTTCACCAAGGAGCGAAGCCGCAACTGGTCGGCTCTTTCTAAGACATCCCGGATTAGCGGGGATCGCGGAGCGCTCACATTGAATGCGGGCATCTCATGCCTGATTCCAGACGCGGGGGAAGACAACACGCTCTACCTCTGCAACCGCCACGGAATTTTCAAGACCACTGACAATGGCAAGTCTTACCGGCTCGTGAAGGGAGTGGAGAATTGACCGATGCTTGACCTCTTGCCTCCGCGCCACCGGCGCACTCGTCCCCGATCAGGCAATCAAGGAGTCCACTGCTCCGCGCTGCGGAAAACCCTGGCGCTCCAATTCGAAATCTGGATCTCCGAAATGCGCAACGGGATCCCCGTAGGCGTTCAAGATTGAGGTGTAGAGATTCCCGATGGTACCGTGCCCGACCTGTCCGTAGTCCGGCATCCTGATGTAGTGGCCAGGAATTGCCAATCGCCCACCGCAACCACCGACGATCAGGAACGGCCACTCGTGCAAGGCTCCGTGATGCGCTTCGCCGGCATCGCTCAAGTAGGCGATCATCGTGTTGTCAAGCATCGTCCCGTCGCCCTCCGGGATGCTGCGCAGTTTCCCTGCCAGCCCGGCGATCAGCTTGATATGATAGGCGCGAATTACCTCGCGACAGTCCTGCGCAGTTTTTCCGTTTGAGCCGGTCCCATGCCCAATCGCATGGACATTCTGTTCGGTCAGGCCCAACCCGGTGTAGACGTGCTCGAGGTTGTCCATGCGAATGGTCACCCCGTGACTCAGACCAGTAATCAGACACGAGGCGGCGAGCGTAAAATGCGACTCGAGCCGATCGATCCCGCGATCTGAAGCGAACTTGTCCGTCAACTCCGGCGCTCCCTGCCTGATGATGTCACCCATCCCAGCGAGCTTCGTCCGCCTCTCCTGCAGTTCTTCGAAGGCGGTCAGGTAATGATTGAGCTTGTCCTGCTCTGCGGAGGGAACTTCTTTGCGCAGGCGCCTGATATCGTCCGAGAGAAAATCGAGCATCCCGGATTCCAGCGCGTAGCGCTTGCGCCCCTGCACCGACCCCATCGCAGAACCGAACAACTGGTCGTAGGCTTGATCCGGGCTTGCTTGAAAGGGGAGCTCTCTTCCTGCTGCCAGCGCCGAAAGCCCCGGATAGATTGTCCCTTCCGGAATGGGATCGCCCGCGCCACCAACCGCACGTCCGCGCAAGGCCAGACCGACGTGCCCGAACGGACTTGGATATCTCGACGAAAGGCGGGTGTCGATCGTGGCCCGCAGCGGATTGCCGCTTGATGTCTCGCTCGGAGAAGCGTGGACGCCCATGGCTCCAAAGTAGGACGTATGCCCCGCCAGGCACATCTTACCGGAAAAACCCTGAACGATGCCGACCTGGTCCTTGAACGGCTCGAGGGCCTGCAGTGATTCCGGCAGGGCGTGATCCTTCAAGGCGGCCCTGAAGGGCGATCCGCCCTCAGCCTTTTTGTTGAGCAACGCTGTTGGCGTGATCGCAGCCGGCGTCAGACCACTCGATTTCACGAGGAACACAAACCGCTGCGGAAACGCCTTTTCCGCCCCGGCCGCGTCTGCTGAAAGTTGGCGCACCAACGGCGCCAACAACATCCCGCCGCTACCAAGCGATAGTTGCTTGATGAAACCCCGTCTTGATGTAACCAGCGCTCTCATTCTTCGACTTGCTTCCTGTAGACAAAAGAATCGGAGCTCAATAGCGAAATCAAGAGAGCACGGAAGCTGCCCCCGCTCTTGAGATAGGCCTCATCCGCCGCCATCAAGGTCGACGAATCGCTGAGCATCTCGTTGCGCCCCATCCAATACCGAAACGCGTGCCGTACGAACGATTGGCGCACTCGCTCTGACTTCCCCAGCCGCTCGACCAGTTCGATCGCGTTCCCCACTTCGCCATCCAGGCGTGCATCGCCCGTCGAATCGAGTCGCCCGCTCGCCTCGATCGGTTTGCCGCTCGCCTCGTCCTTTGTCCGGAAGCGACCGAAGTCATCGTAGGCCTCGAAGGTCATCCCCAGGGGATTCATCTTTTTGTGGCACCGCCAGCACTCGGCCTGCCGCGTGAGTGCGAATCGCTCCCTCAGTGTCTTGTGCGGATCCTCCGGGACGACCGCATTCACCGTAATCGGCACATCTGGAACGAGGCCTGCCAACAAGCGCTCACGGATCCATTTCCCGCGGGTGATCGGGTTGGTCTCGGTGTTCTTTGAATGCGCAATCAGCCAGGCCGGATGGGTCAAGAGCCCGACTCGTTGCTCCGGATTGAGTTCGAACGGCTGCTCGGTCGGGCAATCGAACTGATCGATTTTCAAGTTGTAGGCACTCAAGAAGAAGCGCTGGTCGTGGGCGGAGGTTAAATTCCGTTCGCGCTCGCCCTCCATGAGGGTGAACTGCGCCAGCATCGGGCGGATCCCGCTTTTGTAACAAACCGGGAGGTATTCCATGTAGTCCTTGATCAGCCCGCCGCTCATCCTGTGCTTCGCCGGCTGGGTCCGGAAGTAGGGATGCAAGGCCTCGATGTCCGCACGGATCCCAGGCTTGAGTTCGTACTTCAGTTTCTTCCAAGGCTTGTCCCTCCAGTAATCGTGAAGCAGTCGCAGGGCCGCGAGACGTTGCTCCAACTCCTCGGGATCTCCCTCTGAACCAAAGTGCCCGACAAAGAACTTCTTCGTCGTCAGCAACTCACGCAACACATTCTGGTCTCGATCCAGAATGTGCAACACCAGTAAATCGGCCTCGTGCACGAGTTGATACGGGACGTTGCCCCAATCGTAGTTCCGATAGCGCTTCGCATCTTTGAACACATCCGGGGCACGGTGATATCCAAAGAACTCCTGGAAAAAACGCAGGATCTTCGGTTTGGCGATCGCCTCATCGTCAAGGAGGCGCTCGATCTGCGATCGAACACCTTCCCTTGTCCGGAGCTTGCCCTCGCGAGCGGCAGACCAGAGCTCCGCGGTCGGCGGATCGTCGGTGAGCGCAAAACTGATCGCGAATGCCAGTTCGCTCCCGGACATTCGCCGCCGGCCGTGCTCGTCCTCCTCGCCTAGCCCCAGTTCCATGCGATAGACCGCCTCCGGTAACAGGGCGATTGCCTTCAGACAGACGGCCATGCCTTCACGTAGATCCTTCGCCTCGCTGATCGCGCGCAACATATATTCCCGGTAGCGCTTCAACTCAACCTCACTCGGCAGGCGGTAAACCAAGGCTTTGAACTGATGCCGCACCGCCGCATCGATCTGCTCTCTACTCGGCTCCTCTGCTTCCAAAACCGCGCGGAACGTCTCCGAGACCTCGCGACTCAACTGGTGCTCCACGATCGTTCGAGCGTTGCGCAGGAGCGTCTCGAGGGTCGCGGAGTCCGCATACAAATTCACCGCGTAATCGTTGATCCCCGGCCTCTTCTCCAAGGCAAATGGCTGGCGCACCCGCCGCAGCTCCTCCCAGTGGTGTCTAAGGATCCGCTGCTTGGTGCGGTCGTAGATGTTTGGATTGATCCGCCATAAGCGAGGCGGAGAGAACGACCGCTCCTCAACTTCGCCGCCGAAAAGTTTCTTGTGACTGACATGATTCCCAAAGGCGAACTGACTCAACAAGTAGCGCACTCGATCGGACGAATGCGCTTTCTCCAGCTCACTGCCAAGCCATGACACGACCTTCACGCGAGCGGCGTCGCCCGGTTGATCCTCATCCTCCGGCGGCATCTCACCTTCTCGCAGTTGCTCATGGATGGCTGTCCAGGTCTCAAAATCGAAACCCAGGGCGACGCGCCCGTCCAAGCGATCGAAACGGATCCCGCCCTTGGCTTTCTTGGGGCCATGACACTTGACGCAATGGCTCTCTAGAAACGGCTGCACGAACGCTCCGCCATCAGCCCGGGGTTGCGAACCCTTCTCTTGAGCCTCGGCACCCGACAGCAGAACCAAAGATACAGCCAGAAGATTGAGGAAGGTCACTCGGCAGGAATGGACTGGAGAAGTGATGGGGCAAAAGTAGTCTCGAACACGAGCCCAAGGCAAGCTGACGCTTCTTGCCACCGCGGCGACCGGGAAGCTCGTCATACTCCGTAGTGTCCAGAAATTCGGTTACAACCGTATACGCGCCTGATCTGCTCCCCTTCAACTGGGCCATTGTGAAGGAGAGGTTCTGGGGCTAACCCAGAACAGAAATGAAGAAAAAGAGACCCCCACCGAGGAAATCATCCGGATCTTGCGCAAGGCAGACGGAGAGCAAACCGTGGAGGAAGCCTGCCGGGAGGCGAACATCAGCGAGGAACCCTTCTCCTGATGACGCCTCAAGTACGGGCGGATGGAAATGGCAAATGCAAAGCGCTTCAAGGAGTTTCGGCACGGTGGGCGAACTCCGGTCTCACATCGACGACTGGATGGCGTTCTACAACCACCGCCGCAAGCAGCATGAGGGCCAGGACGGAGACTGTAGCTGGAAAGGCTCCAGTCCCTCCACCTCACCTTTCCAAGCACGAAGCAAACACAAACCAACCCGCCCCCCGGAACCAGTATCAACTAAACGAGCAATTTACTGGCAACGAAAGCGGGGCCACTTCATACCCTCGATATGCCCCGCCTCTTTTCCCCTTGGTGCGCGAGCTTCCTGCTGACGGGTTTTCCGGCGGGCGCCGCTGAACTCTCGTTCAACCGCGACATCCGGCCGATCCTGTCGGAGAACTGCTTCGCCTGTCACGGCGCCGATTCGAAGGATCGCAAAGGTGACCTGCGACTGGACGAGCCCGACTCGGCGTATGGGGCAGGCAAAAGCGGCGAGATTGCGATCGTCCCGGGCAAGCCCGATAAGAGCGAGCTGTGGTACCGCATCACCACCGACGACAGCGACGATCTCATGCCGCCCGCAAAGACGAAGAAGACGCTGAGCGATGAGGACAAGCAGACGCTCAAACTTTGGATCGAGCTGGGCGCGCCCTACGAGAAGCACTGGGCCTTCGAGCCTCCGGTTGCCAAAGCGTTGCCCGACGCCGGGCGCGGGATCGATCACTTCATCGATGCGAAACTGAAGAAGCTCGGCCTGGCATCGACAGCGGAGGCGAGCCACAACACCTTGATCCGCCGCGT
>JAPKFB010000088.1 GCA_028821775.1 Roseibacillus sp.
CCAGATCATCTTCGGGAACCCAATCCCGCAGGTCGGGTGGCAACAGCATTGGGGTGTCTCGATCCCCGGATACAGAGCGCGCTCCCATGAATGGAAACGCCTGAATTTTCGGGCCCGCTTAAAGTCCGACAGACCCCTGGCAGGGGTTTGAGATTCTCAGCGACGTCGCGTCGACGGAGAGGAGAAAATCGTTTTGGGCACGAGACGAATTGTCGGCCCGCTGGGCCGATCGCGTTGAATGCGTTGGCGTGGTTGCGCGTTGGTTGTGAATCTCGATTCCCTTCCGCCTTTCGCCGCGCCCCTCACCAGTCCCGCGCCGCATTGCAGAAAATTTCAACGCTCTGCCTCGCGTAAAAGACTCGCGGTTATCCGGGGTCTTGGTCTGTTCTTGGAGGAAGGACCATTATTTTTCTTCGTGCGGTTGTGTGTGGCCTTGGTTAAAAGCGGAAGGTAAGGCATGATAGCATGCTGCAAATCATGTCTTGGGAATTGTCAGAATTTGGTCGTGGGTTGTGCATCGGAAGCGGTATCGGCGAGTTGATGGAAGATCTTGGTCAGGCGCTTGCGAGCGGGGGTGATCGGATGCGCATGTTGGGTGGTGGCCAGCCGGCTCATATTCCGGAGATCGATGAGATCTGGCGGCGACGGATGGAGGAAATCATGGCGGAGCCGGGGGCGCTGGCGCGCATGCTGGGTGACTACGAAGGTCCAGCGGGGAACGAAGCCTTTCGGACCGCGGTCGCGGGGCTCTTCAAGTGCGAATTCGGTTGGGACCTCGGGCCGAAAAACGTGGCTATTACCGCTGGCGGGCAGACCGCCTTCTTCTTTTTGTTCAACTCGTTGGGTGGACGGTTTCCGGACGGGCGCAGGAAGAAGATCCTGCTCCCTCTGGTTCCCGAGTACATTGGCTACGCCAATCAGTCGGCGGGCGGCGATCTCTTTCGTGCCGTCAAGCCCAAGTTTGATCTGACCGGCGAACACGAATTCAAGTACCGAGTTGATTTCGACAATCTCGTCATTGACGATGACGTGGCAGCGATCTGTGTTTCGCGTCCCACCAATCCGACGGGGAATGTCCTGACCAACAACGAGATCGGTCAGCTTGCGGAGTTGGCGGCGAGGCACGATATCCCCCTCATCATTGACAACGCCTACGGCGCGCCCTTTCCCAACATCATTTTCACGGAGGCTAAACCATTCTGGAACGAGAACATCATCCTGACCCAGAGCCTCTCCAAGATTGGTCTTCCCGGCACGCGGACCGGAATCGTGATTGCGCGAGAGGAAGTGATCAAATGGGTCTCCTCGATGACCTCGATCGTGGGTCTTTCCAACACCAACGCGGGCCAGACCATCATGCAGCCGCTGGTGGAAAGCGGCGAGATCCTCCAGGTCAGCGACAAGGTGGTACAACCGTTCTACCGCAGGAAATCCGAGCAGGCCCAGGGGTGGGTGAAGGAGTTTTTCGACGACGCGCTGCCCTACCGCCTGCACCGCAGTGAAGGCGCACTCTTTTTGTGGCTCTGGTTTGAAGGGATGCCCATTACCTCACGCGAACTATACGAGCGCCTCAAGGCACGCAAGGTCCTTGTGGTTCCGGGGAACTACTTCTTCTACGGACTGGGAGACGATGACTGGGGGCATCGCAATGAGTGCCTGCGCATCTCCTTCACGATGGCGGAGGATGTCGTGCGGGAGGGATTCCGGGTGATCGCGGAGGAAGTGAAGAAAGCCTACGAGGAGTAGCGATTTCCCGGGCTCAGGAAGAGTTCTTACCCAAGCGTTTCAGCAAGTCGAGGTGCAGTTCCTTTTCCCACAAGAGGGAGGAATGGATCGCAGACCAGAGACGGACATTTTCGGCCTTGCCCCACTTGGGGCTCTTGGTGGGGAGCATGACCACATCGAGGGGGTTGCGGTAGGACGTGACCGGAATGTTTTCAAAGACGGACGCATCTTTTTTGAGCGCCATGAGGAACTCGCTCTCGGGACGCATCTGCTTGGCCCCTTTACCGGGATAGAGATAGGCGGTGTAGGTTCCATTGTGTGGGGTCGCAATGGTGTAGAGCCCATTGCATCGTTTGGCCCCTCCGAGTTTTTGGAGGTAGTAGCGCGACACCAAGCCGCCCATGCTGAAGGCCACGATGGAAAACTTGGCGTCGGCCTTCCACTCCTGATCGATGAGATCGGCAAGTTGGCGGGCGAGGGGCTCAAGCCCCTTGCGTCCGTCCACTGGTTTGAGCGATGGGACCAGGCATTCGTAGCCGCCCGCCACGATCGCTTTGCGCAGCGGGCGCATGCCGAGGCGGGTATCGAAGATGCCGTGCACGAGGACGACTTTGCCTTTGGGGAGTTCGACCGCCTTGGCAGCAATTTCGGCTTCAGGTGCGGGAAGATCACAGGATATCATGAGAGAAGAAATTGGGAGCGCGAGGGTAAGGAGGAGGGACCGCTTCCCGCGAGGGGGGCGCTTGCAGGAGTGAGAGGGCGAGTCCATCATGCGGCGGGCCGGCGATTTTCCTTTGCCCGTTGGCGAAGGTGTTGCCGAAAATTCCGATTGCGAACGGCGACGAACTTCGGACGGTAGAGCCGGCGGGCGAGCTTCCAAAACCCGCTCCGTAGTTCGTCGACCGACATGGAGTCGGGTTGGAAATTGATGTCAAAGAGGGTGCAGCGTTCGGTGGCTTCCTCCGAGAGGAGGCGACCCTCTTCCGAAAGGCGCGCCCAGAGAGGAGTGCCTGGAAAGGGGGTGAGGTAGGTGATCTGCACATCGTAAAGTCCTGATTTCTCCACAAATTCGAGCACATTGTCGAAACATTCCGTCCCGTCTCCGTCGAAGCCCATCACAAAACAACCATTCACCGTGATCCCGTGCTTTTGGATCGTCTCGATCGCGCGGAGATACTGATCGGTGCGTCGGGCCTTCCAGTTGGATTTCAGTTCGACCTGGTCGAGGGAATCAAAGTTGGGGCTCTCAAGGCCGATCAGGACCTGGTAGCAGCCGGCATCGCGCATCATCTTGAGGAGGTCTTCGTCGTCGGCGACCGAGATGTCGGTCTCGGTAAACCAGCGGATGTTCTCGTCCGCCAGGCCGCGCATGAGGGCCCGGCCGTGTTTCTTGTCAGCGAAGGTGTTGTCGTCCGCGAATTCGATGAAGGGTCGGCGATAGAGTTCCTTCAGGGTGCGGATTTCGTTGAGCACCTTGGCCACCGGTTTGGTGCGAAACTTGGGAGAGAGGCGCATGGAGGCCGCGCAAAACTCGCAGGCGTAGGGACAGCCGCGCTGGCTTTGCACGGTGAAGCGCGGGTAGCGATCCGGATCCAGGAGATCGAAGCGGGGAGTGGGGGCCTCGCGAAAATCAAACGGTCCGTGAGCCCGCGCGTCGTAGACTGGTTGCAGGGTTCCGCCCTGCAGGTCGCGCACCACCTCCGGCCACACCGGTTCGCCCTCTCCGATGATGATGGAGTCGAAGTGACTCCGGCACTCTTCCGGAGCGAGGGTGGCGTGCAAGCCGCCCAGGATGGTGGGGATGCCCCACTCCCGAAAGCGGGCTGCCAGTCGGAAGGCTTCCTTTGCGGTGCCGGTGAGAGTGGAGAGGGCGACCGCATCGAAGTGCAGCGGCAGGCTGTCCTGGTCCACGTCGCGGACCTCGAGATACTCGACTTCGACTCCGGCTGGTGTCATACCCGCGATGGTGAGCAGTCCCAGCGAGGGGAGTGCTTCGATTTCCTTGGCGCGCCGGGCGACCGCGGGGAAGGTCATGCCAAGTCCGAGGAGACGCGGATCCGCCATGCGCAGTCCGCTGATTGCAATGAAACCGATTTTCATGAGCTCCTAAAATCCCTTGAGAAGAATGATCGCGATTCCGGCCCCGGCGCTGAGAACGGGTACCGGGAAGAGGCGCCGCATGGATTGACGCCAGGCGGTGAGGAAGCAGCAGGTCGGCATCGCCACCAGCGCGAGCGCGAAGGAGAGGGCGCCCCAGCGACCAGCGGTGAGGGGGACTTCCAGGGGGGTAAGGGAGAGCGCGTAGAAGAGATTGAGCAATCCGATCCCGAAAAACGAAATGTGTCCAAGTCTGACCAGGCGGCGCGGTTGGCTTCCGTAGCCACCCATCCAATTGGGTTTGAGAAAGAAGAGGCCCATCAGGGCTCCGCTCAGCACGCCTCCCAGCATGCCGAGCCATCCCGTTCTCAGGCTGAAGGTGACAGGGTCAAATTCCATGATCCGGAGAGCTTACCCCTCCTAACGCTCTCCAACACATCGATAGTTACGATTCAAACATCGATCGCGATGAGGGCTCGGGTGGGCCCGAGTGACCCTCATTCGCCGAATTTCGGCTGGACGGCGGACGGATCATTCCCCCAGCGTCGCTCTTTCAAAGAAGCTTATTTTGTCATGAACCTCCTGATCGCGAATATTCTGGCTGGGGCCCTCCTTTCCGCGCCCGCCCTGGCAGACCTTGCGTGGCAGACCAATTTCGAGGCCGCCAAAAAACTGGCCGCGGAAGAGAAGAAGGATCTCTTTCTCAGTTTCTCCTCTTCCAATGCCTGGGGTGGGAAGTTGAAACGGGAAATCTTCGAGCATAAGCAGTTCGCTGATGAGGTGAGAGACGAGTTCGTCCTCGTGGTCCTCGACTACCCCAAGGACAAGTCGGGAATCGCCGAATCGAATCTCGAACAGAACGCGGCCCTGCGAGCTGAGTTCGCGATTCGGATCCATCCCACCATCATGTTGTGCGATGCCGAAGGGCGCCCCTATGCGGAGCTGCATGATCTGAAGGGCGGCCCCGGGTCCTTCTTCAAGCAGTTCGCAGAAAGACGCAAGAACCGCGCGCTTCGAGATGACGCCTTTGCGAGTGCGGGCAAGGCGGAAGGGACAGCGCGCGCCGGTCATCTGGAGCGAGCGCTCCGGGTGGTGCCCCCGGGAACCCTGACGACCATTTATCGGAAGGAGTTCGATGAACTGCGCACGCTGAATGGCAAAGCGGTGCTGGTTACCACCACGAAGGGCACCGCCACCCGTCGCAAATTGGAAAGGTCGTTCCGGGACTTTTTCGTGAACAAGGATTTTGAAGGAGCGTGCAAGGCCGCCGACGAAATAATCGCGAAGGATGAGCTTGCCGGTGAGATGAAACAACGAGTGCTCTTTTACAAACTCAACGCCTGTATGATCCTGAAGAGACACGCTGAGGCCTTGAACACGGTTGCTGAGATTCGTGAGGTTGCGCCGGAATCGCATCTTGCGAAAGATGCGGAGCGCTTGGGGGAACACCTTCAGTCCATGAAGGTGCGCAAGGTGGATCAGCCTCGGCAGGAATCCAGGAGTGAGAAGCCAGCACCTCTTCCCAACACCGGGAAGAATAAGAATGGGGCCTCCTCCCCTGCGGCGGTCCTGGTCATTGCGCAAAAGGACCAGGAGGCCGTTGAGGCACCTCCTGCGGAGGAGAAGAAGAAAGAGGCGAAGGCCCCGAATGAAGCAGAGCTGAAAAGTGGATTGGCGAAGACTCGCAAGGCACTCCAGGTCGTGAAGAAGAAGATCGATGCCGATCACGAGGCCTGGGAGAATTCAGAGAAGGAGATCGCAGGCTCAAAGGCGCGAAGAGCGGAGCTGGAAGCGGCCTTGGAGAACGAGCGCGTTCGCTACAAAAAGTTGCTGGAGGTGGTGGCGCGGATTGAGAAGGAGCACAACGGCGATCATGACCGGGTCGAGGAACTGGAGCAGGAACTGGCAGCGCGCGAGAAGGCATGGGCCGAATTTGAAAGCAAGCAGGACGAGATCACCAAGCTCGAGAAGATAGCGGCCGAATTGCGGCTGCAGGCCGAAAAACTGGGCAAACGGGCGGAACATCTCCGCAAGAATTAGCAGCTGCTCGTCGCACGGCGCGGGGTTCAGCCTCATCAGCCTCGAATCAAGGGGGGAGCCCATGAGCTACTGTTCAGCGCAGCTGGCACGGCCCAAAACCCCTGTTTTCTAGGGAGGAGAGCAGCACAAGCGAACAAGTGTTCACTAGAACAGATTTGTCCTTGCCTCGCCCAACGAAGTGCCGTAGTCTGCAGACATACCAAATCGAAATTGTCATGATTACTGTTGCTGATAAACCTAAGCCAATGGCCGACCAAAAAGCCTCCGCTTCCTCTCCTACCACGCCCGCAAAATCTGCCGCTTCTCCGAGCAAAGCTGCCACTCCCGCCCGGGACAAGGCCGCTGAGAAACTCGCCGAAGCTCGCAAGAAGAATCTCGACCTCGCAATTTCCTCGATCCAGAAGGAATTCGGAGAATCCGCGATCATGCGTCTGGGCGATGAAAACTGTGTCGACGTCGATGTCATCCCCACCGGAAACCTTCTCATCGATCGTGCGCTCGGAGTGGGCGGGTTTCCCCGCGGACGCATCGTCGAAGTCTACGGGCCGGAGTCTTCCGGAAAGACCACCCTCACTCTCACCGCCATCGCACAGGCTCAGGCCCTTGGGGGATTGGCAGCCTTCATTGACGTCGAGCACGCCCTCGATCCACAGTATGCCAAAAAACTTGGCGTGAACCTCGACGACTTGCTCATTTCGCAGCCCTCATCGGGAGAAGAAGCACTCCAGATTTGCGAGGCCCTCATCCGCTCCAACGCAATTGACGTGGTGGTGCTCGACTCGGTCGCCGCCTTGGTGACCAAGCAGGAATTAGCCGGTGAGATCGGGGATTCCACGGTTGGCACCCAGGCTCGTCTCATGAGTGCGGCCATGCGGAAACTGACCGCCCTCATTGCCAAGGCACGTACAGTCTGCATCTTCACCAATCAGATCCGCGAAAAGATCGGCGTCATGTTCGGGAACCCCGAAACCACCCCGGGGGGACGAGCCCTCAAGTTCTTCTCCTCGGTCCGAATCGACATTCGCCGCATCGGCCAGATCAAGTCCACCGACGGTGTTGTGCAGGGCAATCGAACCCGGGTCAAGGTCGTCAAAAACAAGGTGGCGCCACCCTTCCGGGAAGCAGAATTCGACATCATGTATAGCGAGGGGGTTTCTTCGGTAGGCACCCTTCTCGATCTCGCCCTAGAGTATAACCTCATTCAGAAGCGTGGAAGTTGGTTTAGCTACGATGGCGATCAACTTGCCCAAGGACGGGACGCCGCGAAAGAGGCGCTCAAGGCCGACGAAAAACTCTACGCCGAAATCGAAGAGAAGGTGAAGAAAGAGCTCAGCGAGTCCAAAAAATAGGAACACATTCTCTCGGTCTCATAGTTTCAGCCCCGGGTTCAGCTCCGGGACACCAAGTTGTCCGACCCCAGGCGAAAGCCTGGGGTCTTTGGCTTGTTGGGGGTCGGGGTCGGAACCGGGAATAGAATATCGGAACGGCTTCCGGCCGAAGGACCATGCCGGTCCGCCTGAGGGAGATCTCAGGGATCCTCACTTCCTCCCCTTGGAAACTCGGCAGGATCAACTCCTGCGCTCATGCCTCCGGCTTACAGAAACTATAGATTTCGAACCTGTCGCAACCTTCTGATCAGACTGATCAATACGGCGGACCAATTTAAGGGACGAGATCAACCGGTGGGGCAACCTCATCCTTTTTCTGTAGCTCGTGCTGCTCCTGATCTCACCCGTATACCTCCACGGAGCGCAGGAAGGCCCATTCAAAGCCCCCGAGGCTCCAACCTCTCCAGAGAAGAAGGAAGGCTTTGAGGAACGACCATCGTCGTGGTTGGTTGGATGAGTTTGCCCTCACTCCACAAAGAGCCGACTTGCCCGCCTCCGGAGGTGAAGGTCACCGGGGAGATTCACTTTGGCCGGCGAGCCGAGCTCAAGCATCGACAGGCAGCGCAAGATGAGATCGTTCGAGAGATTACCTACCCCGGAGTCCTGCAGGTAGAGAAAGAGGGCGCGCCGTTGCAGCCCTTCGGGGAGGTCGCGCAGTTTGGGAAGAAAGAGGCGCTCCTGCGGATCGACTAGCTCAAGAACTTCGAGCAGGTCATTGAGCGCATCCTGATCCTCCCGGCTGGATTTTGCGGCCCGCACGATGGCAGGGGTGATGTCCCGATCCATGATCTCCCGGAGAAGGGGCAGTGCTTCCAGGCGCAACTTGTTGCGCGCCGTGAACGGGTCCTCGTTGCTGGCGTCGTCTCGAAAGGGAATACTGCGCTCGCTCAGATAGGCGTCGATCGCGCTCCGTCGTACGTTCAGGAGCGGGCGCACGAGATTGAGCTTTTTACGATCAACGAGGAGCGATGACTCGAAGCGCATGCCTTTCAATCCGGCCGAGCCGCGAAAGAGATTCAGGAGCACGGTTTCGGCATTGTCGTCCGCGTGATGGGCCAGCAGGACGTTGTCGCATCGGTGCTTCTTGGCGCAGGCGGCAAAGAATTCATGCCGAGAGCGTCGGGCCGCGACCTCGATGGACACGTGTTCGATCTCCGTCCGGCGCTGGACGTTGAATCGGGTGATCTCGAAGGGGAGGTTGTGCATTTCTGCCAACTCTCGCACGAAGGCGGCGTCGTGCACCGAGAAGAGGCCGCGCAGTTGATGATTGAGATGACAGAGGACGATCTTGGTGGAGCCGGCTTCGAGGAGGGCATGCAAGAGCGCGACCGAATCGCGGCCCCCTGAGATTGCGAGCAAATAGCGACGGCGAGGAGCGAAGCGCGGATCAAGTTCGAGCACGGCGGGAGTGTGACCGCTCACCAATCAGGGCTCAATCTCGAACCTCGATTCGCGGGGTAGAAGATTCAGGGACAATTGTAGCGGATCGAGGTCCCGCGCTTGGGGCCGACTGCGGCTATGTTTGATTTTTGATCTGGATTGCACTTGGAATTGCGGCGGGCAGCCGGGCCAAAGCGATCATGCCCGGCCCGGACCCGGGCGGGCCTTGGATGACCATCGTGCTGGGGATCGCGGGCGCTTTGTGGGCGGGGTTGTCGGGATTTTCCTGCCCTTCTTAAAGTCCGGAGCCTCCGCCAGCGTCTCGGGGGGCAGCATTTTCACCGCCACGGTGGGTGCGATCCTCATTCTGGCCATCCATCGCCGAATGAAGAAGCGGAATTGAGGACCATGACCCCTTGGAGAGACCGGCCCCACGGGGAGGCAACCCATGGAGGAGTCTGAAGCCTTAGCCAATTTTCTCCGCCCCAAAGTAGGGCGCCAGCGACTCGGGAATGGTGATCGATCCGTCCGGTTGCTGGTGCTGCTCCAAAAGCGCGACATAGAGTCGGGGAAGTGCGGTCCCGGATCCATTGATGGTGTGGCAAAGGCGGTTCTTTCCTTCGCTGTCCTTGAATCGAAGCTTCATGCGCCGCGCCTGGTAGTCGGTGAAGTTCGAACAGCTGGACACTTCGAGATACTTGCCGTGTCCGGGGGCCCACACTTCAATGTCGTAGGTGCGCGCGGCACCAAAGCCGAGATCGCCACCACACAGTTCGATCACGCGATAATGCAGATCGAGAAGCTGAAGAATTTTCTCGGCGTGGCCGGTCAATTCTTCGAGGGCTTCGAAGGATTTGTCAGGATGGGTGATCTGAACGAGCTCTACCTTGTCGAATTGGTGCACGCGGATAATGCCGCGATTGTCCCGTCCGGCGCTTCCTGCTTCGCGACGCCAACACGGGGTGTGACCTGTCATCTTGATCGGAAGATCATCCTCGGCGAGGAGAGTGTCCCGGTAAAGATTGGTAACCGGGACCTCGGCGGTGGGGATGAGAAACAGTTCGTCGTTCTCAGTGGGATAGATTTCTTCCGCGAATTTGGGGAGCTGTCCCGTGCCGATTCCGCACTCCCGTTTCACGACGTAGGGAACTCCCACTTCTTCGTAGCCGTGCTCGCGGGTCTGCGTGTCTAGGAGGAACTGAATGAGCGCGCGTTGGAGACGGGCGCCGAGTCCCCGGTAGACCGGGAATCCGCTTCCCGAAATCCGGACTCCGTCTTCGAAGGAGATCAGCCCGTGCTGTTCCGCGAGCGCAACATGATCCTTGGGGTTCGCGATCTCGCGCTTCTCGCCCCAGGTTCGGAGTTCGGGATTGGCCTCTTCGTTTTCGCCTTGCGGACAGGTGTCGTGTGGGAGGTTCGGGATGTTGAGCAGGAGTTCGGTCTGACGCGCTTCGGCCGCGGATCCCTCCTGGTCGAGCGCCTTGATGCTATTTCCGATCTTCTTCACCTCCGCTTCAATTGCGGAACTGTCTTCACCCTTGGAGCGGAGTTCACCGATCTGCTTGGAAGTCTTTTTGCGCTCGGACTGGAGCTGCTGCTTTTCAGTCTCGGCCCTGCGACGGGTCTCGTCGCAGGAAACGACCTCGTCAATCATGTCGGCCGAGCCGTCGTGACGAGCGGCCAGACGTTCTTTGATAGCGGCGGGATCTTCGCGAATGGCGCGGATATCGATCATAGCTTTGCGGGCGGGATGAGAAACCATGAATAGCGCGCGATTTCACGCGAAATCTTTTGAGGGTTTGCCCAGGGTGACCTGTGAAAAATCGCTATTTGAGCTTTGTCGCGGCCACCTTCGCTGAAAACAGGAGCGGTCTCTCCATTCCCGCGAAGAGAAAGCGCACCGGATTCTCGAGTTCTGCCACGTCCTCCGAGATCGGAACCCGGATCTCGAATCCGCCCTTGATCTCCTTGAACTGCGGTGGGGACTTGAGGTCCGCGAACTTGGAATTCTCGGGAAAGAACTGAGGGGCGGAGGGGAAGGGTTGCAATTTCTTGGGAAGCTGCAGGGTGATCAACCAGTTGGCGTTCTCCTGCACCACCTTCACGGTGGCGCCCGCAAGCTCGTGAGGAATTTTTTTCCGGGCACTGGTCAGGATTCTGCTCCATTTGCTCGGTTTTGGATCAGCGGTTGCTACCGGGAGGGTGAGGCTCAGTTGGACGCGCCCCGGAAGGCATTGGGCGGGATCACAGGCCAGCCAACTCGCGCGCGCACTGAGGGTGATTTGGTTGCCCGCCAGTTTCTCTGGCACCGTGATCTCGGTGAAGAGAAAGACTTCCTCCTCATAGCCAAAGCCCACCAGCCCGCTTCCCTCGAAGCGATGGGGGACCGGAAACTGAAGCGCACCCGCACGAAAACCATTCGGAAGGGTCCACTTGATCGTGGTTGGCATCCCGGACTCGCCAGGATTGCTCCAGTAGGTGTGCCAGTTTGGATTTGCTTTCAGACGCAGGGCGACGATCAGGGTGTGCCCGGGCTGAATCGTCCGCACGTCGGAGACCAGCTCGGCTTCGGCTTTACCGGAGCGCACTGGCCTGGCCTGGACCGCCAGAGCACCAAAGAGCAGGATCAAGAGGGTGAGCTTCATGGGAAAGGAAACGTGTCGCACTTGCCTGACGGCTGCAAGGAAGGAGTGGATAGCCTAGCTCGGAGCGAGGGCCTCTTCCTGTTCGGCGAGAAAGGACTGCCGCGAGAGCTCGGCGTAGAGGCCGCCTTTCTTGAGCAACCCATTGTGAGTGCCTTCCTCCACCACTCTGCCCTGATCGAGCACGTAAATGCGATCGGCATTGCGGATCGTCGAGAGGCGATGGGCGATCACGAAGGCGCTGCGATTGGCCATGAGGGCATCGAGGGCTTCCTGAATGAGACGTTCAGTTTCCGAATCGACCGAGGCCGTTGCTTCATCGAGGAGCAGAATGGGCGGATCCTTCAAAAGGGCACGGGCGATGGAAAGGCGTTGCTTCTCCCCCCCCGAAAGTTTCACTCCACGCTCCCCGACATTGGTGTCGAGCCCCTCCGGAAGATTGCGCACAAATTCCTCGGCCCGCGCGGCCTTCAAGGCGGAGATGAGCTCTTCTTCCCTGGCATTCCGTTTTGCGAGACAGAGATTCTCACGCACCGTTCCGTTGAAGAGGAAGGCCTCTTGGGTGACATAGCCCAGCGCCGAACGCAGAGACGACTTGCGCGTGTTCTTGAGCTCCTGGCCATCGATCGTGATCGAGCCCTCTCCGTATTCGTAAAAGCGGCAAAGCAGATTAACCACTGTGGATTTTCCCGCCCCGGTGGGACCGACCAGGGCAATGGTCTCTCCCGGCTTCGCTTCCAGGGTGACCTCGTGCAGGGTGGGCTGATCGCCATAAGAGAAGGACACCCTCTTGAAGAGCACGCTTCCCTTCACCGGCTGGGTCAGCGGTTCACCATCGGTGGCATGGGGTTCGTCTTCGGCGTCGAGAATGTCAAAGACACGATCGGCGGCCGCGCGCGAAGAGAGCGCCATTTGATTGAGCTGATGGAGCTTACCGACGGGCTCGTAAAAAAGAGAAAGGAGAAGGAAAAACATGAGCAGCTCGCCCAGAGCCATCGATTCGTTCATGACCGCGGTCCCGCCGAAGCCGAGCACGAGGGCATAGCCGATCATTCCCACAAAGGACATGCCCGGCGAATAGAAGGCCCACCAGCGCATGATGCGAAGGCTCGCTTGGCGCAGTTTGTTCGAGAAATCATTGAAGCGCGCGTGCTCATCGGTCTCGGCGGTGTAGGACTTAATCTGGCGGATTCCGGACACGTTGTCGTGCAGGAGGGCGTTCATGTCGCTGGCCGCCTCGCGCTGTCCGCGATAGCGGTCCCGGGCGTCGTGAGTGTAGATCCAGGCCCCCAGGGCGAGGAAGGGAAGGGGCAGGGTCGCCCACAGGGCCACCGAAAAATTGGTCAAGTACATCACCACTCCGACCGCCAGGAGCTGAATTATTGCCACCAGGCCGAGCTCAATTCCGTCAATCAGGACGCGCTCCATGGCGGTCACGTCCTCGACCACCCGCGTCATGATGTCACCCGTACGCCGGCCGTCGAACCACCGAAGAGGGAGGCGCTGCAGTTTTTGGTAGAGATCTGAGCGGATGTCGAAAATGACCCGCTGCTCGAAGTGGTTATTCAGAATGATGCGAGCGCAGTTGAGCCCGTCCTTGAGGAAAAACCCCAACAAACCGAGGAAAACCCAGAAGAGGAATTGCCCGTGGCGTTCGGGATTGGGAATAATTTCATCGACCACGTGCCCCGTCACAGAAGGGAAAATAATCACGCTGAGGGCCATCAGGGTGGCACAGAGGAGCTGTGCACTACCTAATACGGGGTAGCGCCTCAGGTAGCCCAATACCCGTAAAATCGTCTTCATCGGCCCGGCGGAGATAGGCCTCAAGCATGCATTTTGTAAAGACAGGGAAGGTTTTTCTGAAAACTTTTAGGTTGTGACGGCCGAAAGCAGGTCGTTAGTGTGCGTGGACATCTCCCTGCTGTCCACGATCCTTACAGAAGACCTGCACCTCGACCAAACTCGAATCCCAACCGTACGAACATACCATGGCAAACATATTTGCGATACTGACCGCTGTTGTCCTAGCGATCGCCGCCTTCCTTGCCTTCCAAAACAAGGGAAGGAATCCAGCTGAAGAGGGGCGCGGCTACTCAGGCTGGACCTTGCAGCGAGAGAACGAAGAGCGAAAGCTGAAGAGCACCACGAACCAGCTCGCGACCCTTCGGGGAACTCTTGACGATACCGAGAGTGAACTCGCTGGTGTCAACACCGACAACGAAGGGCTCCAAGTCGCGGTCGATGCTCAGCTTAAAACGAATGAGCAACTCGCGGCCGAGGTGAAGTCTATGGAGGACGACGCCAAGGCGAAGGCTGAGGAGGTCGCCGAGAAGGAAAAGTCGATTGAAGAATTTGGCGATGTTGATCAAGTCCTCGCCGAGCTCACCCAACTGCAACGGGACTTGGGCCAGATCGAATTGGACATCGCGCAGCGCGAAGCGCAGCAAGCGGATCTCGAATCACAGCGGGCAGGTGTTGATCGCTCTCTCGCTGATGTGCGCAAGCGCATCAACTGGCGGGTTTCCGGCAAATCGGATCCCACCCTGAGCACGGGAGTTCGCAGCATTTATCCCACCGTCGGATTTGTCATCCTCAGTGGTGGCGACAACCTGGGGATCGTGAAGAATTCCATTCTGGAGGTTTTGCGTGATGGTGACGTGGTGGCGAAGCTCCAAGTCACCACCGTGGAGAGTCGCAGTTCTGCCGCCGATATCATTCCCAGTTCGGTTGCTCAGGGCGATAGCGTCCGAGTGGGAGACCGCGTGCGTGCCGAGCAAATCGCGCCCGCCCCGCAGCCCGCCGCGGCTTCCGTTGCCAACCCGGCACCTTCCATCAATGCCGAGCCCGCTGATGCGATCGAGGACCCCCCCGCGCCCGAACCCGAACCAGAAGCTGCAGACGCTGATCCCTTTGATTAACCCCCAACTTTTTCGATCCGATGAAAAACATTTTCTACATTCTTTCCATCCTCGTCATTGGGGGCGCCGGTTACTTCAGTTGGATGAACTCCCAGAAGATCCAGGCCGAGATCACAAAATACGATGAAACCCGTACCAAGAAGCGGAACATCGAAGGAACAATCGAGAAGACCGAGGTCATTCTCAAGGACACCGAGGCCAGCCTTGAAACTGCCAAACAGCTGAACTCCGAGTTGACCTCCACCAAGGAAAACGAGGAAGGCAAGCACAAGCAAATGGAGCGCTCCAAAGAGAAGTTCCAAGTCCAAATCGACGAATCCGACGAGAAGCTGGCCCAGTTCGCCAAGATCAAGGAAGAGATCGATAAGAAGCTGGACGGGCTCGATATTCCGTGGCCCCAAATTCCAGCCAAGATCAACGAGCTCAAAGAGACTCGGAAGAAGAAGGGTGACGATCTCGATCTTCTCATCAAGCTCACCGAGAAGCTCACCAAGGAAGTGAAGGACAAGCGGGCCGAGAATTCCCGCCAAGGCAATCGCCTCTCCGATATTCGCATGAAGATTGCGCGGAATGCCAAGGTGGGCGCCATTACCTCGGTCAACTCCACCTGGGGCTTCGTGATCATCAACCTGGGGACCTCCAACTCCAACGTGACGATGGACTCCAAGCTCCTGATCACACGCAACGGTCGCCTCCTGGGCCATCTCAAGCCCAACTCGGTTGAGCCCAATCAGACCGTGTGTGACCTCAACGCCCGCGATCTGACGCGGGGGGTGCGGATCCAACCTGGTGACCAGATCACCCTCGCTGAATCAGTCGGCAACTAAGGAGCCAAAGATTTTCAGACCGGCGGAGTTCGCTCCGCCGGTTTTTTGTGCCAGGACCAGATGGTCGGAAGGCGGGGGCAGGGAGAAATGCGCGATTCGCAGTCTTGCCTCGTGGTGCGGATCTGCTAGTTTTCCGGCATGCGTTTGTGTCTTCTCATTGCCGTGGCCTCCGCCTTCGCATTCCTTGGCGGGTGCGCCAGCGAGCCGGACCGGAAGCCGATTGGTCCGCAGGGCAGCCAAGATGGTGATATGCCATGGAATCGTCCCCGGGCTGGAGAAGGCCAGGGAGCCTTTGGGGGCGTTTTTGACCGCCAATAGCTTGGAGCAGGCCGCCTTCTTGCAATGATTCGTCTCGCCCTCCTCGGTGCCTTCGGGCTGCTCTTGGCGTCCTGTGGCTCGAATCGAGGGCCCGTCCCTCCTCAGGGGACCAAAGACTACGGCGACAAACCGTGGAACATTCAGCTCGAAGGTGAAGGGGCTGGCTTGTTGGGTGGAGCACTCCAACAACGCTAGGGTGTGTCGGTTCCCATGGCTCCCGTTGAGGTCGTCTGTGTCCTTCGGGAGCAGATTCGCCTGGCAGCCGTGAGCTCAGTCACGCCCTCTGGGGCGATGCCCTGACCTCACTCCCGATGGTAAGGCTCGCCACGCTTGATCGTGAATACCCGGTAGATTTGTTCCAACAAGACGACGAGGGCGAGCTCGTGTTGCATCGTCATGCTCGAGAGGGACCAGATTTGATCGCATTGGTCGCGGAAGGCTGCAGAGTGACCATCCGCGCCGCCAACCAGAAAGGACACCGCCTTGAGGTCTCCTCGACTCTCAAGCTGGGTGATTTGCTTGGTAAGACTTGCGGTCGAGTGTTGCGTTCCGCGCTCATCAAGGGCGATGCGGTAGCTGCCTTTGCTGCGTGAGAGAAGCGCCTCTGATTCGTTGCGATCCTTCAGGTAGTCGATCTCAAGTTGCACATAATGCTTGAGACGTTTGGCGTAGTCCTGAATGCCGGCGGCAGCATAGTCGAGCTTGGGCTTTCCAATGGCGAGCAGGCGATACTTCACGAAGGAGGACTCTAACGGGGTGAACGTAGGAGACGATTCCCATTTCCGCCCATTCGGCTTCTTTTCGGGATGACCTGGGACTGACCTGAGACGCGCACTGCGGCGCCGAACTGGCCGACTAGGGGAAGGAGCAAGGATGGCGACTGCCAGTCTGCTCGCGAACTCGTCATGGAAACGGGAACAAAAAGGGCGGACCATCAGGCCCGCCCTGTTCCTTGAGAAGGTTCCCCGATTATCGGATTTCCTTCAGGAGGCGCGGAAGGAGCTCGCTGATCGGGAGGCGTTCCTGCTCCATCGAGTCGCGATGCCGGAAGGTCACCGTGTCCTTCAGTTCCTCGCCGTTCTCGCCAATGGTATCGAAATCCACCGTGATGCAGAAGGGGGTGCCATTCTCGTCTTGGCGGCGATAGCGCCGACCCACTGCGCCCGATTCGTCGTAGAAGACCGTCATATAGCATTCGAGTTCCCGCTGGATCTCGCGGCAGACCCGGACCTGATCCTCGTTCTTTTTGAGGAGCGGGAAGATCGCGGCCTTGACTGGAGCGACCCGCGGATGGAAGCGCATCACGGTGCGGGTATCGGTCTTGCCTTTGGCGTCGGTGATTTCCTCCTCGTCGTAGGCTTCACAGATGAGGGCGAGCACTGTTCGGTCGCAACCGGCGGATGGTTCCACCACATGAGGAACGAACTTTTCCTTGGTCTGCTCATTGAAATACTCGAGTGACTTGCCGCCGGCTTCCTGATGCTTGGAGAGATCGTAGTTCGTGCGATAGGCAACCCCTTCCAATTCCTGGCACCCGAAGGGGAAGTCGAATTCAATATCGTAGGTCTTCTTGGAGTAGTGCGCGCGGTCCTTCTCGGGGACGTCGAGGACGTGGAGCTTCTCCCGCGGGAGTCCGATCTCTTCGTAAAAGGTGAGCCGTGCTTCCAACCAATCGTCAGTGAGTCTCATGCCATCATCGGGATGACAGAAGTATTCGACCTCCATCTGTTCGAATTCCCGGGAACGGAAGGTGAAATTCCGGGGGTTGATCTCGTTCCGAAAGGCCTTGCCGATCTGTGCGATCCCGAAGGGGAGTTTCATGCGCGAGGTATCGAGCACATTCTTGAACTGGGTGAAAATCGACTGTGCGGTTTCGGGGCGCAGGTAGGCGATGGCGTTGGGATCGTTCTCGTCTGCCGAGGCGCCCATCGTCGTTTGAAACATCAAGTTGAACTCCTTCGCCTCTGTGAGATCGCAATCAGCGCCCTCGCCCGGTGTGCAGGAAGGCTTCTTCAGGCATTGCATGCCGTCGAGGTTGTCAGCGCGAAAGCGGCCCTTGCAGTGACGGCAATCAACCATCGGGTCTGAAAATCCGCCCACGTGTCCCGAGGCAGTGAGCACCTCCTGGTGGGTCAGGATGGAGCCGTCGAGGCCAACAATGTCGTCGCGCTCCTGCACATTCTTGCGCCACCAGTAATCCTTGAGGTTACGCTTCACCTCGACCCCCAGCGGCCCGTAGTCCCAGCAACCGTTGAGGCCGCCGTAGAGTTCAGCAGATTGGAAGATGAAGCCCTTGCGTTTGCAGAGCGACACGATTTTTTCCATGCGCTCCGGGTCGGTGTGTTGTTTATCAGCCATTGGTTTTGCTGGTTGTCAGTGGGCCGCGATGGAAGCGTCTAACAGAGGCTTTGGCAAGGCTGGGGCGCGCTGGAATGAGGATGTCTGCCTCCAGATGATTGACCGGGGTTGCGGGCTGGGAGATGGGGTCGCTATCATCGTGAGCTCGGGATTGGTGCTGCCGGTCGGAGGACGTGCTCGGGAATATCGAGGTGCCAGAGAGGATTCTGCCTTGTGTAATCGCGATGCAACGATGGGTTGAATCTTTATCTTTCCCCAAGCCATTAGTTGACTCATGAGTTTAACCCACCATAGGGTCCGCCCAACTTCACTTAGCGACACAAGGGATCCTGATGTGAACCTCGCGGGTTGGGTTCTCACCAACTCCGCAGGCGATCTCACCAAGTGGGCCCAGGAGATGGCTCCGATCATCGGGGAGCTCCTCTTTCGGGGCTATGTGTTTCGCGTCATGCAAAGGGCGTGGTCACCGAAAAACGCGATCGCTGCCAGTGCCCTGCTCTTCGCCATCGTGCATCCCGGG
>JAPKFB010000157.1 GCA_028821775.1 Roseibacillus sp.
AAGATTCATATTCGCGGCAACATCTATCAATTGGGCGCCATTGCTCCACGCGGCGTGCTGCAGGTCGCCAACTACGGCCCGGCGCCAAAGATGCCCACCAACGCCAGCGGGCGACTGGAACTCGCTGACTGGATCGCCGATCCAGCCAACCCGCTGACCTCACGCGTGATGGTGAACCGGGCGTGGCACTGGCTGTTCGGCGCCGGACTGGTTCGCACAGTCGATAACTTTGGCACAACGGGCGAATCGCCGTCGCATCCCGAATTGCTTGATCATCTGGCTGTCCAATTCGTCCAGCAAGATTGGTCGGTGAAGAAACTGATCCGGACGATCGTGCTCACCAAGACCTACCGTCTTTCGTCCGCGGGAAGTGAGCGCCGGGAAGACCCGGAGAATCGATTGCTGACTCACGTGAATCGGCGTCGGCTGGATGCCGAGGCACTCCGTGACACGATGCTGTCCGTAAGCGGCACGTTGAACTTCGAGATGGGAGGGGCAACTTTTCCCGCTAGTCTCAAAACGGACGTCGATTTTCGGTTCGAAGAACCACGACGGAGTGTCTACGTACCCGTATTTCGGAGTAGTTTACCCGAACTCTTTGAAGTGTTCGACTTTGCCAATTCCAGCATGGTGACCGGCCGCCGCAACTTCAGCACGGTTGCTCCGCAAGCGCTTTTCATGATGAATCATCCCTTCGTCCGCACGCAAGCCAGGCTCGCCGCGGAACGCCTTCTGAGCGATTCGCAAACGAAAGAAGCGCATCGCATCGATCACGCCTATCTGCGGGTCCTCGGACGCCACGCGACCGCCCCAGAGATCGCGCTCAGTCAGGAGTTCTTGAAATCGGTGATTGATACGACTGAGAAGGGCCGGGTCGAGGCCTGGACGCAGATGGTGCAATCCTTGTTTTCGACTATCGATTTTCGCTACCTCCACTAAATCATCAGGAGTACGATCATATGAGCCCATTCAATCAATCCATTTCTCGAAGAGGAGCGCTCCAGAAGGCCGCCTGCGGTTTCGGAAGCCTGGCGTTGGCAGGTTTGTGCGCCGACCCGGTTCGGGCGGCGAATCTGCTCGCGGGCAAGAGCACCCACCACCGCCCCAGGGCGAAACGGATCATTTTCCTGTTCATGCAGGGCGGACCCAGTCACGTCGATACCTTCGACTATAAACCGGCGCTCTACGAAAATGACGGCAAGAAAATGCCGTTCGACGATGCACGCACGATTGCCAAGACTGGCAAGAGCGCCACCTCCGAGCTCGTCATGAAGCCGATGTGGAAATACAGACAGTATGGGGAATCGGGACGGTGGGCTTCCGATCTCTTTCGTGAGACAGCGAAACATTCGGACGACCTCACCTTCATCCATTCAATGCATTCCGAAGGTGTCGCGCACGGGCCGGCAACGTTGTTTCTGCACTGTGGTTCGACCAATTTTACGCGCCCATCGCTTGGGTCTTGGGTTACCTATGGACTGGGGACTGAGAACGAGAACTTGCCTGGCTTTGTTTCGCTGGCGCCTCTCACGTCATCTGGCGGCGTTCGCAATTACGGCAGCGCTTTCCTTCCAGCGGCACACCAAGGCACAGCCATTCGTAAGAACGCGACGATTCGCAACCTGAGAAACGCTGATTTGTCGAAAAACGAGCAACTGCGACAACTCCAGTTTCTGAACAACCTCAACGCAGAGCAATTGAAGAGTGAAAATCGAGACTCTGAATTAGAATCGCTCATCAGCTCCTACGAGTTGGCTTGGCGGATGCAAAACAATGCTCCCTACGTGCTTGACCTAAGTAAAGAGACCCCGGGAACGTTGGCGATGTATGGCATTGGAGAGAAGGCGACTGATGATTTCGGGCGCCAGTGCCTGATGGCGCGCCGACTGTGTGAAAACGGCGTGCGCTTTGTTCAAGTCACCTCTGGCGCTACGGATGGGGTTTCCAATTGGGATCAACATTCAAAATTGCCCCAACACGCAACTCAGGCAAAGGCGGTCGACAGACCGATCGCAGGGCTGCTGCAGGATCTGAAGCAGCGAGGGCTTTTGGAAGACACCATCGTCTGGTGGAGCGGTGAATTCGGCCGCGCGCCCTACGCTCAAAATCCCAGCGAAAAGAAAGTTGCCGGTCGTGATCACAATGCCAACGGGTTCACGACCTGGCTGGCTGGCGGTGGCGTCAAGTCCGGTCTCGCCTATGGAGCCACCGACGAGTTCGGGCACAAGGCGGTCGAGGATAAGGTCCATATGCACGATCTCCACGCCACCTTGCTTCACCTGCTGGGACTTGATCACGAGCAACTGACCTATCGCTATGCCGGGCGTGATTTCCGCTTGACCGATGTCCACGGAGAGGTTGTTCAAGGCATCCTGGCGTAGGTGGAGGGAGTCCATGTTGCGTCGGTGTTGCGCCGGCCGATCAACCGAACAGGAAGCCACACGACTCGCGATGGCGGAGAGCTTGGAGGCGATCCTCTTTGCGTCCTAGTCGCAGTTGTTCAACCCGGCAGGCATTGATGTCGATGAGCGTGGTCGCTTCTGAGCCGTTGAGACCGTGAACTATCACAAGAAGAAGATCCCGGAAGGGGATCGCATCCAGATCCACGAGGATACCGATGGAGTCTGATCTGATCCTGATCAGGACACCCTTTCTGAGCCAGTTGGAATGTTAGGTTCTGGGGATAAATCAGGACCACGAATGAAGAAAAAGAGACCCGCGAATTGAAAATTGCTTTTTCAAGGATTGTTATCGGCGCGTCTGTCCGGTCAGGATTACCGCTAAGATTTCCCTTTTCCAGCCCTGAATTTCTGGAGTCCCAGGAGCCGGGATAGATGGGGGTGCAGAAGGGCCAGAGAGGAGAACGGTGGCAGACTCCACCTCCGCCCGACAAACTGGTCCTTGCGGCTATCTTTTTGCAACTCCTCGACAAGAGGCGGGTTTCATCCTCTTGTAGATTCTTCAGATGAAACTAAGACTCATGATGATCGGTGTGGTGGTGGCCTTGGGATTGTGTTCCTGCGGCGATGACGAAAGTTCAGTAAACTCGGAAAGCCTCGACTCGGAACGGCCTCCCCGCCCGGGGACCGAAGGGAACAGGAAATCTTCCCCCCGAGGTGCAAAATCAGATCGATCCATCCCGGTGCCAGATCCTGACGTTTCCGAGGCTGAGGACCCTCCGGCACCCAGCAAAGCCGTCACCAAACTGGACCCGTCCATTCCCTTGCCTCGGAGCACAGAGGAACGAGCGGAGCGGCGGAAAGCACGAGAATCTGAGGATCAGACCGAACGACTCACTCGCATCACTGAGCAGATCAGCACGCGCTTGAAGGAGCGGGATACGAATGGGGACGGCCTCCTCTCCAAGGAGGAAGTTTCCGGTCCCTTCTCCGGTCGTTTCGACGATGTCGATACCAATGGGGACGGCCAACTCGACGATACGGAACAAGCGGCCATGATCCAGGAACTGAGCGACCGCATGAGGAGTTTTGGCGACCGAAGTCGCCGAGGGCGCGGGGGACAGCCAGAAGGCGACCGCGGTTTTCGCGACCGTTGAAATCTCCGGGGCCTTGGCACATGCATCGTTGTTCCCAGTAATGCACAATCCTGGTGTGATCCGGCCTTTCCAAACGATCGCAGCTCTCAGCGTCTTCATCCTGGGGAGTCCCGCTTAGGGTCAGGAAGTTCCTCTCGATTCCGAAGGATTTAGCTATTCCCTGCACAAGCCAGTGGGTTCCGCGAAGGGTGGATGCCCTCTCATCGTCTCGATGCATGGATCCGGGAGAGAATCGGAGAAGTCGATTCTCCAAGCGGACTTTCAAAAGAAGTATCCCTGACCCGTTCACACTCCGAAAAGCAAGGCTCCCTGAGCGGGATCCGACCAACCCGGTGCGGCGGTGGCGTGGTGGTTAGTCCAGGAAAGCTGGCTGCAAGGCAGATTCTCAACGATCGAGCATCTATTCACCAGGCATCGGCCTTGTAGAATCTCCCTGGTGCCCTCCAACTCCAAACTCAAAAAAGG
>JAPKFB010000158.1 GCA_028821775.1 Roseibacillus sp.
TTCGATTCCCAAAACACATCCCAATCGTTTCCACACTATCTCAATTGGAATCTGTGGGTTTGGTGAATTTCTCTGATTGGGTTCAGAGGGTGGTCAGAGGAACAAGGTGCTGGTTTCTAAGGATTGGTTATTTGTTCAGTTGAATGGGGCGACAAGGAATGAATCCATCTTCTTCAAGTAAACCGAAAGCCATGTATCCCATCACTCCACTCCCTTCGGCTTGCCTCTTGCCTTCGGTTCCGCTAGTTGGTACGTTTCCATCGTACCTCGTCATGCGGCCTGCACGCGAGATGTCTAAGAGGATGGATTCATTCTACAGAGCCATACTGGCGATTCTCCTTGTCACGCCCATCTCTGCGACGGCTGAGCCTTTCATCCACGGCTATCCCGGGAAGCGCAGCTACGTGGCGGGGGAAGAAGTCACGTTCCATCTCTCCACCGACACCGCGAAAGTCGATGTCGAAATCGCTCGGATCGGTTCGCAACGCAAAGTAGTCTGGAGCAAGAAGGGAATTCCTGCCTGGCAGCATCCTGTTCCCAAGCACGCCAGTTCGCATGGGTGTGACTGGCCGGCGACCTTCTCGGTGAAGATCCCCGAGTCGTGGGCTAGCGGCTGCTACGAGGCGTGGACGCGATCGGGTGAGACGCAGGGCAACCGCATGTTCTTCGTGGTGCGCCCATCGCATCCCGGGCGCGACGCCAAGATTCTGCTCCAGCTCGCGACCAACACTTACAACGCCTACAACGGCTGGGGCGGCTTCAGCCTCTACAGCTATTGGGGGCCAGCGCATTGGGACAAGAAACACGAACCGGACGATGTGTTAGGGCGGCGAGTCAGTTTCCAGCGGCCATTTGGCGGGATCGACCGAAACTGGGAACTTCCCTTCATCCAGTGGGCGGAGCGGGCCGGCTACAAGATCGACTACGCGATCAACAGCGACCTCGAGTTTCATCCCGAGATCCTCGAGCACTACAAGCTCGTCCTCAGCGTCGGCCACGACGAATACTGGTCGGCGCCGATGCGCGATCATCTCGAGGCCTACATCAGGAAGGGTGGCAACGTCGCGTTCTTCAGTGGCAACACGTGTTGCTGGCAGGTGCGCAGCGAGGATGACGGCAACGACCTGGTGTGCTGGAAGGAAGCCTATGAGCAGGATCCCCTCTACAACCCCGATGGACATCCCCTCCTCAGCACGCTGTGGAGCCATCACCTGGTGAAGCGGCCGGAGAACCAGCTGACCGGTGTGGGGTTTCTGCGTGGCGGGTTCCACCGGTTCCGGAATGGGATCCCGAATGGTAGCGGCGCGTATCAGGTACATCGCCCCGACCACTGGGTCTTTGAGGAGACCGGTTTGCAGGAAGGCATGGAATTCGGTGGGGCCAACACGATCGTCGGTTACGAGTGCGACGGTTGCGAGTTCACGATGGTCGACGGACGCCCGGTTCCCACCGGCAATGACGGGACGCCGAAGAATTTCAAGATCCTTGCCACAGCCCCGGCGAAGTGGGGCGAGGGGGACCTTGGCTGGTACAAGCCGGCCCATGACCTCTGGAAGAAGAATGAGCACGAACACGGATGCATGGGCATCTACACGGTGCCGGATGGTGGCACCGTTTTCACGGCTGCCACCACCGACTGGTCACACGGGCTCGCTCCGGGGGAGGGTGAGGGAGGTCTCGCCAACGCCAACGGGTCCCTTGGGCCAGGCCACGGCGCGGGTGTGTTCGAGGGCGGGACTTGGAATATTCTCCACAACCACTTTTCTGGGAAAGTCGTTGATGAAAACGGCAGGCTCCTCCGCCACACGCTCAACATCGAGTTCGGCGCGGCTGACACCGATGCGCCAATCACCAACTGGGGCAAGGCTCCACAGGCGAGTTACGTGAATCGCAAAGCCCCACCGGGTGCCGGCCACAACGCCCTGATGAATGACATGTTGTACAGTAGTGACGTCCCGCGAGAACAGGCCGGGGTTCGCGTGAGCGGGTTACCGGAAGGAGAATACGAGGTCTTCGCCCTCCTGCGGCATTTCTTCGCGCCTGAGCAACAACGCTACGCGTGGGCCGTCGGGGTCAACCTGGACCAGGTGACGGGAAATGGTTTTACCGCAAGCGGTGGGAGTCGCACAGAGTGGGTGCAGGCAACCCCACAACAGGCCGGCAACTATGCCCGCGCCAGGGTGCGGATCTCAGGTCCGCAAGACGCCCTGACCATGATCTACGATAATCTCGACGAAAGCTTTACCGACGTCATGGGCTTCCAGATCGCGCGTGTCGCCGGGGCCGACCAATCCGAGCCCGGCTTCCGAATCCAATTCGACTGCGGTGGAAGGGACAGCGCCAACCACGTCGATCGCATTACGCGCAACGTGCTGAACCGGCTCTCCGGCGAGGCTCCTGCGCCGCCTGCCGTCCCGTCGTTGCGCGCAGGAACTGTCCCCGCAGAACGTCCGGCCATTCGTCCCCCTTCCGCCCTGGACGGATGGGCCGACTGGAAGCGCGGCGAGAAGATCTTCGAGAAGGTCGACGTTCCGCCTGCCCCACCGCTCTCGCCGGAAGAACAACTCGCGACATTCAAGATGGCACCGGGTTACCGGGTCGAGCTGGTGGCGGCCGAGCCCATGGTTGCGGATCCGGTGTTCTTCGAGTTCGATGCCGATGGGCGGATCTGGGTGCTCGAGTATCGCGGCTACATGCGTGACCTGGCCGGGACGGGCGAAGCAGACCCAATCTGCCGCCTGATGGTGCTCGAGGATACGGACGCCGATGGTCGCTCGGATAAGAGCACCGTCTATCTCGACGAACTCGTCATGCCGCGCAGCTTTGCTTTCGTCGAAGGTGGCGTCCTTCTCGCCGAACCTCCCCACCTGTGGTACTGCCAAGACCACGACGGCGACCTGGTGTGCGATCGGAAACGCAAGGTGGGCAGCTATGGCGTGGCGGGCAACCCGCAGCACACTGCCAACGGATTGCGGCGCGGGATCGACAACTGGCTGCACAGCGCCGACTGGGCGAAACGCCACCGTTTTCGCGAGGGATCGCTCATCGAGGAAGACGCGATCCACCGCGGCCAGTTCGGGGTGAGCTTCGACGACCTCGGGCGATTTTACAGCTGCCGTGAAAGCACGGCCGCCATCATGGACTACCTACCGGAGGAATACGCGCGCCGCCATCCCGGTCTCCGCGAACTGGCAAACCGAAACGGGGGGCGGGGTCGGCTCGGTGTGGGCGCCGTGATCTCCGGGCAGGCTCAGGAAGTGTTTCCCATTCGCCCGACGCCACAGATCACGCTAGGCGGCCTGGAGTTGCGCGACGACGGAACCTTGCGCACCTACACGATCGCCTCCGGCACTTGCGTCTACCGCGGTGATCAGTTTCCCGACGACGCGCAAGGAAACCTGTTCGTTCCAGAAGCTGGCGGTCATCTCATCGGACGCCTCGTCGTGGAAGACGGACTCACCCCACAGGCCAAGCGCCACTATCCGGCCGGACAGGAGCTTCTCGCCTCCACCGACGAACGGTTCCGCCCCATCAATGCCCGCACCGGCCCGGACGGAGCCCTCTACATTGCCGACATGTACAAGGGCGTCATCGAACACGTCATTTTCATGGTGCCTTGGATTGCCGATCAGGTAAAGGCACGCAATCTCGAGTCCGGCAACGACCTCGGGCGCATCTGGAGAATCGTCGCAACCGATCGGCCGATCTCCTACGATTCCCCAGACCTGTCCAAGCAGAGTGCCGCCCAGCTGGTTGAGGCTCTGAGCCATCCCAACGGCTGGAGGCGAGACACCGCGCAACGCCTCCTCGTCGACAGGCGCCTCACCGAAGCGGTGCCACCACTCAAGAAGCTCGCCCGGGAAGGCGGATCCTATCTCGGCCGAATGCATGCGCTGTGGACCCTGGAGGGATTGGGTGCCCTCGATTGGTCGACTGCTAGCGAGGCTCTCAAACACG
>JAPKFB010000029.1 GCA_028821775.1 Roseibacillus sp.
GATCGATTACCTGGGTCGATCCCAGCACGAAGACCATTTATATCATGCTGCAGAATATAAGTGGCGGGGATAAGAATCTCACCAGTTCCACCTTTCTAAATACGGCCGCCAAGGCGTTACCTCAGAAATGAATTTTATCCGCCTTGGTGAGTTCGCCTGTGGGTTTCTTGGCAGCACTACGAATTGCTCCTCAATGACCTTTGCCGATTCCTCCTTGGTTAAAGGCTTCTTATCCGCTGCCAACACGGACTGACCCATCACCACCGCAAACATCACTAGAATCTGTTTGATGATTACTACTTTGCGTTGTGTCTCCAAACAAGGTGTTGGATGCCGGTGCTCTTCCAGCTCTTCTGCTTCTTCATAGTTTGTCCTGCCCTCCAGCATCCCTGCATCTAGGACAATGAGCAAGGATCCTGTTATTGCATGAGTTACTCACAGCAGAACTTTTGACATTAAATCGCTCTTCGTCGCGCTCTCCGAAAAAGATTTAGTTACGAGATCGGACGATCTAACAGATCTCAAAACCCGTTTGCGTACGAAAACGCAAACGCGAACGCAAACAGCCTTCCAAAACCGCGATTGCTAGGACTCTCCAAAGAGCCTCAAACCCTACGAAAGAGGAGTGCGCACGAGAGGACTCGAACCTCCACGAGCTATTCACTCACCAGAACCTGAATCTGGCGCGTCTACCAATTCCGCCACGTGCGCTGGGAAAGGGGGCGGCAGACAAGCACCCGATCGCGCTTAATGCAATTCCTTTTGCACAATCCTGTGCATTGACGCCATTTCCAGTTTGCAAACTGCCCAGAAGACCCAAACATCCCCCCATATGAAGAATCGACTCCCCGTCCTGACCTTCCTCTTCCTCGCACTCGGGGGGGGAGTATTCCTCTTTGCAAAGTCCCCCGATCCCGCAGTGGTCAAACCCGTTGCCTGGTCGCATGAAGCGAGTGACATCGCGGACGATCCCGAGGTCCGTTTCGGAGCCCTGCCCAACGGCATGCGCTATGCCATCCGCAAGAATGTCGAACCGCCCGGACGGGTCTCGATGCGCCTTCACATCGCTGCCGGATCGCTCCACGAAGCCGATGACCAGTGCGGAGTCGCTCACTTCCTCGAGCACATGGTCTTCAACGGCAGTAAGAATTTCCCCGATGTGGAGAACCTGCTCGGTCGCATGCAACGACTCGGAATCGCCTTCGGGGCCCATGCCAATGCCTACACCTCCTTCGACGAGACCGTCTACATGCTCGATCTTCCCAACCTGCAGGTGGATACCCTCAAGCTGGGCTTTGAAGTCATGCGCGACTTCGGCGACGGCGCCCTCCTGAAGCTCGATGAGATCGACAAGGAGCGTGGAGTCATCCTCTCCGAAAAGAGATCTCGCGATTCAGTCGAGATGCGCCTCATGGAACAGCAGTTCAAGTTCCTCCTTCCCGACTCCCTCATCACCTACCGCTTCCCGATCGGCACCGAGGAAGTGATCAAGACCGCCAAACGCGACCGCTTCACCTCCTTCTACTCCGACTACTACATCCCGAAGAACATGACCTTCGTGGTGGTCGGCGACATTGATCTCGACGACTATGAAGGACGAATCAAGAAGGCTTTCACTTCGATGAAGAACCCCGAGAAGCCGGGCTCCGCTCCAACGATGGGCAAGATTCCCAGCGGCTTCAAATTCCAGGCTGCGATCTTCTCAGACAAGGAAGTGAGCAGTGCCGAGCTCGGAATCGGCTTTGTGCAAGCCTACCAGTCCAAGCCCGACAACCAATCCACCCGCCTCGAACGCATGCCGCTCAGCGTGGCCAACTCCATCATCGGTCGCCGCTTTGGCATTCTCGCCAAGAAGGAAGGCTCCCCGATCTCCTCAGGCAGCGCCGGCCGCTTCCAGTGGTTCAACACTCTGGAATTCGGTTCCCTCGATGTCACTCCCGAAGAGGGCAAGTGGCAGGAAGCCGTCGCCGTGATGGAACAGGAACTGCGTCGCGCACTTGAACACGGATTCACCACCGCGGAGCTCGACGAGGTCAAGGCGCACATCCTGAATCAAGCCGAGCAGGCCGTGAAGCGCGCCCCAACCCGCCAGTCGTCCTCCATTGCCATGGGTCTGGTCAGCAGCATCAACTCCAAGCGGGTCTTTACTCATCCCACCGAATCGTTGCGACTGGCCAAGAGCGCCCTCGAAACCCTGACTCTCGAGAAGTGTCACGAGGCCCTGCAGAGCTTTTGGAAGGACAAGGACCTCACCCTCACCCTCACCGCCAAGGAAAAGCCTGAGAACGGCGAGAAATTGCTGCTGAACCTCTACAAGAAGAGTCAGGCGGTAGTGGTCGATCCTCCCGAGAAACAGGAGACCCAGAGTTTTGCCTACACCGATTTCGGCAAGCCCGGCACGGTGAGTTCGAGGAAGCACATCGAAGATCTCGACATTACCCAGCTGGCCCTTTCCAACAACGTGCGCGTCAACCTGAAGCGCACCGACTTCCAAAAGAATTCCATCAGCATGCTCGGGCGCATCGGCAACGGCCAACTCACCCAACCCCTCGACAAACCCAGCTTGGAGATGTTTGCCGGCATGGTCATGAACGCCGGTGGCCTCGGCAAACACAGCATGGATGACTTGCAGCGCATCACTGCCGGCCGGAATGTGGGGGGGAGTTTCTCGGTGGGCGAGGATGCCTTCCTCATCGGTGGAAGTACCACCGCGGAAGATCTCGAACTGCAACTGCAACTCCTGTGCGCCGGTCTCACCGACCCCGGCTACCGCGAAGAAGCCACAAGGCAATTCCGCAAGATGATTCCCATGATCACCTCGCAGCTGAAGTTCACGATCAGCGGCGCGATGGCCGAGATGCAGGAATGGTCTCACGGGGGCGACGGTCGATTTGCCAAACCGGACACCGCCAAGCTCGCCATCTACAGCGCGGATGATGTCAAGGCCTGGGTGGAGGAAGACCTCAAGGAGGGCTATTTCGAATTCAGCATGGTGGGTGACTTCGACATCGAGACCGCGATCCCGCTCATCTTGAAAACCTTGGGCGCGCTCCCTCCGCATTCCAGCACCAAGCCGGTCTTCACCAAGGAACGCAAGATCAACGCCCCCACCCTGCCGGTGACGAAGAAGTTCACCTACCAGTCGAAGATCGCCAAGGCCGCCTCGATGGTTGGCTGGCGCATTCCTCCGATTCGAGACGAGATCAAGGAAACCCGCCGCCTCCAGGTGCTGGCCTCCATCTTCGATGACCGACTCCGGGAAAAACTACGCGAAGAACTTGGCGCCACCTACAGCCCGCAGGCTCACGCCAGGGCCAGCATGGTCTTCGAGTACGGCAACCTGACCGCCATGTCGCTGGGAGATCCCGGGGACGCCGCCAAGGTGACCAGCATCATCCATGAGATGGGCGCTGAACTCGCGGAGAACGGAGCCTCCGCCGATGAACTCGATCGCGCCATCAAACCCACTCTTTCCAACCTGGAGAAGACGTTGCGCAGCAATGCCTACTGGCTCAGCACCGTGATGTCACAATCGCAGATTCAGCCCCACCGCCTCGACTGGGCGCGTGGCCGGGATGCCGATTACGCCACCATCAATCTCAAGGAGGTCAACGCGCTTGCGAAGAAGTATCTCGGGAAGAAGAATGCGGCACAGGTGACGATCGTCCCCGAAAAGGCGCCGGAGTAATTCGTCGCTCACCAGCTTCGCCTCCCTCGCAGGGCCCATCCGAGCCCTGCGATGAGACTCCGGGCGCAGGTCGCTCCGAACGATTTGCTCCTTGCGCCTCCCAAGAGCTCTTGAGCTCACCTCCACTCGCCATGCCGGCCAAGCAAACGCACCCTGCCCTCACGATCCCCCTCTGGCTCGTCATGTTGGGCCTCGGTGCCGCCACCTTGTTTTCCCTTCTCGGCCGCATGCATTGGTTCCTGGAACTCTTCACCCACTTCCCGCTCCAACTGGCCTGCGCCCTCCTGGCGGTCACAGCTGCCGCCCTCATCCTGCGCCGATGGAAACTCGCTGCCATCGCGGTCCTCTCCCTCCTTCCGAACCTGCTCGCCCTCACCTACTACTTTCCTTCCTCCGCATATTCCGGCGAGGCCCCAGATTTACGCACCGTTTCCTACAACGTTCTCACCTCAAATCGCTCTTACGAGGAAGTCCTCACCTATCTCCGGAACAGCAAGGCCGACCTCCTCTTCGTGATGGAGACCAATCCGAAATGGGTGGAGGCCCTGACCCCTCTTCAGGCTCACTACCCGTATACCGTCAAGGTCCCCCGCAACGACAATTTTGGGATGGTGCTCCTGAGCCGCCATCCCATCGTATGGCACGAACTCCACCAGTTTGGAGGCACCTCCGTCCCCCTCGTTCATGCGGTTGTTGATCTCAATGGTCGCAGCATCGATCTCATCGGCTGTCATCCGCCCCCCCCTCTTGGCGCCCGCATGTCCTCCTCTCGCAATGCCTATCTCAAGAAGCTCTCCGAGATTACGGGCAATACTCAAAATCCCACCGTGGTCCTTGGGGACTTCAACGCCACCATCTGGTCTCCCTTCCTTCGCGATTTCCTCAAGGCCACCTCTCTGCACGACACCGGCCACCGACACGGCTTCCAATCGAGCTGGCGCCGCTACAATCCCCTCTTCTCGATCCCCATCGATCACGTCTTTCACAATGACGGCCTGACCTGCACCAGCCGTCAGATCGGCCCGGCCCTGGGCTCGGATCACCGACCCTTGATTGTGGAGTTCGCATATCGTGGCGACGCCTTGTGAGCGCCTCACCCATCGTCCCAGCTTGCGCGTGCTCCATAGGGACACACTCCCATTAGCCAAGGAGTCCAAATCCCGCTCCGTTCACCACCCACGGTTCCCGACCTTGGCTCTGAACATTCCCGAGAGCTTGGTGACTGGAATCTCCAGCCCTCCAATTCTCTGACTCCCCTTACAGTCCCTTATCCGTCACGGCTCCTTCACTGGCGGAGGTCACCTGCGCGGCATACTTCGCGAGCACTCCACGCCGATAGCGCGGCTCCGGCTGAGTCCAGGCGGCCTTGCGGGCCGCCATCACTTCCTCGGTGATACTGACGTTGATCTGGTTCGCCACCGCATCGATCGTGACCTCATCGCCCTCTTCAAGCAGACCAATCGGCCCTCCATCATGGGCTTCGGGCGTGATGTGACCGACCACAAATCCGTGACTGCCTCCGGAGAAGCGCCCGTCCGTGATGAGAGCAACGCTGTCTCCTAGACCACGCCCCATCACTGCAGCGGTTGGTCCCAGCATTTCACGCATTCCCGGCCCGCCCTTCGGACCTTCGCGACGGATGACGATGACATCGCCCGACTCGATCGAGCCGCTGAGGATCGCCTTCATGGCATCCTCCTCGGAATCATACACCCGCGCCCGTCCCGTGAAGGCTTCGCCCTCCTTGCCGGTGATCTTGGCCACCGCCCCTCCCGGCGCGAGGTTGCCATAGAGAATGCGCAGGTGGCTGTCCGCCTTGATGGGATTGTCCAGCGGACGAATGATCTCTTGGTCGGCGGGATAGACCTGATTGGAGTTCGCCAGGTTCTCGGCCATCGTCTTGCCTGTCACGGTCAGACAATCTCCATGCAGAAGACCCGCTTCCAGCAACATCTTCATGAGCGGCACCGTCCCACCGATTTCGACGAGATGAGCCATCTCGTACTTTCCACTCGGCTTCAGATCTGCGAGGAGCGGCACTTTCTTTCCGATCTCGGTAAAGTCGTCGATCTCCAAGGGCACCCCGGCCGCGTGCGCCATGGCGAGCAGGTGAAGAACCGCGTTGGTCGAGCCCCCGAGGGCAATCACAAGGGTAATCGCATTCTCAAATGCTTTCCGCGTCATGATATCACGCGGTGTGATTCCCTTCTCCAACATGTTGAGCACGGCTGCTCCCGCGTCAAAACAATCGCGCATCTTGTCGTCGCCGATCGCGGCCTGCGCCGAACTGTTTGGCAAACTCATGCCCAGGGCTTCGATCGCGCTGGCCATCGTGTTTGCGGTGTACATCCCGCCGCATGATCCCGCGCCCGGGATGGCATTCTCTTCCACCGCCTGCAGATCCTCGTCGGAGTATTCGCCGCTGGCATGCTTTCCCACCGCTTCGAAGACGGAGACAATATCAAGCGACTTTTCCTCCCCCGCCACCGTGGCGCATCCCGGCAGAATCGTTCCGCCATAAACAAAGACAGCCGGCCGGTTGAGACGCGCCATTGCGATGATGCAGCCCGGCATGTTCTTGTCGCAGCCCCCGATGGTGATCACCCCGTCCATGCCCTCGCAAGCAACCACCGTCTCGATCGAATCCGCAATCACTTCCCGACTCGCGAGGGAATACTTCATGCCCTCCGTTCCCATCGAGATTCCGTCCGAAATTGTAATCGTTCCAAAAATCACCGCCTTGCCGCCGGCGGCATCCACCCCTTTGGCGGATTCCCGCGCGAGGCGATCGATGTGCATGTTGCAGGGGGTGACCTCGCTCCAGGTCGAAGCCACGCCCACCTGGGATTTGTCAAAATCCTCCCGCTTGAATCCCACCGGATACAGCATGGCCCGGCTGGGGGCCCGGTCCGGTCCGTCCAACACGATCGAAGAGTACTTCCGCTTGGGTCCGTCGCTCATGGGCGGGACCATTTCAGATCAAGCGCAGGCGTCAAGTATTGTGATGCAGCCGGGAGAGAGGAAGAATCGTCCCCTTCTTTTCGCCCAGTTCTTGCCTTTCTTGCCGGTCTGGCGTAAGGCCGCGGCAGTCAAATGGCCAGCCACCGCGTCCTTGTCGCCGACCCCATCAGTGAGCATGGGGTGGAACTTCTGAGTGCTCACCCTGACATCACCGCCGACTTCATTCCTGACCTGGGTTCCAGACCGGAGGAACTTTTGGAGATCATCGGTGACTATGACGCCCTCATCGTCCGCTCCCAGACCAAGCCCAATGCCGAAGTCATCGCCAAGGGGACCAAGCTGAAGGCCATCGGCCGGGCCGGAGTGGGGGTCGACAATATTGATCGTGAAGCCGCCAGTGCGCACGGCGTGATCGTGATGAACACGCCCACCGGCAACACGGTCTCCACTGCGGAACATGCCTTCACCCTGATGCTCGCCACCGCACGCAACATCGCACCGGCTCACGCGGAGGTCCTCAAGGGCAACTTCAAGGCCGCGCGCAAGGCCTATGCCGGCATCGAACTCAACAACAAGCGCATCGCGATCATTGGGATGGGCCGCATTGGCGCCGAGTTCGCCAAACGCGCCCAAGGATTCAACATGCAGGTGGTCGCCTTCGACCCCTTCCTGACGCAATCTCGCGCCGACCAGCTTAAGATCGAGCTCGCGGAGTCCCCCGACGCCGCCCTCACCGGGGCAGACGTGGTCACCCTTCACGTTCCGCTCACCGATGATACCCGCCAGATCATCAACGCCGAACGTCTCGCCCTCATGAACAAGGGCGCCCTCGTCATCAATTGCGCCCGAGGGGGCCTCATCGACGAGGCGGCCCTGAAAGCCGCCATTGAGAATGGACAAATCGCCGGTTGCGCACTCGACGTCTATGAGGATGAGCCGCCCTCCACCGACCACCCCCTCTTCTCGCTCCCCAAGCACGTCGCCTTCACCCCGCACCTGGGGGCCTCCACTGCCGAAGCGCAGGAAAATGTCGGCATTCAGGTCGCGGAACAGATTCGCGACTTTCTGACCACCGGCGAGATTCGAAATGCCATCAACATGCCCTCTCTCGATGCCGCGGCCCTGGCGGAGATTGGCCCCTACCTCGAACTGGCATCCTCCCTCGGCAAGCTCCTGGCCAAGTTGGGCCCCTCCAGCCCGGATGCCCTCCGGGTCTCCTATCACGGCGCCCTGGCGACCAAGGATACCGGCCTGATCTCCCGCACGGTCCTCACCTCCCTCCTCACCGCGGCCTGCAACGAGGGGCAGGTCAACATCGTCAATGCTCCCGGGATCGCCCAGAAGATGGGTCTCGACCTCACCGAAACCACCATCAGCGCCGGAACCACCGAGTTCTCGGAGCTCCTCGTTGCCGAGCTGCGGAAGGGCGACACGAGGTACCGCGTGGCGGGCACCATCATCGGACGGAGCCCACGCATTGTGGAGATCGATCACCGCTATCTGGACACCAGCATCGCAGGCCATTTCCTGATCGTGAGCAACGATGATCGCCCCGGAATCGTAGGCGCAGTTGGAACAACCCTTGGGGAATCGAGGGTGAATATTGCCAACATGTCCCTCGCGCGCAACAAGCGGGAAGGACACGCCCTCACCGTCATCGAAGTCGATCAAGCTCTCGAGCCCAAGGTCATGCAGGAGATCAAAGCGATCCCGGGGATTCTGTCCGCGACCGGGGTCAACTTGTAGCGCACCGCACTACCTGCGATTGAACCTTGCGATCTCGCGCTCGGCTTCCCGCAACTCCACCCTCTTCTTCAGGTCCTGACGCTGATCGGGATGGCTCTTGCCCTTTCCGAGGCCAAACTCGATCTTCACCCGGCGGTTTTTGAAATACATCCGCAGGCACGGCAGGGTGTAGCCCTTCTCGTCCGCGGCCTGGGCCAGCTTGAGAATCTCTCTCTTGTGAAGGAGAAGCTTCCGCGGGCGCTTGGGAGCGTGCTGAAAGTACTCGCCCGCAGTTTGCCAAGGTTGGATGTCGCAGCCGTAGAGAAAAGCCTGCAACTTCTCGATGCGCACGTAGGCGTCCGAGATGTTCACCTTGTTCTCGCGAATGGACTTCACCTCGGTCCCTCGGAGCTGGATTCCAGCCTCGTAGGTGTCCGAAATATGAAAGTCGCGACGGGCCTTCTTGTTGGTGGCAACGTCACGACTCATGGCCGTAGGTTAGGCTCGCGAGGCGTAGCGTTAAACGAAGTACTCCCCGGAGAATGTTACTTTCCCCTCAATGATCTCGGTCAGGGCAATGTCCGCAGCACCCATGCTGGGGACAGTGTCAATCAACGGGGCTCTGCCGGCGTTCAATTGCTGAACGCGCTTGGAGACCATGTTGATGAGAATCTGAGGATCGGGGACAATTTCTGCTGCCTGGTCGACGAGAGCGCTTTTCATGGTACTGCCAGAGAATCCAGACTTCGGCTTCGGCTGTTCAAAAGGGACAATATTATCAGCCTCCATCCGCGTATTCTGGTTCTTAAATCTAGTGGGCCTATTCCGACCCCGGACGCGAGCACGAATCATAGTTCAAGGACCCATTCAAGTAATTTCACTCGGATTGGCCCAATGGGAACAAGATTCAGCGAAAAACCACAAATCTTTCTCGATCGCCTCCTCAGAGCAGTCGGATCCCAAAGGGCTTCAAAATGGTCACCAGAACGAAGAACAGGAGCACCGTGAGGACGCAATTGGCGACCAGCGCGGCCCCGAATCCCCATCCGTTACGGAGCATCCACGGGAGGACAAGGAACATCGGCAGGGTGGGCAGGACAAACCAGAAGGTTGCCTCTGCGTGATTGGCAATGCGATCCGACCCCTGGCCCTCCGCTCTCATCCAAATGATGGCGAGCAGCGAGGTGAGGGGAAGGGCGATGAGGAGAGCCGAGAGCCGATCGTGGAAGAACTGAATCTTGGTCACAAAAAGAATGACCAAGGCGCTGATCAAGAGCTTGGCACCGTCCATCCATGTGAGGGTCATCACGTTCTCCCAGGGAATCTTACTCATCTTCGTGATTTGAGTTGCGCTGCTTGCTGATACCCGAGCCTGCACGTTATGCTCTGCCATGCAAGTTCTCCGCATCCTTCTAGCTGGCGCCCTGCTCCTCACCGCCTGCTCTCCCACTGGTGGTCAGCCCTCCAAACCGCCCCGCCCCGGCCCCCCAACGCCGCCCCCTTCCGCCGCACCCTCGGCCCGGCTTTCGCCCGCCCAGCGCCATGCCATCGGCATGAAAATCTGGCGGAATGAATCGGCCGGCAAAGTCAGCGGGCTCACCCACTGGAATGAGGGGGAAGAGTTTCCCTCCCTCGGGATCGGGCACTTCATCTGGTATCCCAAGGGCTTCAACGGTCGCTGGACCGAAACCTTCCCCGAGTTCATTCGCTTCGCCAAGTCCCGTGGGATCCGTGACATTCCTGCGGCCGCCCTCCTCCCCGACTGCCCGTGGAACAACCGAGCCGCCTTCACCAGGGACTTCCAGGGAGGGTCCCTCATGGCCCTGCGCAAATGGCTCACTACCAACGTGAACCTTCAAACCGAGTTCATCATGGCCAAGTCCCGGGCAGCCCTGCCCAAGATCATGGCGGCCGCTCCCGCCTCCCAACGACCACGGATCAAGGCCAACTATGACAAGGTCGCGGCGACCCCAAATGGGACCTACGCCTTGATTGACTACGTGAATTTCAAAGGCGACGGGACCAATCCACGCGAGCAATACAAGGGCCAGGGCTGGGGGCTCATGTGGGTTCTCCTCGCCATGCGCGACGTAGCCGCGGGCCCAGCCGCCGCTCGCGAGTTTGCTATCTCTGCCAAGGGTCGCCTCGACCTCCGCGTCAGGAACTCCCCTCCAGCCCGCGGCGAGAACCGCTGGACTGCTGGTTGGCACAATCGCTGCGACACCTACACCAGACCGCTCTAAAGTGTGTTCGAACACACCCTAGCGAGGTCGCAACTCGGAAGCTCACAGGCCAGGTTGCCACCTTCCGACTTTCCTTCCACCTTTGACTTCCTCCCTCCTCTCCCCAATTCTTCCACCCGATGGCCACCGAAACCACCCTCATCCTCTTCAAGCCCGACGGCATCCAAAAAGGTCTCACCGGCACCGTGCTCTCCCGATACCTTGCCGAGGGATTCCGGATCCGCGGCCTCAAGATGCTGGCCGCCACCGATGAGCTTCTGAACGAACACTATGCTCACATCGCGGAGCTCCCCTTCTTTCCAGGCGTGCGCTCCTTCATGCAGGAGGCCCCCATCATCGCCCTCGCCCTCGAAGGCGAAAATATCATCACTCGCGTGCGCGACCTCCTCGGTCCCACCGACTCCAAGGATGCTGCCGAGGGAACGATCCGGGGAGATTTCGGAAACAAGGACGACGACTCCAAGATGCGAAACATTTGCCACGCCTCCGACAGCCCGGAAGCAGCCGCCGCCGAAGTCAAACGCTTCTTCGGCGACGGCGAAGTTTTCGCCTAGCACCCCCTCGGCAACTCCGAGCTTCCACCCGGATCGCCCCTGCCCAACGCCCAGGCCTACGATCCCTTGAGTCCGTCCGCAGTCGCTGATTTTCGGACTGTCACCAAGAGGGGACCATCCTCCCTCTCTTTGCGCTCGAAAATCTCAATCTCGGCTCCCACCAGGGCGGCGGCCCAGGCACTGATCGCTTCCGCCTCCTCCCTTCCGCCGGGATGACCCCGGTAGCAAACTGCCGTGATGACCCCCCCTCCCCGCAACGCTCGCCACCCCTGCTCCAAGGCCGCAATGGTGGTCTCCTTCCTGGTCGTGAATGCATGATCTCCGCCCGGGAGATATCCCAGATTGAACATCACTGCGGCCACCGGACCACTGATCGCACTCGCCAATTCTGCATGACTCCCCCGGACCAACTGCACTCGCCCGTCCCCGATCCCGTTCTCTAACAGAAGGTGCCGGGTCAATTCCACCGCCTTTTCCTGCAGGTCAATTCCGATCACGTTCCCCTCCGCACCCACCAGCTTCCCGAGAAACAAGGTGTCATGTCCATTGCCCATCGTGGCATCGACTACCGTCTCCCCGGTCCGCACGACCCTCCGTACTGCCTGATGCGCCTGTTCCGTCGCCCGCATACCGCCACTCTACGACACCATCGCGCGCACGTTCAATGCTTCCTCGATCTCCGTGCCCTCGCTCAAGTGCGAAGCCAGGCGTTCTGCCGCCCCGGGCGCATAGAGCACGCCCTTTGAACCAAGTCCATTGAAAATCGCGAGGTTCTCCTGTTCCGGATGACGCCCGATCACGGGCCTGCTTTGACGCACGATGGGACGCACCCCCGCCACATGTTCGACCACCTCATAGGGCAGATTGGTAAACGAACGGATGAGTTCCTCGATCTGCGCCCGCCCTGCCGTCGTGATCGTGTCGGTTAAATCGTCCCAACTGTAGGTGGACCCCGCCCGGAACAACCCCCCGCCAAGCGGAATGATCCAGCCATTGCGACTCACGATGCGCTCTTCGGGAAATCCGAGAATGCGCACCGTCAACAGCTCGCCTTTCGCGCGACGCTCTGGGAGAAAGCCAAAGGGCCCCGAGCCCAGCCCCGCCGCACCGGCGCAGAGCACCGTCACCTCGGAGTCGGGTGCCGCCACCTCGAGGTCCACTTCCCTCACATCGAAAAGCCCCGCGGCTCGAAAATAGCCCTTGGAGGCTTCCAAAAAACGCTGCGTGTCGAGCCGACCGCCACCGGCCCAGACCACACCCCCATGGGGGGCATCGTAGGGACACTCCGAATTCTCCACCATGCCCTCGATCCATGGCGCAAGCTCCTCGCGCTTGGCATCGAACCTGGCACGCTCTCCTGCATTCGCAAAGAGCCGCACGATGGGAGTTTCATAGAAGAACTGCTCCTCCAGCACCCGCTCCACACTGCGATAGAAACGAAGCGCCTCCGGGAGAAATTCCTCCAACCGCCAACTGGGATTCATCCCCCGACCCGTCACCGGAGTGAGGAGCCCCGCAGAAATCAGCGAAGTGCTGCGGTGATCACCGCGATGCACGATCCGAATGCTCTTGCCGCGATCCCAAAGCCGCCAGGTCAGGCACGTCCCCGCGATCCCTTGCCCGACAATTGTGATATCAGCTTTCATCGTTTTTTACCCCTTCACTGCGGTGGCTTCATTCCTCCTCCACCTCACTCGAGCGACCGGGGGTCCTCCCCCAACCTGCCAGCGTGCAGCGAACTCAGCGATCCGTGGATGGGGTCTCATCTCTTACCCACATGCTACCGCGGTCTCAGATCGCCGTCAACGAGTCAGCGCAATGGGTGGCGACCGGCGGTCGTGACTCGAACCATCCTCCACCGAATGAACGCACCGCAACGAGCAGGACCCTAAAATGACCAGAATATTGGAATGAGCCAGCAGGCCATCACGCCCACCGCGATGTTCAACGGCAATCCAAACACGACGAAATCGCGGTAGTTGTAGCCTCCCGGACCATAGACCAGCAGGTTGGTCTGGTAGCCCATCGGGGTTGCCATGGCCGTCGAAGCGGCAAAGGCGACCGCCATGATGAAAGGCTCGGAGCTGCATTCCAATTTCTGGGCCAGCTGAATTCCAAGCGGCGCACAAAGCACTGCGGCCGGCTTGTTCAGGATCAACAAGCTGAGCACCGCCGTCATGAAATAAAACACTCCTAGCGCCGCATGATTCCCCCAATGTTCGACCGCTGCAGACAGATTGTTTGCCACAATGGCCAGGGCCCCCGTCTTCTCCATGCCGCAACCCAGGGCCATCATCCCTGCAATCAAGACGAGAACCGCCCAATCGATCGAGCGATAGGCATCACGCGCCGTCAGGCACCCGGTCAAGACCATCACCGCGGCACCACCGAGCGCAAGCACACTGATGGGAACCAACCCGAAGGCGGCAAGCACCACCACGGCCAGAATCGTGGCCAGCGCAATGGGAGCCTTGTGACGCTCGATCACCTGGTCGTGCACCCCTTCGAGCAAAATAAACTCATCCTTGTCACGAAGCTTTTCCAGAGCATCGGTCGATCCGCGCACCAGAAGAATGTCGCCCATCCGCAACTCGATATCAGCGATCTCGCGCTGATGATGACGCCCTCGCCGCTGCAGGGCAAAAACCGAAACATCGAAACGCTCACGGAGACCAATTTGTCGGCAGGTCCGCCCGATGAGGGGCGAATCCGGAGCGACCATGAGCTCGAAGAGGGTCATCTCGACCCGCTTCACGCCCTGCTCCCCGTCCATCATCTCAGCCGTGATGTTGATCTGATGCTTGCGGTCAAGTTCCAGAATCTTGTTGAGGTCCCCGCGGAGCAGAAGGGTGTCCTCGACTTCCAGAGTCATCTCCTTCCCCAAGCGCTGAATACGGTCACCTCGAATCAGCTCCGCCACCTTGACGCCCGCGGTGGCGAGAGGAGTCTCGGCGAGTTTCTTGCCGACCAGTTCTGACTCCGCTCCAATCGTCACCTGCGTGATGTATTCCTTGGCATCATCCGCAGTAACGGTGGAAGCCAGGGTGGTGCGATTGGGAAGCAGCCGGCGCGAAAAGAAGAGGAGGTAGCCCATCCCCACCACCACGATCGCAATTCCCACCCAGGCGAATTCGAACATCCCGATTTTGAAATCCGCCTTGTCCTTGGCTATGTTGGCGATGAGGATGTTCGACGAGGTCCCGATCAGAGTGCAGCTTCCCCCCAGCATCGAAGCAAAGGAGATCGGCATGAGAAACTTGGACGGGCTCTCCCCGAGGCGGGCACAGACGGTGAGCACCGCCGGAATGAAGACCACCACCACCGGCGTGTTGTTGATGAACGCCGACATGAAACACACCGCCGAGAGCGAGAGCACCATGAACCGCATGGGACTGCCCCGTGACCAGTCGGTGAGCTTTCCTCCCAGCGCCGCCACCAACCCACTGCGCATGAGCGCCGCGCTCAAGACAAACATGGCAGCGATCGTGACGAGGGCTTCATTGCTGAACCCCGCCAGCAATTCATAAGGCGTGAGAATTCCGAGCAAGCCCAAGGTCACCATGATGAGCAGCCCCACGATGTCCGTCCGCACCTTGTCGGTGACGAACAACACAACCGTGAGCGCCAACATCACGTAGACTGCTATGATCTGCCAATCCATCTTGTTGACTCCAAGCAATGCATGGACCCGGAAAGGCGGTCAAATCCGAATCGCTTTACTCACCTCGCCATCGTTTTCATGCGTGCTTTCCCTTGACAGGAATTTGCCCCCGGCAGGCGATCTCGCCGCCCTTTGCATCTCCACCGCCCCTCGATAAAACAATTTCCAAATGCCCCACGATTTCAGGGCCAAATACTCGTGAAGAACGCCTCTCAGCGCACTTCCCTGCCCCTCAGGGTCTGTTTATTCGTTGCCTTGGGGCAGCTTGAAGTTCGCACACTGGCTGAGAAACTCTTTCGGATTTTCATAGATCACCTTATGTATGAGCTCGGCGGTGTGCTTGCGCTTTTTCATTTCGAGCGCGCACTTCACCACCGCGAGCGGATCGGAGATTCCCCAGTCACAAGCCGAGTTCATCCAGATGCGTTCGGTCCCGAACGTCTCGAGGATGTCGATCGCACGACCGGGAGTACACTTGGACTCTGGATAGAGCGTCATGCCCGCCCAGAATCCTGCGTCCAGCGCAATCGCAGCGGTGTGTTCCTCCACATGATCAATGATCACGCGATCAGGATTCACATTCGCATTTTTCATCGCATCAACAATGAGACGCGTCCCCTTGAGCTTGTCCTCCAAATGCGGAGTATGCACCAGGATCGGAAGGTCCCGTTCCTGGGCCAGCGCGATGTGCTCTTCAAGAATGAGGTGCTCATTCTTCGTGTTTTTGTTCAGTCCGATCTCCCCAATGCCCAGCACAGTGGGCTGATCAAGGAACTCGGGAATCATGGAGAGCACCTCCCGACCGAAGACCACATCATCCGCCTCCTTCGGGTTGATGCAGAGCCAGGTATAGTGCAGGATGCCAAACTTCGCCGCGCGGGCCGGCTCGTAGTCCGTGAGCTGGCGATAGTAATCGCGGAAGCCTTCCACTGACCCCCGGTCATATCCGGCCCAGAAGGCAGGTTCACAAAGCGCTTGGCAGCCCGCCTGGGCGATGGCTTGGTAGTCGTCAGTCGTGCGACTGACCATGTGGGCGTGCGGTTCAATGTATTGCATCGTTTTGCTGTGCTAATTCTCTCGCTTGCGTACTCGCTTTCAGCCTCGTGCTAAACCTGCGGGGCCCCATAGGCAAACTGGATCTCGGCCTTCTCCACCGGCTCCTTCGAATGATCCGAAAGCGACTCCAGGACCGCCTTGGCTCTCGGCCCGTCACCGGGATTCAGCATCGCTTCCATGGCCTTGAGAAACCCGGCATGTCGAAAATCAGAGTCGCCTTCGTGTCGGTCCAACCGATCGAGGAAGGCTGCGATGTCGATGAGCTTATAGCGCGCATCCATGAAATAGAGGTCGAGGATGTCGGTTTTGCTTGGCATGTCCGCAATGTAGTCCCGGTCGGGATTTTCTGAAGGATGAATTTCGAGGAGAGGGAATTGTTGTTGGTTCTTGGAGAATTGGGGGATACAGAGCGCACATGAGCGAACGTGATCTGGGAACGCAGCCCTTGGACGGGCTGATGGAAGCCTGGGGAGTGACGAACAATGATGTGGTGGAGACCTCCCCCGAGCAGCTCACCCACAAGCAGGTGCGCCGCGCCCGAACCGGCCGGCAGCTGACCCTCAAGATGATGATGAAGGTGACCAGGACCTTCAATGTGACCATCTGGCATCGCATGGACGACGGCCAGAAGACCCGATTTGTCGAATACGGGCACAAGAACCTCTTCAACTACACCAAGGGGTTTGATCCCGAGGCGGTCGATCCCAACATCAATCTCGCCGCTGAAGTCAAGGGCAAGTAGTCCACCCGAGGCTCACTTCGTTTCCACTCGCAGGCGCACAAACAACCGCGTGTTCGACGAAATCGGATCCGCCACACGCACGCTGATCAAGTCGAGCCCGACCTGGGCGGAGGGGGCGTAGGTGAGGACCTGCGTGATCTCCTGCAAGCTGACGAGATCCTGGGATGCTTCGGGCGTAATGATCACTCCTTCCGCCGCGTTGTTGCGAGTGAAGGTCATCACCGCATAAGCATCGACGAAGCCACCCACGCTGAGCTCCTGGAGCGTGATTCCGGGATGCAAGATCACATCATTGCTTGCGGGCGATCCACCGAGGGCATACTCGACGAGCACTGTCAGCTGATCATGATCGAGATCGGTCAACTCACTGCCCACCCCCAATCCATACGAAGCGAGCCAGGTGGTGAGCGACACCGCATCATCCGTCCCCGGCAACCCCCGATCGCCACACTGGAGCGCCAACTCGAGGCCTGCGATGGATCAGGATTCTCTTGCGGGCGGGCCAAGGTGAGCTAAAAGCCGTTTCCATCGGCGGCCTTCGGCCAAGGCGCATCATCGCCGCAGGCAACGCTCTGAACCGACTGTGATCCGCTCGCCAGGGCCAGGTTGATCAAGGCGAGGAGTTCGCCGCCGGCCCGCATGATAAAATACCCGGCTTCGTGGGGGATGAGTTCGTATCCCTTGCCGATGAATCCGCGCGTGTTGGAAAAGTTCCAGGCGGTTCGAAACCAGGAGGCGAGGGTGAAGGAGGTGTTTTGATCAAACTCGAAATCGGCGTGATCCGATATGCGAACGATGCCGTTCCCCCCATCGAGGGTTACCGCTCCATCAAATTTTCCACTCCTGAGGAAGCTCGCTCCGCTTTCCAGACCTCCCGCATGAGTGGCCCCGTCGGGCGAGGTATCTCCCGCCGTGATCCCGACTCCTTCATCAAAGGTCCACCACCCAACCAGGTCGGCGTGGGAACGAGAGAGGGGCAGCGCTACCAACAAGAAGACCAGGACAGAACCCGAGCCCAGGGGGAGGAACTTCGAAACTTATTGCATTACAACGTCATCGCGACGGAAATTTTGTGTGCCCAAACTACCAATCAAGGCCTGCACTTCCCCGCTTTGCAGTGTAGCTTGCCCAGACCCCTCCCCCCAATGAGAATCTACGGCCCCTCTTTTCTCACTCTCCTGGTTGCGCTTTGCGCCCAGGCTCAAGGCCCCCTCCCGCTCGACCGGATCGTCATCGGAGGTGACAACCGCATGCAGTTCGAGGTCTCCTCCACCACAGATCACTACTACGTACTCTACTTCCAACCCGAACTAGATGACCCCACGGGAGAGTTTCCCGTTGCGCTCAAGCTTGGCTCAGCGGGCACCACCGTGCTCAGCGATCAACTGGGCCTCACTCCGGGGAGCGGCTTCTATCGAGTGGAAGAACACCTTCGCTCCCAAGCGGTCGACCTCGATCGCGATGGGATCAACGACGTGGTCGAACTCACCGACCCCACCCGTGGACGACTCGCTCCGCTGAATGCAGCACCGCCGGTCTCATTCACGGATGGCGTCTGCCTCATTCCCGATCGCCAGACCTTTCGCGACCTCTCCTACCAGGGCGACGACGTCGTGATCGACTTCCACCTCTCCGGGCTTGAGTTCGTGAAGTTCTTCATCCTGGAGGCTCACACCGACAACCCGACTGTCTACTTCATGAACACCAACACCCACCGGGCGCACTTCCTCTTCGGCCGGGAAGTCAATCTTCCCGGCGGCCCCTTCGGCGGAGCCAACGCGATGCGGGGGGAAATCGTCTACCATCCCTTCCTCACCGCCCCAAATGGGAAACCCGGAGTCTATCGTTTCGAGTTCGAACCGGGCGACGGCTATCCCTTCGACCGGGTCCAACTCGCGCATGAACTCCTCGCCGCCAACATGCCCTTTCTCGAAAACAACCTCATCTTTTTCCCCTTCGGCTTGGCCTTTCCCCCCTACGAACGGGATAAGGACCTTTTCGACGCATCCCGTATTCCCATCTTCCTGGAGGATGATCTCTACGGAGACATCAGCTTCCTTCCCCTCAACATCGCCCAGGGCTTCGGACTGCTCCGCGTCCTGGGACCGAACGAGCAACCCGGAACCCGCGAGATCGTCATCTTCGAGTCCCTGCCAAACGAACTCCCGCGCGTCGGGGGCGTCATCACCACCGTCCCCCAGACACCTCTCTCCCACGTCAACTTGCGCGCCATTCAGGACAATATCCCCAATGCCTACCTCCGCGACGCTCTCGCCAACCAGGAAGTCAGCTCCCTCATCGGGAAGTACGTTTCCTTCCGGGTCAACGCCGATGAATTCGAACTCCGCGAAGCCACCCTCGCCGAAGTGGAAGCCCACCACGTTGCCCTGCGCCCTGCTGATCCGCAGTTTCCTGTCCGCAACCTCAGCGTCACATCCTTTCAGTCTCTCGACACGATCGGCTTCAGCGATTCCGACGCCTTCGGAGTGAAGTCCGCCAACCTCGCTACCCTGCGCACTCTCAACCTCGGCTCAGAGGTCGTCCCCGACGGCTTCGCGCTCCCCTTCTACTTTTATGACGAGTACATGAAGTTCAACGGCTTCTACGACGCCCTCAGCGCCCTGCTCTCCGATCCGGACTTTGAGAGCGATCTCCTGAAACGCGACGAGATGCTCAAGAACTTCCGCAAGGACCTCAAGGTCGGGGTCATGCCGCTTTGGATGGTCAACGAACTCACCGCCCTGCAGTTCTCCTTCCCATTCGGGACTTCCATCCGATGCCGATCGAGCACCAACAACGAGGATCTTCCCGGTTTCAGCGGCGCCGGCCTCTATGACTCCTTCACCCACCATCCAGACGAGCACCACCTTCAGAAATCGATCAAGCAACTCTACGCCAGCCTCTTCAATTTTCGCGCCTTCGAAGAGCGCGCCTTCTTCCGCATCGACCATTTTTCCACTGCCATGGGAGTCCTCCTCCATCCCAGCTTCCAAAACGAGCGGGCCAACGGTGTCGCCGTGACGGATGACCCCATCTATCAGACCATCGGCTACTACTACCTGAATACCCAGGTGGGCGAGAACCTGGTGACCAATCCGGAGGCCGATTCAATTCCGGAAGAGATCCTCCTCAACATCACTGCGCTCACCAACACCCCCTACCAACTCGTGCGCTCCTCAAACCAGCTCGCAGAGGGCTCCCTGATCTTGACGCAAGCCTACCAGAACCAACTCGAACCCATCCTCACGACCATCCACGCGCACTTCCGCACCCTCTACGAAATTCCCGCTCAGGACCAATTCGCGATGGAAGTGGAGTTCAAAATCACCGCCCAAGGTAATCTCGCCATCAAGCAGGCTCGTCCGTGGCTCTTTTGACGCTCTTCCCCTCGCGCACAATTCCCAACTTTTTTCGGGTCCATTCGCGTCCAATCGTGGTTAATCCCCAGCGTGCAACTCGATCACAACCATCACCTCGCCTACTGCACCAATATCCATCCCGCTGAATCGTGGGTGGAAACCTTGGGCGCCCTGCAGAAGCATACCCTCATGGTTCGCGACCAGATCTCGCCCCATGACCCCTACGCCATCGGCCTGCGACTTTCCGCCCGGGCCGCCGATGAACTTCTCCAGGACGATCACCTCTCCCGCTTTGAAGCCTGGCTCGCCCGGGAACACTGCTACGTCTTCACCATCAACGGATTTCCCTACGGCGCCTTCCATGGAACCCGTGTGAAGGAAAATGTCTACCGTCCTGACTGGTCCACTCCCGAACGGCTCCACTACACCAACCAACTCTTCGACATCATCTCGCGACTCGCCCCCGATGGGGTGGATGGATCGGTCTCCACCCTTCCCGGTTCCTTCAAGGCCTTCCATGCCGACGAGTCCGTCATTTTCGCCAACCTCGAGTCCTGTGCCCGCCACCTCGAAGCTCTCTCGGACAGGACCGACTGCGACCTCCACCTCGGCCTCGAACCCGAACCACTGGGTCATTTCGAAAACACTCAGGACACCCTCGCTTTCTTCGACCGTCTCCTCGACCAGGCGGGCGACCCCGACCTCCTCCGCCGCCGCCTCGGCATCAACTACGACACCTGCCACTTCGCAGTCGAGTTCGATGACTGCCGCGAATCCCTCGACGCCTTCCGCTCCGCCGGCCTGCGTATCAGCAAGGTGCATCTCTCCAACGCCCTCGCCTTCGACCTCAGCAACGCAAGCGCTCTCGAATCCATCAGGCAGTTCGATGAACCCACCTACCTCCATCAACTCATCCTCCAGAGCGGCTCCGCTCTCCAACGCTTCACTGATCTCCCCGAAGCCCTGCCCCTGCTTGAAGGTGCCCCCGTAATCCCGGAAGCGCCGGGCGAAGCAAGGGTCCATTTCCACATCCCCCTCTACTCCGATCCTTCCTCCCCTCTCCGCTCCACCAAGGAACACGTCACCGATCTCCTCGCCTACCGTCGTGACCACCCGGAGTTCTGCACGCACTTTGAAATCGAAACCTACACCTGGGGCGTCCTCCCCGGTGACTTGCAAAAACCCATCGTGGACCAGATCGTCGAAGAATACCGCTGGGTCCTCGGACAACTCTAACCGTCGCGTTTCCTTGCCTTCCCCTTCGCTGTTCAATCAACCCGCGCCACGCAATCCACACATGCCAGCCACCTCCCGCCAGCGCCTCATCGATCTCCTCGCCATCGGGCGGGTGGCCAACTTACCCACCGTGTGGTCGAATGTCATTGTGGGCTTCCTCCTCGCCTGGAGCTCCGTTGATTTGGACTTTCTCGCCCAACTGCACACCGAAGAGATCACCCTCGATGGCAGCATCGCCAATCTCCTCGTCCTCCTCATCGGTACGACCGCGGCCTATCTCTTTGGGACCTTTCTCAACGACTGGAAAGACGCCGCCTTTGATCGCGAACATCGTCCCGAGCGTGCCATCCCGAGTGGTCGTTGGTCCCCCTCTGCCATTCTTGGTTTCGCGATCGTCTTCGCCTCCGTCGCCACCGCTGGCTTCCTCTTCCTGGGAATCTCGAATATCCTCATTCTCGTCGTCGGCCTCGTCCTCCTGGCCTGCATTGTCATCTACACCCTCATGCACAAGGTGAGCCCGCTCGCGATCATTCCGATGGGACTCTGCCGAACCCTCCTCTACCTCCTCGGCTTCTTGGCCGTCTATGTCCCCACCCTCCTGAATCAATCCTTCGCACCCGCCCCCGGGCCTCTGGCCCCGGCCTCTCCGCTGAGCGATCTGCGCCATCATTCCCTCCTCATCCTCCTCCTCATGGCCATGGGCATTCTTTGCTACGTCGCCGGTCTCTCCCTCGCCGCCCGCTACGAGAGCCGCCCCGAGAACCTCAAGGTTCCGCGCGGATTTCTCTGGATGCTCATCTTCTTCCCCTTCCTCACCCACACCTGGTGGTGGCTTTGGAATCGCCCCCCCTTTCTCGAAGGTTGGCACCTCGCCATCCCGGTTCTCTGCGGGCTCCTTCCCTTTTTCCTTTGGACCGTGCGCGCCCTGTTCATCCTCAAGAACTTCATTCCGAGATTCGTCTCCCGTGCCTTGGCGGGACTTTGTCTCGTCGATCTCCTCGCCTTCCCGGGGATCGCCGCAACCATTCGCACAGGCTGGACCTCCCTCGACAGCGCCCCCCTCCTCCTCGCCTTCATTCCCCTCACCCTCTTCATCTTCGCGCTTCTTCTCCAACGCATCGCCCCGGCCACTTGAGTGATCCCCCGATCGCCCGGCCTCCAACCCCCCAACTCTGAATCTGGGTTTTTATTGTTGGAGATCGCCCGGCCCATCGCCCTCCATTCGAGGAAGATCCCGCCCACCTCCGAGCCTTGCTCATTTCTGCCTCAGCAAACTTTTCGCCATCGACTTGGCCTCCTTGCTCTCTCCACCCAACATCCGCATGAGCTCTTCAATCCGCTCGTCCCCATTCACCTCCTGCAAGGAGGAGAGGGTTCTTCCCTTGCTCACTCTTTTCTGCACCAGGAAATGCTGGGAAGCCATCGCCGCGACCTGGGGAAAGTGCGTGATGGCCACCACTTGATGCTTCGCTCCAAGAACCGCCATCTTCTCGCCCACCGCGCGTGCGATCTCCCCTCCAACATTGGCATCGATCTCATCAAAGACCATCAGGGGCGTGCGATCCTGCTTCGCCAAGGCGCTCTTGATCGACAACATCACGCGGGATATCTCTCCGCTGGAAGCGATCTGCCGCAGTGGTTTGAGGGGCTCACCCGGATTCGGTCCAAAGCCAAATTCCACCCGCTCCAATCCCCCCAAGGAGGGCGCCTCCAAGGGGTGGAGATTCACCTCAAAGGCCGCCTGCTTGAATCCAAGCTCCGCAAGATGCTTGCGAATCTCCTTCGCCAGGCGCGGAGCGGCCTTGCGCCGCTTCTCACTCAGGATCGCCCCCGCCGTGACCACCGCCCCACGGGCGGCTTCCGCTTCCTCGGCCAGCTGCGCCAACAATTCTCCCCGATTCTCCACTGTCCCCAAGCGCTCCGCGGCCTTCGCCCCACTTTCCACCACCTCCTCCAAGGTCGGTCCGTACTTCTGCTTGAGATTCTCTAACAAGTCCACTCGTTCCTCCAAGGCCGCGGCCTGTGCCGGATCGAGATCGATCTCACCCAAATAGTGCTCCAACTCGCGCCCCAGGTCTTCAAGTTCCACCACCGTAGTTTCCAATCCGCCGGTCCATTCGCGCGCCGCCGGATCATTCTTCTCAATCTCACCGACGAGACGCTGCAGCTCGCGCACCCGGTCCATCACGCCCGTCCCCTCGTCATTCACGATCCCTACCGCCTGCCCCGTGACCTCCACCAACTTCGCGCTGTTGGAGGCCCGCTTGTAGCGCTCCTGCAACTCTCCTTCCACAGCCGGATCGATCTCCGCCCCTTCAATTTCCTGCACCTGGTGCCGCAGCAATTCCAATTCCTGCTCACCGGCCTCCTCGGCATCGTGCAATTCCTCCCATCGCGCTTGCTTCGCCCGCCACTCCGACCAGCTCTCACGGTAGGCCTCCCCCAGAGTGCCGGCCCCAGCATAGGCATCAAGCATCAGCAGCTGTCGCTCGACCGAGAGAAGCGACTGATGATCATGGGGCCCGTGGAGATCCACCAGGTTCTGACCGATCGCCTTCAGCACGCTCAGGGTGGCCGGTGAATTGTTCACAAACTGCCTGTTCGATGACGACCCCACCACCCGCTTCACGAGGAGTTGGCCCTCTTCACAAGGATCGAGTCCCATCTCTGCCAGGACTCGGTTCACCGCGCTCGGATCGGGCAGATCAAACACCGCTTCCACTTGGCAGGTTTCCTCGCCGGTGCGAATCATTCCCTTGTCTGCACGCTCGCCGAGCACAAGCTTCAACGCACCCACGATGACTGACTTTCCCGCGCCGGTCTCGCCGGTCACTCCGACCAGGCCACCGCCGAGTTCCCAATCAAGTCGTTCTACAAGGGCCAGGTTTCGAATTTTTAGGAGACTTAGCATCCGCTCTTCTTAATCACGGGCGATTATGCAACCATCCCTCCGCGTTTCAATCGCAGCCACTCCCCCGCGTGAAATTTCCCAATCGCGAGACCCTCACCCGCTGGTTCCTCACCCGCAACACGCCTGTTTTTGTGCAGATTGCCAAGTACGGTGCCTCCGGAGCGATCGGCGCGGCGATCCTCGTTGGGACCGTCCTGGCCCTCTCCCTCTCCCTCTTTCCCGCTCTGGACTCGTCCCTCATCGATGGCGAACCCGTCAGCGATGCCCTGCGCCAGCGAAATCTCATTATTAACAACATCATCGCCTTCCCCCTGGCAAACCTCGTCGTTTACCTCCTCAATGCCTGGCTCGTGTTCACCCCGGGACGGCACTCGCGCGGGAAGGAATTTGCCATCTTCACTCTCATCACCGCCCTCAGCCACTTCACCGGCATCCTCGCGGGTCCTTTTCTCATCGAACGATTCGGCATCACCACCATCGTCGCCCAGCTCTCCCTGGTCACCACCTCCACACTCGTGAATTTTCTCTGCCGCAAGTTTATCGTCTTCGCTCGATGACCCTTCCGAACCGTGAGTCCTGACCTCCAAACCACCGTCACCTTCCTCGGAACCGGAACCTCGGTCGGCGTGCCGGTCATTGGGTGCGACTGCCCGGTCTGCACCTCCGGACATCCCGGCAATGTGCGCACCCGCTGTTCACTCCACCTCCAAACCCCCGAGGTCTCGGTCCTCATCGACACCGGTCCCGATCTCCGCGAACAGGCCCTGCGCGAGAATCTTCGCGAAGTCGATGCCGTCCTCTACACTCACGCCCATCTCGATCACGTCGCCGGCTTCGATGAGTTGCGCGCCTTCTGCTGGCATCGGGACGATCCCCTTCCGCTCCATGCCGGCCCCGAAACGGTCGAGGCCCTCCGCAGCATGTTCCCCTGGGCCATGGAGAACACCCACCGCGGCTATGTGCGCCCCGAGATCCACCTCCTCGAGGGCTCCTTCCCGATCGGCGACCTCACCGTCACGCCCTTCCCCGTCGAGCATGCGTCGATGGAAACCTTCGGCTTCCTCTTCACTCTTCCCGACCGGAGCTCGCTTGCTTATGTGAGCGACGTCAAAGTCATTCCGGACTCCAGTCTGGCTCTCCTCCAGGATCTTGATCTCCTCATCATCGATGCCCTCCGCATGGAGGACCACCCCACTCACCTGACCTTGAACGATTCGCTCGCCCTTGCGGCCTCTCTCCAACCCCGGCAAACCCTCTTCACCCACCTCGCACACGAGATCGACTACGACCTCATCACCACACAACTTCCCCCCGACATCGCCCTCGCTCGCGATGGACTGAAGTTGCGCTTCGTGGCCAATTTACCTTGCGCTATAGTTGCACCAACCGAAGCAAGCTCCTCATGAATCGCCTCCCTCTCTGCCTCGTTCTCGCCCTGAGCAGCACACTCCTGCTAGCCGCGCCCAAACCCGTGCCGCCTGAGGCCGTGGTTATTCTCTACAACTCCGCGGAGGCCGAATCGAAGATCCTCGCGAAGCACTATGCCGCCGCGCGAAAGATCCCCAGGGAAAACCTCGTGGGACTCCCTCTTCCCAAGACCGATGAGATCTCCCGCCTCGACTACGTCGCCCAACTTCGCGATCCGCTTCGCAGGATCTTCGATGAGCGCAAGTGGTGGCAGCGCGCCAAGGGGGCCTCCGGCCTGGTCGAGCCGATTTCTAACAGTATCCGCTTTCTGGTCACCATGCGTGGGGTCCCCTTCAAGATTGCCCGCACTCCGGATACCATTCCCGAGAAGTCACGCGCCCGTCGCCCCTTTGCCGCGGACATGAAAGGCAATGAGGCCTCGGTCGACTCGGAACTCATCCTCCTCGGGGTCGAAGGCTATCCCCTCGTTGGTCACATCAACAATCCTTACTTCCGCAGGGATGAGTCCATCATGACCCCCAAGAACACCGCCTTCCTGATCGTCGGCCGCCTTGATGGCCCCTCCTTCACCCTCTGCAAACGCCTGGTCGATGACGCCCTTGCAGTTGAGAAGACCGGCTTGTGGGGAATGGCTTATCTCGACCTTGCCAAGAAGGGCGCCAACTACGAGGCGGGAGATACCTGGATCGAAAATGTCGGCAAGTTGAACAAGCCTCTCGGTATCCCCACCGTCTTCAACCGTCATCGCGACACCTTCGTGACCAACTATCCCATGCGCGAAGCCGCGATCTACTTCGGTTGGTACGCCGGCGGACGCAATGGCCCGCTCCTCAACGAGGATTTCAGTTTTCGGCAGGGCGCAGTGGCAGTCCACCTTCACTCCTTCAGCGCCTTCCAACTTCGCGATCCTCAAAAGCGTTGGTCCGGTCCAATCCTCTCCAAGGGAGCCGCAGCCACCCTCGGGAATGTCTACGAACCTTTCCTCCACCTCACCCACTACTTCGACATCTTCCACCAACGCCTCTTGCACGGCTACACCATCGGCGAGGCCGCTCAGATGGCCATTCCCGGTATTTCCTGGCAAGGCGTCCTCCTCGGAGATCCTCTCTACCGCCCCTTCCCTCCTGCTCTCGCATTCGATCTCAAGGAACGCGAAGACCGCGACTTCAAGGTGCTGCGCAGGGGATTTGATCAATGGAAGGACGATCCCGAAACCCTTGTGGCCAAGCTCCGCACTGCCGCCAACAAAATGAACAGCGGAATCATTTTCGAAGCGCTCGGGCTTCTCGCCCGCGAAAACGGACAAGAGGAACAAGCCGCCGCCTTTTTTACTTCCGCCTCTGACAAGTATCACAGCGAAGTTGATCGACTCCGCCAGACCCTCAACATCGTCGACATCTACCGCACCGCCGGAAACAAGGACGCGGCCATCCTCCTCCTTCGCGAAGCGGAGCCCCGTTTCGCCAAAATCCCCGAGGGCAAGGCCGTCACCGCTCTCCTCAACATCATCGACCCGCCTGCCCCACCCCCGGTCAAAATTGGTCCTAAAAAGTCAAGATAGCTTGGTGAATCCTCCCGCTCAAACGAGCGTCTCGGCGAGCCTCCCTTCGGCCCGGCGCCTTCCACGGAGAGGATCCCTCAATTCACACCCATGCCTCCCCCAAACTGGCTTCCCAGCGGAAATTACCCCACTTGGGCCTCTTCCCCCGGCGTAAGGCCCTTATAACCACACGAATGGGTAACTCCAAGTCGGGCATTCTTGCTGGAAGCCCGTCACTTTGATTGTATTTTCGGGATCTAGCCCATCAACGTAAAATCCACAACATGACTGCTCGACGCACTCTTTCCTCCCTCCTCCTGAGATTATCGATGATCCTCGCCACCGTCGGCGGAGCGCAAGGAGAAATCGCTTCGGTTCCTTTCACGGAAGACTTTGAGGCCCCCCTCGGCGCCGTCTGGACGATCTCCGGCACTGGCACTTTCCGCACACAAATCAGCACCGAAAACGGACCACGCGGAGGAACACAACACCTCCTCATGGATTCCAGTGCAGCGCAAAGCAATGCCCGCAACGAGCTGACCATTGCCGTCGATCTTGCCGACAAGTCTCAGATTGAACTTTCCTTCTTCGCCAAGGAATTCAGCGATGAAAACCACCCCGCCCCGCCCTCCCCCTTCCTCGGGGGCGCCGACTTCGACGGGGTCGCAGTCAGCGTCGATGGCACCACCTGGTACTCCATCTTCGATTTCCCCTCCGGTTTTCCAGCCTATTCCCAATTCATCATTGACCTCGATGCGGCCATCGCGGCCCACGGGCTCACCTACAATGACAATTTCCGAATTCGCTTCAACCACTTCGACAATTCCGAGATCCCCATCGATGGGATCGCGATCGACGATCTTTCCATCGGCCAGACCTTCGTGGCCGGCGTCGCTTCCCTCCCCTTTCTTGAAGATTTCGAAACTCCCCTCGGGGAGCACTGGGCCATCACCGGAGAGGGCCCCGGGCGGGCCGTCCTGACCAGTGACTTCGAATCACAGGAAGGAGCTCAACACTTCGTGTCGGATTCCTCCGAATCAGGCACCGATGCCCTCAATGAACTCACTCTCACCATCAACCTGAAACATCAGAGCAATATGCTCCTCAAGTGGTGGGCCAAGGAATTTGGCGATGAAAGCCAATCCGCGCCCCTCGCTCCCTTTGTGGACCACTTTAACTTCGATGGCGTCGCCATCAGCACCGGCGGAATCATCTGGTATCCCGTCCTCCGCTACCCTGAATTCTACGCAGATTATACCGAATTCACCGTAGATCTCGATGCCGCCATCGCGGCCCATGGAATCGCTTACACGGACAAGTTTCTCATTCGCTTCATCCAGTTCGACAACAACCCCGTCGATGGGGATGGGATTGCGATCGACAACATTCGAGTCTTCTCGGACATCAATCCTAAGATCGTCGTCATCCACCCCTCGGGAACTCCCATGATCAATGGTGAATCCCTGATCGTGTTTGAACCCACCGAGACCGGATCCAGCGCCACCTTCGACGTCACCATCCAGAATACCGGCAGCGGAGCTTTAACCGACCTCACGACCACCTTGGACGGAGAGCAATCCACCGATTTCTCGGTCTGGATTCCTCCCACCTCCCCGGTTCCTCCAGGCGGGAATACCACCATGACGATCCAGTTTGTTCCCACCACGGTCGGGCTCCGCCAGACCACGTTGCGTCTACACAGCAATGATCCTGACGACAACCCCTTCGTATTCCTGCTGAAAGGCAACGCCTCGAGTGGGACTGATCACCACTTGACTCTTCCCGCCCAGGGCGAGCAAAGTGGGTTTCTCAACGTTCCTCTCCGGGCCCAGCCCCGCACCATTCAATACATCTACGACCAGAGCCTCCTGGGCGCGCTCACGCCCGGCGCAACGCTTACCGGGATGTCGTTCCGGCTCAATGGAGGCGGCTCCACCTGGCCTTCAGAGGATGTGGTCTTTGCAAATTTCGATATCCAAGTCAGTGCCAGCAACAACCCTGCGGGCCATCTCGACAGTGCCTTCGGAGAGAACATCGCCGACGATGCCGTCATGGTCCGAAGCGGTCTCCTGACCTTCTTGAAAGACGCCTTTTCGGCGGGAAGTTCGCCCAACGACTTTGGTCCTCCGATTCCCTTTGACACTCCCTACACTTACAATGGAGGCGACCTTCTCATCACCATCCGTCACACTGGAAACGGCTTCACCCAAGGCCTCGTCGATGCCGCCAGCGATCAGCCCGGCATCACGCAGGGAATCTGGTCCCAGGCCGCCGATGCCTACACTGCGGTGACGACGCAGGATGGAGGCAGTTCGCCCATCACCGAATTCAGATTCGTCCCACCCCGGGGGCAATTCTACGCCCAATGGAATGCCTCTCATTTCGAGGCCGCTCAGCTCGCAGTGCCCGGGATCAGCGGACCGAGCGCCGACCCGGAAAACGATCAAGTCCGCAATCTCCTGGAATACATCTTCGATCTGGATCCGAATGTCCCCAATCCCTCGCCATGGCAAGTCTCCACCGAGATAATCGGACCCGCCGGGTTCCTCGTGGTCACCTTCAGGATCCCCGAGAACTTTGCCCAGGATGCAAGTTTGCTCGTCGAAGAATCCCAATCCCTGGGCCCCGCGGAACACTGGACCACCCTGGCTTCCAAAGAGGGTGCCAATGCCTGGACCACAACCAACGAAAGCGATCTCGTCCAGGCCCCAGCTTCTGGGGGCCGCATCGAGATCACGGTTCGCTCTCCCACTCCCGTCAACGACCCCAACCAGAGCGGCTACCTTCGCCTCCGGGCTCTCATCCCCTGATCCCTCAAGCGAAGCGTTACTTCTTGCTCTTCACCCGCTCCCGAATTGGAGCGTAGGGATCCTGCGGGCGATGTGAGGGGTCGACATAGTCGCCGAGGTCCTGCATCGCGATCACGGTGCATCCTTCCTCCTTGAGGTAGGCCATGTACTTTTTGAAATCATCGGGCTCACAATGGACCCATGAGTGATCGAGCGCCGGCACGCCGTGAAAACACAGGACCGAAATCTTTCCACTCCGGGCCTGAGCCACAGCCCATTTCAAATCATCCATTCCCCAGTCCGGCCCCGCGTAGCCAGTGGTGGGAACCAACAAGGGATGATCGACTTTGGGATCATAGGCCGGCCCCCGCGCGCCCTTCCCGCCATCCCGATGCTCGGGCGCCACTCCACGCCGGGCAAAGTGATACTTCTTTTCGAGCAGCACTTCGACACAGTTCAGGTTGTGAGAAAACCCTGGGTAGGCGAACGTCCTTGGCTTGGGAATCTGATGCTCCGCGCAGCGCTTTTCGATGTGTTCAATCTCTGCGGCCACTCTCTCCCGCGAGAGCGACGCCATGTTCGGGTGGCTCTTGGTATGGTTCGCAATCTCAAAACCCATCTCATGAAGTCCCGCGATTTCCTCCCACGTCGTGTAGTGTTTCTTGTCGTGCAGGAATCCAAGGCCCTCCGTCACGAAAAAGGTGGCGCCAAACCCATGCTTTTTCACCTCCGCCGCCACAAAGGCACGGTCCGACTTGTTGCAATCGTCAAAGGTCAGAACGATCAACTTCTCCGGGATCGCCTTCAGGTCGCGCGCTGGCTCTTTCGCACTCGAAAGGGCGCAAAGCGATAGCAATAAACCAGCTGCGAGACCGGGAAGCGGGGACGTATTCATCGATCACTGCTCTCACCAAGCGAGCGTGATGTCAATGCCACTCGCCTCGATCGCAAAGCTTGGAATTCTCCGGCTCCACCCCTCCTCGACCACCTGAATCGCTCGCCCCTTCAGCGAAAAGGCGCGTCAGCCGCCCGAACGCAGGCCCCCAAAAACGAACACAAATCGACATAGAACCTTCATCCATCCTGGATGCTAAGTTGCGATCCTCCCACTTCCTGACGACGCCGCTTGATGAGGGCGAGTCTTTGTTCTAGCGAAGTCTAGGAATGAGCTATGCCACTCTACGTCAGGAGCTTCAATCCTCCACCACCTCGGTGGCGGAGGATGGCGAGCGTCTCCCCCCCGAGATGGAGCTCCAGTCGCTCTGGTTTGGGGGGGCCTTCGGCCGGGAGTTCATCACCTCCTCCAACCAGGAGCTCCGCATCATTCAGTTCGGCGAGTGGAATCACGCGGCCGGCCCGGATTTCCTCCACGCCGCGGTCGAGCTCAACGGAGAGAAGCTCATCGGCCCCCTGGAACTTGACCCTCATCGCGGCGACTGGGAGCTCCATGGCCACGCCCAGAACCCGAACTTTCGTGACGTCATCCTCCACGTGGTCTTCGATCCGGGCCATCGCACCCACTACACTCGGAGCTGCGATGGACGCGAGATCCCCTGCCTTGTCATTCCGCCCGATCGTCTCGACGATGCACTCGATCATCCTCTCTACGCACGGGCCGACAGCAAGCTCGGGCGATGTTGCGACCCCCTCAGCAAACTCCCTGCCCCTCGCGTCCACGATCTCCTCGCAGAGGCTGCCAAATTCCGACTCTCCTGCAAGGCCCGTCACTTGCAACTCCTTGAAGAGAGCCATGGCTTCGAAGAAGCTCTCTGGCAATCACTCGCCCGCGCTCTCGGCTACGGGCCCAACAAGCTGGCCATGACCCTCCTCACTCAGCGCATCCCCCGCCGCATGCTTCGTGACCTGCGGACCAACGCGCAGCGCGAAGCACTCCTCTTTGGCACGGCCGGCTTTCTAGCCCCCGAGCTTCACGAGAAGGCTCTCCCCGACTCGAAGCGCTACCTCACCGCCCTCTGGCGTGATTGGTGGAAGTTACGCGCGACCCGTGAACCACATGAGTCACGTCAGCTCCCCTGGAAGCTCAGCGGCGTGCGCCCCCCCAATCACCCCCACCGCCGCCTCGGCGCCCTGGCCGCGATGTCCGCGCAATGGACCCGCCTCGCCAACCCTGCCCAACGCCCCTCCGCGGCGTTCATGGAGCGGCTGCGCACCAGATTGATCGAACTAGACCACTCCTTCTGGAGCCAGCGCTACACCTTACGTTCCAAGCCCACTGCCCATCCCATCGCACTTTGCGGCAAGGCCCGCGTCGATGAGTTTCTCGCTAATTACTATATACCCAGTTTCTGGCGCACGGCGCCCGATCGCGCCTGGGCCGCCTATTGCAAGCTCCCTGCCGGCCCCGCCAATGACGCCGTCAAACGCGCCACCACTCGCCTGTTCGGGACTCGCCCCGACCGCCGCCAATTCCTCAAAAAACTCTGGCAGCACCAAGCCCTCCTCCAAGTCTACCACGATTTCTGCCTCGAAGATTCCACCGAGTGCAGCGCGTGTCCTTTTCCCGAACAATTGCTGAAATGGTGACCCCCGGCAACCCGAAGTCGTGAGCCGGCATCCCACCCGCTCACAACCCACGCTCCTCCTTTCATGACCAATCTCGAAAGCCTCCTCGCCCTCAACATGCTGCCCAAGCTCGGACCGGTTCGCATTCGCCGGTTGTTGGACCGCTTTGGCGATGCCGAGGGTATCTTTGCTGCGCAGGAGAATCATCTGGTCTCCATCAACGGAATCGGCCCCGAACTGGCGCGCATCATCCGCGCATGGGAAGATCACGTTGATCTCGGAGGCGAGCTCGCTGCCATCAAGGAACGGGGACTCAAGGTTCTCTCCGCCGAGGACGACCTCTGGCCGCAAACTCTGCGCCACCTGCCCGACGCCCCGCTGCTCCTCTACCTCTGGGGCGCCCTCGACCACCGCGACGCTCACGCCATCGCCATGGTCGGCTCACGCAAAGCCACCCACTATGGTCGGGGTTGCACGCAGAAGTTCTCGTTCCAGCTGGCCCACGCAGGATTCACGATCATCTCCGGGCTCGCCCGTGGAATCGATACCGCCGCACACGAGGGAGCTCTCGCCGCCGTAGGACGCACCATCGCCGTCCTCGGATCCGGGATGGGTCAACTCTATCCGCCCGAGAACATGGGACTCGCGGAGCGCATCGCGGACGGGCATGGCGCGGTCGTCTCGGAGTTTCCCATCAACACCAGACCAGGTCCTCAAACCTTCCCCCAACGCAATCGCATCGTGGCGGGTTGGTGCGAGGCTCTTCTGGTTGTCGAGTGCCCGATTCGCTCGGGAGCACTGATCACCGCCAACTTCGCCGCCGAATATGGCAAGCACGTCTTTGCCATTCCAGGCGGAATTGATCGGCCCAGCTCGGAGGGCTGCAACGAACTCATCCGGACCGGCGGCATCCTCGTAACCAACGGAGGCCAAATGCTGGAGGAACTCTCCCAGCTACCCCTTGCATCCAAAACCCAGGCCTCTCTCCACGACCCGGCTGCTGACCGCGATTCGCTTCATCTCACGGAGGAAGAACGTACCGTCCTCCAGGAGCTCACACTGGATGAGCGTAGCATCGATCAAATCATCGAGCGCTCAGGACTGCCGGCCTCCACCGTCGCCGCCACTCTCCTGCGCCTGGAAATGAAAAGTTTCGCCAAGCAGCTTCCGGGATCGTATTTTGTGAAGTCACCCTGACCTTCGAGTTTTCTCGAGGATCACCTCTGCTGCCCAACTTACCTTTCCGTGCCCGGCCTGTGGGGGCTTCGTTACGCTTCGAACTTTTCGTGCGGCCGGACCCTGTTCCGCCTTCGGAATGAAATTGGAGGTGAATCTCTATGCGCACGCAATTCTTGAGAAGTCCGACCTCCAAACGAAAATTGGCTCAGATAAAAAATCGCCCTCCGGAGATTTCGCCCGGTCGCAAACCCGCCTCTTTAAAAGGAAATCGGGAATTTTTCAGAACCCGAAGGGTTCTTGAATAGAGGGTTCGAGAAAATTCCCCTTTCCAAAAGCACCTCGGGCCGCGTATTTGGCGATCCCGATGTCGAAGACTCTTATCATTGCGGAAAAGCCCTCCGTCGCTACCGATCTCTCCCGCGCTCTCGCCAAGGCGCTCGGAAAGTTCGAAAAAAAGGGCAAGTCGCGTGACGCCCAATATTTCGAAAATGACTCTGCGGCCATCACCTCGGCGGTGGGGCATCTTGTGGAGCTTAAGATGCCCACGGGCCCCAACGGCAAAAATCTGCCCTGGAAATTCGATGTCCTCCCGGCCATCCCCACCGACTTCGAGCTCCAGCCCATCGAGCAGAGTGAAGGCCGCCTCAAACATATCCTGAAGCTGGCTCGGCGAAAGGACATCGATCTCATCATCAACGCCTGTGATGCCGGTCGCGAGGGAGAATTGATTTTCCAGTACATCATGGACATCGGCGGCATCGACAAGCCGGTCAAGCGTCTCTGGATGCAGTCCATGACCACCGGTTCCATTCAGCAGGCCTGGGATCAACTCCGCGAGGGGGTTGAGATGAGAAATCTCGCCGATGCTGCAAAGTGTCGTTCAGAATCCGACTGGCTGGTGGGACTCAACTCCACCCGGGCTCTCACCTGCTTCCGCTCCCGGCACGGCGGCTTCAACATCACCGCGGCAGGCCGTGTGCAAACACCCACTCTGGCGATCCTGGCCAAGCGCGAAAAGGAAATCCAGGAATTCGTGCCCAGCGACTACGCCGAAGTGCACGCCAATTTTGCGGTCTCGGCCGGCGAGTATGAAAGCCGTTGGATCGATCTCGACTGGAAGAAGGATCCCGAGAACCAACATGCCCGCCCCGAGCGCATCTGGGACAAGGAGAAGGCCGAGACCATTCGCGTTCGCTGTGAAGGCAAGAGCGGCACCGTGAGTGAAGAGAAGAAGCCGCAAAAACAAATTGCGCCCCAGCTCTACGACCTCACCACCCTCCAAAGGGAAGCCCCCTTCACAGCCAAGAACACCCTCTCCCTGACCCAGGCTCTCTATGAGCGCCACAAGATGGTCACCTATCCGCGAACCGATTCGCGCTACCTCCCGGAGGACTACCTCCAGAATGTCATTCAGACCACCAAGGAACTCGCCGCCTCCAACCTCCTGGTCGCCAAGTGGGCAGCGGACTCCATCGAAAATGATCGCGTCAAGTTCCAGAAGCGCGTCTTCAACAACGCCAAGGTCTCCGACCACTTCGCCATCATCCCCACGGGGCGGGTCGTGAAATTGAAGGACGCCGAGGAGAAGCTCTACGACATGATCGTGAAGCGCTTCCTCGCGGTCTTCTTCCCGCATGCCGAATTCGAAGTAACCAAACGCCTCACCACCATCGATCACGGCGCAGAGAAGGACACTTTCCGCACCGACGGCAAGATTCTCGTGACTCCCGGCTGGCTCGAGGTCTATGGCCGCACGGTGGGGGTCGCGAGCGGCAAAGACGAACTCGTTCCCGTCACGGAGGGTGAGGACGCCCGTCTCGAACACATCGAGGTCGAGCACAAGGAGACCAAGCCTCCTGCCCGCTACAGCGAATCAACGCTTCTCTCCGCAATGGAGGGCGCAGGAAAACTCGTCGACGACCAAGAACTCCGCGAAGCCATGGCCGACCGAGGCCTCGGCACCCCTGCCACGCGGGCAGCCACCATTGAAGGACTCCTGCGCCAGAAGTATCTCGCACGGGATGGCCGCGAACTCATCGTGACTGGCAAGGGCCAACGCCTCATCGCCCTTCTGGAGGAAATGGAGATCGAGCCTCTGACCTCCCCTTCCATGACCGGCGACTGGGAAGCCAAGCTCCGTCAGATGGAACAGGGCAACCTCGATCGCGGATCCTTCATGAAGGAGATCGCGACCTTCACCGAGGAAGTGGTGAACAAGGCGCGGGCGCACTACGACGAAGCCGTCAACCGCACCTTTCCGGATCTCGACTGCACCTGCCCGGAATGTGGGGCCTCCACTCTCAAGCAAACGGATGCCACCTACGAGTGCTACGAACCCGAGTGCAAGTTTCGCATCTCGAAGTACATCGCCGGACGCCAACTGAACGAAGCCGAAGCCAAGGAGCTGTTCACCACCAAATTCCTTGCTCTCCGGGACGGCTTCATCTCCCGCTTCAACAAACCGTTTGAAGCCGCGATCGAACTGACCCAGGACGTCTCCAAGACGGGCAAGAAGGGACGATTCAAGACCAACTTCGTCTTTGAAGGCGACGAGCCGGAAGAGCTTTTCCCGGAACAGATTTTCGCCGAGATCGGCCACAAGGAGCAAACCTACAAGGTCTACGAAACGGAGAAGACCTTCCAGGTTCCTGATCTCAAAACCAAGAAGGAGCCCAAGGGCGTGAAGTTTTCGAAACGCATTCTCTCCACCGAGATTCCACGGGAAGCGGCTCTTGAAATGCTCTCCGGCAACAAGAGCAAGCTCTTGGAAGGCTTCGTTTCCAATCGCACCAAACGCAAGTTCTCCGCCTTCCTCAAATACGACTTCGAGGAAGGACGCCCCACCTTCGAGTTTGAGCCCCGCAAAAAAAAGGTGCCCAAGAAGAAGAAGACCGAACAGAAGTAGCAAAGGAACACGCGCTCCCTCGGCGCGTCCCCACCCGGAGGGCGGCGCCCTCGACGAGGAACACTGCGCCGCGATGGTCCCCGAACCAAGCAGCGCGGCCTTTCTTTCCCTTGCGGCCCTTCTCCTTTCGCGTCGACGACGCCCGTCTCCTCTCGGCAAAGAGCGCTCCCGGGAACAAGAGCATTCCTCGTCGGCTGGCTCCGGTTTCAAGCAAGAGACCCCATGACAGGGTAAAATCCAGCGTGATTGTAGCACCCCCATGTGACAACCGCGTTCGAAACCACCCCAGCAGCTCTCGCAAGTTCACCCTTGCAAGGATCGCGTTCAGCGGCGAGGGCACCATTGACGCTCCAACGCGCGCTTCCTAAGCTGCCATCCACAGGAGTAGCGACGGGTAGTTCCATCCGCCCAACACGCGATTCTGCCAACCATGATCGCCGCCAGACACATGCGACTCATCCTGCTGAGCATCGCCATTCCGGCCGTCGCACTTCCCCTGGGTGCCGAAGAAATCGCTCTCGAGCACTGGGCCTTCCAACCCCTCAAGGTCGTCGCACCTCCCGGGGCGGACCCGCATCCCATCGATGCCTTCATCAATCGTAAACTGAGAGCGGCTACCCTTGCGCACTCCCCGCCCGCAGATCGCATCTCCTTGATTCGCCGACTCTCCCATGACCTTCATGGGCTTCCGCCCATCCCCCACGAGACAGCGGCCTTTCTAACAGACCAGAACCCGGGAGCCGTTTCCAAACTCATCGATCGCCTCCTCGCCAACTCACGCTATGGCGAGCGGTGGGCTCAGCATTGGCTCGATCTGGTGCGCTACGCAGACACTCATGGCTTCGAGGTGAACACCGAACGCCCGAACGCCTGGCCCTACCGGGACTACGTCATCCGCGCCCTCAACGAGGACCTGCCCTACCAACAGTTCATCCTCCAACAACTGGCTGGCGATGCGGTAGCGGAAGATGCCGCCACCGGCTTCCTGGTCGCCTCCGCGGTGTTGCTTCCAGGACAAATCGGCAAAGACGACGCCTCCAAACGACTGGCCCGACAGGATTCCCTCGACGAAATGATCGTGGCGACGAGCGACACCTTCCTCGGGCTGAGCATCGGCTGCGCCCGCTGTCATGATCACAAGTTCGATCCCATTTCCCAGCGCGACTACTATGCCATGCAGGCCTTCTTCGCGGGCGTGGACTACGGGGAACGTCCTCTCCACGATCCCGAGACGGCCGCCAGGATGACCGCGAACACCAAGCAGCTCGCGGTCCTTCGGGAACGCCTCGATGGCCTGCAACCACCGGCAGACACCAAGCGCACCATTCTGATCGACGACGAAGACCCCGCCCTGACTACTCATCTCAAGAAAAAGAATGGGCACGGCACCAATCCGGCCGGAACCCAGCGGGGTTACCAGGACGACCCCGGGAGCGCCGCCCATCACCCCAACATCAGCGCGAGCCGTTATACCTGGTGGGACAACACCGCAGGGGAAGATGTCTTCACCTACAATCCAGCCACCTCCGGCCGCTACCGCCTCTGGATCTCCTGGGGCGTGCACGGAAGCGGCGTCCACACTCGCGATGCCCGCTATGTCCTCGATCGTGACGGCGACCTCCAAACGAAAGGTGACCAGCATGAGATTGCCCGCGCCGACCAGTTTTTCTTCGCGGGCGTCGCCGAGGGTCTCACCGAGAAGAAGCCCCTCTGGAGTGGCTTGCAGGATGCAGGTATTCACGAGTTGGGAAAGACGAGCCGTCTCATCCTCCGCGGTGGGGAGACCGGAACCGGGATCACCGCGGATGTGATCCTGCTGCGGGAAGACCTCGATCCACAGGAGCATCCCAGCCTCCGACCTCCAGCAAATCCCACCCGCAATGTCGAACGCTTCCCGCCGGTGAAGGCCCGGTTCGTCCGCCTCACTGCTCACGCCACCACCAACAACAACCAATACGAACCGTGCATCGATGAACTCGAAGTGTTCAGCGCAGGCACCCAACAGAACGTCGCGCTTGGGGGCACTCCCACCTCCTCCGGCAACCGTCACGGCGACCCCCAGCACCAGCTCCAGCACCTCAACGATGGACTCTACGGCAATAGCAAGAGCTGGATCGCGGACACCATCGGCCGCGGTTGGGTGCAGATCGAATTGACCACCCCAGCCGTCATCGACCGCGTCGTGTGGGGACGGGATCGCGATGGCAAATTCCTCGACCGTCTCGCTCATCGCTATGAAATCGAAGTGGCGCTAGAACCGGACCGGTGGCAGAGGGTGGCGAGTTCGGACGATCGCGCCCCTTACGGCTCTCCCTTTGATTCCACGGCCGCCCTCCTGCGCAACCTCCCCGCCGAGGCATCCCCCTCGATTCGAAGCGACGCCAACAAGCTGCGTCAACTAGCGAACGAGCAGGCGGGCTTGCAAAGCGCGCAGACCGTCTACGCGGGCAAGTTCCGTCCTCCCGACAAAACCTATCTCCTCCACCGGGGAGACCCCGAACAGAAGGGCGAGAAGGTGCGTCCGGCCATTCCAAGCGCGCTCGGACGCCTTGCCCTTGCTCCAGACGCCTCGGAACAGGATCGCCGCCTCGCTCTTGCACACTGGATTGCAAGCAAAGACAATCCCCTCACCGCCCGGGTGATCGTCAATCGCATTTGGCAATACCACTTCGGGCGCGGGCTGGTCGACACCGCGAGTGACTTCGGTCTCAACGGAACCAGGCCCAGCCACCCCGAACTCCTCGACTGGCTCGCCGCGGAATTCATCAAGGGTGGTTGGTCGATCAAGAACCTCCATCGGCTCATTCTGAATTCCGCCACCTACCAGCAATCCAGCAGCGCAAGCCCGGAAGCGATCGAGAAGGATGCCGAGGCGAACCTCCTCTCCAGATTTCCCATGCGCAGACTGGAGGCCGAAGCCATCCGCGATGGCATCCTGGCCGTGAGCGGAAACCTGAATCTCAAAATGGGCGGTCCCGGCTTCAACTTTTTCAAATCACGCGGTGGACTGAGCGGATTCCCCATCGTCGAGAATTTTAAGGCCGAGGGACTGCGGCGCATGATATACGCCCACAAGGTCCGCATGGAACGTGCGCCCGTTTTTGGAGCCTTCGACTGCCCCGATGCAGGCCAAGCCACGCCGCGACGCAGCCGGGCTATCACGGCCTTGCAAGCCCTCAACCTCTTCAACAGCAAATTCGTCGTCCAGCAGTCCAGGGTGTTCGCGAAGCGAGTGCAAACAGAGGTCGGTAAGGACCAGGAGGCCCAGGTGACTCGCGCTTTCCAGTTGGCTCTCAACCGAAATCCTACCCACCACGAAAGCACGAGGTGTCAGCAGGTCATCGCGGAGCACGGCCTCTCCACCCTCTGTCGCGCCCTTCTCAACAGCAACGAGTTTGTCTTCATGCGATGAGCAGACTGCCCTACACCGCTGCCACAGGCCGGGCCTGGCTCGACCGGCGCGAGTTCCTGGCCCGAACTTCGACCGGACTTGGCGCCATCGCCTTGACCAGCATGCTGGGACAGGAAGGCCTCCTCGCAGGCTCTGGGCCAACCATCGATCCGACCCGGCCTCACGCCTCGCGATCGCCCCACTATACGGCCAAGGCCAAGAACGTTCTCGTGATCTTCTGCGCCGGCGCCTGCAGCCAGTTGGAAACCTGGGACTACAAGCCGGCACTGATCAAGCACGACGGCCAACCGCTCAAGGGTGGCCCGCCGATCACCTTTCAGGGACCCTCCGGGAATCTTGCGCGACCGCAGTACGAGTTCCGACCGCGCGGCCAGTGCGGGAAGATGGTCTCCGACCTGCTTCCGCACTTGGGTGAGCTCGTCGACGAGATGGCCTTTGTCCACTCCCTCACCAGCAAGACCAACACCCACGGACCGGCGGAGAACTTTCTCTCCACCGGCTTTGTCCTCGATGGCTTCCCAAGCCTCGGCGCCTGGTTGACCTACGCCCTCGGCACCGAAAACCAGGACCTTCCCGCCTTCGTCGCCATCCCCGACCCTCGCGGAGTTCCCCAAGCCAGCATCAACAATTGGGGACCCGGATTTCTTCCTGCCGAGTTCCAGGGCACGCCCTTCAGCGCCAAGGATCCCGTGCGCAATCTTGTTCCTCCAGCCAGCGTGAGCACCTCGCAAAATACAGCCGCCCGGGCTCTCCTCAGGGAACTCAATCAGGAACACCTCCGTCACCATCCCGGAGAAAGCGCTCTCGCGGCCCGTATCGCCAGTTATGAACTCGCCGCCCGGATGCAGCTCAGCATCCCAGAAATCAGCGACCTCACGACCGAGCCCGCCCACATCCTCAAAATGTACGGCGCGGATAACTCCAAAAACCCTCTCAAGGTTGGCTTTGCGCGCAACTGCATCCTCGCTCGACGCTTGATCGAGAACGGAGTCCGCTTCGTTCAGCTCTTCAATGGCGCCTACGCCAGTGGCGGCAAACTCAACTGGGATGGCCACAACGCCCTGCGCGAACAATACGATGTCCACGGCCCCATCATGGACCAACCGGCCGCCGCTCTCTTGCGCGACCTCAAACAACGCGGTCTACTGCAAGACACCCTCGTGGTTTGGTGCACCGAGTTTGGGCGCATGCCCATGTTCCAAAAGGGCGCCAAGGGCCGCGATCACAATCCCGATGGGTTCACCGCCTGGCTCGCCGGGGCCGGGGTGAAGGCGGGAGTGAGTCATGGTGCCACCGACGAACTCGGCCGCAAGGCCGTCGATCAGGTCCTCTCCATCCACGACCTCAACGCCACCATCCTCCACCTCCTCGGACTCGACCACAAGGCCCTCACCTTCCGCCACAACGGCGTCGAACGCAGACTCACCGATGTCCACGGCCACGTCATCAAGGAGATCCTGGCCTAGGGTGTCCTCCGGCCTCCTGTCCGCAGGTATACGGATTGCCCTCTCGCCCCGAACGATCTAGCGTCCTCCCGTGCTTCGATTTCGCCTCTTCGGATTTCCCATCACCGTCCAACCATGGCACTGGCTCGTCCTGGCCCTTCTTTCGGGAGGGTTGATGCACATCAACAATCGGGAGACCCTCGCCTACGTCCTGATGTTCGTCGCCGCCGGCTTCGTCTCGATCCTCATTCACGAGCTTGGGCACGCCTTCACCAGCAGACGGTTTGGTTGTCAGCGGGTCGAGATCGTCATGCATGGGTTTGGAGGGGTTGCGATTTCTCACAATCCGCGCTTTACCCGGGGACAGCACATCTGGATCAGCATTGCAGGGCCTGCGGTCCAAATCTTGGCCGGAAGCCTCGTTTTCTTCTTCTTTTGGAATGACCTCATCCCAGACATCCCGATTCAATCTCTTCTCGCCTCTTTCATGGTGGTCAGTTTTTTCTGGGCCCTGATCAACCTTCTCCCGGTCTATCCTCTCGATGGTGGACAAATCCTCTGGCACGCACTTGGACCAATGCAAAAATCTCTCACCCTCCGTATCAGCATGTTCACAGCCGTCGTGGTTGGCCTCTTTTTGTTCCTCTGGCTCAAGGAGATCCTCTTCCCAATCATCCTCGGCTTCATGGCCTACCAGAACTACAAGATGCTCATCGAACCGACTCCGCGCCGTCCGTGGTAGCAACCAGCGTTTGTTGGGACAGCGTCGTAGCTGCTAGAAAAACACGAGCCGCCCTCCGGCCAGGACCGCGAAGATGACCACCAGCCATTCAAAGAGGCGCTGAGAGACCACCTGCACGAGACGCCTCCCGCGAGTGCGCCACCCGGTCAAACCAGACCCTCGAGCAACGCCGAAAGAGCGGATAAACCGTAAGATCCGCCAGGATCAGCATCGGGAGCAGGACCCCCACGGAAGGCTTCCCAAAGAGCTCAACCATGATCGAGACCGCAATGAGGCCGACCCCCCAAAGCCAGCCTTCGAAATTCCCACCGCCAGAGCCGCCACGATCGCCAAGCTCCACTGTAGCGTCGAGAGCTCAAAATCCATTCGCAGGCGATGTTGCCCGCATTCCCGGGCGAGACAAGCCCGTGGAGGCGCTTTGTCCCCCCTCCGACAGAAGATTCAGGCTTGGCGCTTGAAATGCGCCGCCACGGACCTAACTTCCGCCGCCATGAAAATTGTCGTCGCCTACTCGGGAGGTCTGGACACCTCCGTTTTGCTCACGTGGCTCAAGGAGACCTACCATGCCGACATCATCGCCTACTGTGCGGACGTCGGCCAGGGAGAGGAACTCGATGGTCTGGAGGAGAAGGCTCTAACCACCGGAGCGAGCAAGTGCTTCATCGGCGATATGCGGGAAGAATTCGCCCGTGATTTCATCTACCCGATGTTCCAAGCCAATGCGCTCTACGAAGGTCGCTACCTCCTGGGCACCTCCATCGCGCGCCCTTGCATCGCCAAGGGCATGCTCGACATCGCCCTACAGGAAGGTGCCGACGCCATCGCGCACGGAGCCACCGGCAAGGGCAACGACCAGGTCCGCTTCGAACTCAGCGCCGCCAGCCTCGCTCCAAACGTCGAGGTCATCGCTCCCTGGCGCCAGGCCCGCTTCCGTGAACAATTCCCAGGGCGCACCGAGATGATCGAGTATGCCGAGGCCAACAACATTCCCATTCAGGCTTCCATGAAGAAGCCCTATTCGATGGATCGCAACCTCCTCCACATCTCCTTCGAAGCAGGGATGTTGGAAGATCCCTGGTACGACGGCACCACCAAAGCCGATCGTGAGATGTACGTTCTCTCCGTTTCGCCCGAAGAGGCTCCGGACAAGGCGCAGTACATCCAGCTTCTCTTCGAGAAAGGCGATGCGATCGGATTTCAAGCGGACGGGCAAGACGAGTTTCTCGCCAGTCTCCCCGATGTCATGGTGGAAGGAGAACGCGACGGTTACACTCTCCTCTCCCCCTTCGGGATGATGCGCGTGCTCAACACCCTCGGTGGGCAGCATGGCATTGGCCGAATCGACATCGTGGAGAATCGCTTCGTCGGGATGAAGTCCCGCGGAATTTATGAGACCCCCGGAGGCACCATCCTGCTGGCCGCCCATCGCGATCTCGAGACCCTCACCATGGACCGCGAAGCGATGCAGATCCGCGACAGCCTCATCCCCAAGTATGCCCAACTCGTCTACAATGGATTCTGGTTCGCTCCGGAACGCGTCGCCCTGCAGGCCCTCGTGACCGAGACCCAGCAAACGGTGACCGGCGAAGTGCGCCTCAAGCTCTACAAGGGCAACATCATGAATGCGGGCCGCCGATCCCCTCTCTCGCTTTACAGCGAGGATGTCGCCACCATGGAAGGCGGCGCCGAAGAGGCCTACAATCAGGACGACGCTTCCGGATTCATCTCTCTCAATGCCCTCCGTCTCAAAGCCAGCGCGCGCCAGGGGCAGTAGAACTTCGAAAACCGACTCGAACAGATCCTAGTCACCGAGCTCCGCCCGCCAGGGTGGGTCGCAACCGGCTCGCGCACAAGTCACTCCAGCGGCCGCGGTCGCGAAGGACAAGAGGCCCTCCATCTGCTCTCCGGTGAGCTCCTTCAAGGCGCCCTTGGAGAGGGCGTCCTTCTCCGCCAACCACGCCAGGGTGGCCGCCATGAAGGTGTCGCCTGCGCCGATCGAATCGACAAGTTCGATCTCGCCGCCCGGAATGTCACAAGCTCCCCGCGCCCCTCGCGCCGAAGCCCCCTCCCCTCCTCGGGTGAGCAGAACGAGGGCGACTCCCTGCATGACCATCTCGAAAGCGAACTCCTCTTCATCCTTACCGGGCTCGAGCCAGTCCAGGTCTTCATCGCTCAACTTGAGGATGTCCGCCCGGGGCAGGAGTGCACGCAGTCGCTCCCGGGCGAGCTCAGGGTCCTGCATCAGCATGGGGCGGATATTGGGATCGATTGAAATCACCCGCTCGCCTGCCTCGCGCTTCACGAGGGTTTCCAGCGCACTGGCGATGGGTTCCATCGTCAGGGAAAAGGAACCAACATGCAGCGCCCGAACTTCCGCCGGAAGCGTTGCAGGCAACTCGTCCTCGCTCAGGCTCACCCCCGCCGTGCCCTCGGTGTAAAACAGGTAGCGCACACCTTTCCTTTCCGGATCCAAGCCTGCAATCGCCAGCGTGCTCGGCTGATCCGTGGTGGGACAGAGCGACAGGTCGACCTCGCTCGCCACCAACGCGGCAGTGAGGCGCCGCCCAAACTCATCTGTCGACTGACGCGAGAGAAAGCTCACTGGCAAGCCGAGCCGACCCGCCGCCAGCGCCACGTTGAAGGGCGATCCACCGGGTAGCGCGAGGAAGGACTGCCCCCCTTCGCCCTCGCGCTCGACCATGTCGATGAGACACTCTCCACCGACAACGATCATGCCACCGCGAGATTCATGAGGTCTTCCTGGCTCGCACTCTTTACATCAGTGACCTCACCGGTGATCCGCCCTTCGTGCATGACCAACACGCGATCAGCCATGCCAAGCACTTCGGGCAATTCCGAGCTGATCATGAGAATCGCTTTTCCCTGGGCGGCCAACTCCTGAATGAGAAGGTAAATCTCATACTTCGTTCCGACATCGATCCCGCGAGTCGGTTCGTCGAAAATGATCACTTCGCAATTCTGCTGGAGCCACTTGGCCAACACGACCTTCTGTTGGTTTCCCCCGGAGAGATTTTTTGCCAGTTCATCCTGATGGGGAATCTTGATCCGCAGGGTATCGACGTAGTTCCCAAATTTCTCGCGCTCGAGTTGTTGATTCACAAATCCTCCCCGCGTGAACTGGGCCAGGTTGGGTAAACCGAAGTTCTCCCTCACGGACTGCATCAGGACGAGTCCCTGGCCCTTTCGATCTTCGGTCAGCAGTCCGATCCCGGCTCGAATGGCATCGCGAGGGCTGCGAATTTTCAGGACCTTGCCGTCCAGGACGATGGATCCGGTCTCGCGGCGATCGGCCCCAAAAATCAGGCGCACCGTTTCAGTCCGACCCGCCCCCACCAAGCCCGTGAGGGCGAGAATCTCCCCAGCCTTCACCGCAAAGGAAACATCCTTCACGGATGATCCGCGACCCAGTCCGCTCACGACCAGGCGCTCTGCGCCGATCGTTGGAGTGCGGGTCGGAAACTCCTTCTCCAGCTTGCGGCCCACCATCAATTCAATCAACCCCTCGCGATTGAGATCCGCAGTGACCCGGGTGCCAACGTGTTCCCCATCGCGGAGCACCATGATGCGGTCGGCAATCTGGTAAATCTCTTCCAGGCGATGACTGATGTAGATGATCCCCAATCCTTCTGCGCGGAGATCGCGCACGATCGCGAGAAGGCGGGCGACCTCCTGTGGCGTGAGGGATGCGCTGGGTTCATCCATGACGAGCAGGCGAGCATGCTGGGAAAGCGCCTTGGCGATCTCGACCACCTGTTGCTGGGCCACCGTCAGGTTCGCGCAACGCTCATCGGGATCGATCTCGGTTCCGAGACGTTCAAACAATTCCAGCGTCTGTCGGCGCTCTTCACTCAAATCGACAAATCCGCCCTTTATCTTCTCCCGGCCCAGAAAAATGTTTTCCCGTGCCGTCAGGTGAGGAACCAGATTGAATTCTTGGTAAATGATTCCGATCCCCGCGGCCTGGCTCATGGAAGGGGTGGAGAGATTGGTATCCCGACCGTTGACCAAGAGCGTTCCCTTGGTCGGAGTGTGCGCGCCGCCCAGGATCTTGATCAAGGTGCTCTTGCCCGCCCCGTTCTCGCCGAGGAGAGCCAATACTTCACCGGGCGCCAGGGAAAGGCCGACCCCCTTCAGGGCCTGCACTCCCGGGAAGGACTTCTCGATCTCCTGCATCTCGAGGAGCGGGACGGCTGCTGCAGTGCTCGAACTTACCATGGGCATCCTGACCTGAAGGCGGCTTCAGGCTGGGATCTTTCTCGGCATCGCCCTTCTTGTAAAGGGTCGTCCTTCGGCTTGCCGCTCGGAAGAAACGCAAGGCCTTCCCGCATCCTCGTTTGGGAAGGGGATCTTCGCGCTCACCACCGTGAGGCAGCTCCTGCGCGATCTCTCTCGGTCTACTCCGATTCGGACAAACTGTCCGGCTCGACCCCGTCTGCACGGGGCGTCTCTTCCGACGACGCAGAGGGAGGGGATTGGTCTCAGCAGGCCACCAACCGATATCTCAGGTCGACTGGCTCAGTCTCGCGAGCAGGGCGCTCTTCCATGCGGCCACTGCGGATGAGGGCCCGCACCACCAGAACGCTACGGGTGCGACTCAATCCCCAGGAATCCGCAAGTTGCTCCAGGGATCTCCAGGGAGCACACGCATGCGAGGTTTGATTTCTACGATTGTTTCTCATTGTTGGGGGGGCTTCTCATAGTTAAGACGTAAACGTCCCGGTCGATAGTCACAGTAATTCATCTTTGCCTTTTCGCAACGAAGCCTCTCAAATACCCGCAACTTGAGTTGATGGAAACATTCCCCATTCCGTGCTATTGTTATGGTTCCCCCCGTCTCCAGGCGGACGTGAATTGGTTACGATCTTTTTCTGATACTCCAGATGAGTAGCGGCGTTGTGAGAGGCGGGGACGGCATTGCGCGTTGTTGGTGGGGCGCCGCCCCCGAGGACTATTGCACCTACCACGACGAAGAATGGGGCTACCCTGTCACCGATGATCGCCGCCTCTTCGAGAAAATCTGCCTCGAAGGATTTCAGTCCGGTCTGAGCTGGCTCACCATCCTGCGCAAACGGGAACACTTTCGCCAGGGGTTCGCAAATTTCGAATTCCGAAAGGTGGCTCGCTTTGCTGAGCGCGATGTCCAACGACTTCTTCTGGACGCCGGAATTGTGCGCCACCGGAAGAAGATTGAGTCCACCATCAACAATGCAATCCGTGCCTGCGAGTTGGTGGAGGAATTCGGATCCCTCGCCGCCTACTTCTGGCAGTTCGAACCTCCGCAAAGCGAACGTCCTCGCCGCATGAGCAAGGCCGCGCTCGGCAAGATGTCCAACACCCCCACCTCAACCAGACTGAGCAAGAATCTCAAAGCGCGCGGCTGGTCCTTCATCGGCCCGACCACCGCCTACGCATTCATGCAGGCCATGGGCTTGGTCAACGACCACCTCGAGACTTGTGCAACTCGGCAACACGTAGCCGCCCTGAGGCGCGACTTGGTCCCTCCCATCGCCCGTCGTGATTCGTGAGTTTCCAGAACCACTTCCCCCGCAAATCTTGCCCGAATCGCCAGCGGAGCAGTTGGCTACAGGTATTACAGCTCTATTGACCTTCGCCCTATTCTTGGTAAAATCTCCCTCCCCTGCACGATGAAATCACTTTTACTCACCGGAGTCCTGTTGATGGGAGTCGCTCACGCGGGTGCCTTTTTGAGCCTCTGGGAGCTGCCCCATGTGGAAGATCACATCACCCTTCAGGATTTCGGGCGAAAGCTGAACAAGGTGACCAATTGGGACGAAAAAAAGGAGTCTCTCCGCGATGCCCGCGCGGCAGCCCGCGAAAAAAACTACGCCCTCTTCAAAGCCACTCCGGAGGAGCTGGCCAAGAGGAAAGCCCAGGCCAAGGACCAAAAAAATCGCTAGGTGCGGTGCGCGGCTATTTCTCGAGCACGAGGATTTCCACTTTTCGGAACTGAACGGGATGACTCTCCGATTGCAGGGAGATTGATCCCTCTTCGAGCAGAGTCCCATCATCGAGCTGCGGCTTCTGGTATTCCATGACCAACTTGCCGTTGATGTAGTGCTTGAAGTACTCGCTGCCCTGCACTTCGACTTCGCAGGTCACCCACTGTTCGCCGCGCAGGGTTTCTGACTGCGAGGTGATGCAGTGGTTCTTTTTGAGCTTCCACTCCGCGTCCTTCTTATTGGGATCCTTATAGAAGACCTGCGTCCCCGGGGTACACAAGTTGGCCGTGGTGCGCTTACCGCTTTCTGCGCCGCCCAGAAGTTGAACTTCGATCGAGTCGGGAAACTTCTGCTCGAGTTTCATGCTCTCCGCACTCTGTCCGTGGCACATGATGCCACTGTTGCGCAAGGCCCACGAAGGCCCGCCTTTGATTTGCTCCCCGATGAAGCGATACTCGACCCGGATGCGGTAATTCGAATAACTCTTATCCAGGAAGAGATGTCCAAACTTGTCGTTCCACTCCTCATACTGATCGTAGCTTACGGTCAGGAGACCATCGACGACCCGAAAGGTATTCTTGTAATTTTCGCCCAGCTTGTGCCCCCGGATCTTGGGCGTCCACCCGGTGAGATCCTTCCCATTGAAGAGGCTGACCCACTTCTCGGCCGGCTTCTTCTGATCGGTTCTTTCCTCCTCACCTTTCAGATCTGAAGGAACTAGAAGAGCGGCCGAAGCGACGAGCAGGAGGATTTGGAATAGGGATGATTTCATGGCAGAGCGAAGAAGGCGACTAATTGCTGAAAATCTTAAGGAGCTCAACTTCGAAAATGAGCATCCCTTTGGGTGCCGTCTCGCGCGGGGTGGCCCCATAGGCAAGTTCCTCAGGAATCCACATCCTCCTCGTCTCTCCTTCCACCATCATCTGCACCGCTTCCGTAAATCCCTTGATGGTCCGCTTGAGTTGCAAGGTGAATGGCCGATCAGTGACCAGGGTGCTATCCACCATCTTTCCGTCCGTGGTCCACAGGGTGTAGTGCACGCGCACATTGTCGATGGGCTTGGGCTTCGCTTCACCGGTCCCAGCCGTCACAAGCTTGGTCGCCAAACCTGAATCCGTCACCTGAGCATCATCCGGTGCGGCGGCAAGGTGTTCGGGAGTCGGGTGCGGTCGCAAAATCTTCAGCAGCTCCACATCGAAACAGAGCATGCCGAGAAACGGACCCTTGCGTTTACCGTCAGGACCCAACACGGGAGGCTCGCCGGTCGCTTCGCCATAGGCCAGCTTGCCAGGAATCCAGAAGCGACGCTTCTCCCCAACCACCATGAGCTGCACCCCTTCCGTCCATCCAGCGATCACTCCGTCAAGCGGGAAGGTCGCGGGACGTCCGCGACTCACAGAACTGTCAAAATTGTATCCGTCGGTTTGCCAGCCGGTGTAGTGCACCTGCACCCGATCTTCCTTCACGGGATGAATCGTTCCGGTCCCTTTGGTAATCACCTTGGAGGCCAAACCTGACTCCGTCTTCTCGGCATCCTCCGGGGGGGCCGCCACGTCGGCCGGGGCTTCGATGGCCACAATCTTCGGGATGGCCGGCACCGGAGCAGGGGTCGGCACCGGAACGGGCTTGGACTCGGGAGCGGGAACGGGGGCCGGCGCCGGAGCAGGGGCCGGCACCGGAACGGGGGTCGGCACCGGAACGGGCTTGGACTCAGGAGCGGGAACGGGGGCAGGCGCCGGTCCTGGTTCGTCCTGTGCGGGGAGCCCCATGCTCAGGGCACACAAGGCCACAACCTGACTTAAGATTCGATTCTTCATGTTTTGGAGGCGCAAAGCTCTCGCTTCAAGCCCGCCCTGTCAACCGCACACTCAGCCCCGATCAGTCCGCAGGGTCCTGTCGCGATGGGAAATTCAGGGCAAGATTGTAACCTTTCCTTCCCCCGCATCCATGCAACTGGGGGAACAGACATGGACATTTGGCATTATCTCGACAAACACAATCAGACCAAGCAAATCGCGGAGGACGAGCTCCTTCCGCTCGCCAACGCGGGAGAGATCACTCCTCAGACCAATATTTGGAAAGAGGGCATGGCCAACTGGGCACCCGCTGGCACCGTCCTTCCCCAACTATTCGCCGATGTCCCCAGCAGTCCACCCGCCATTCCCACCGGAACTGCGATGAGGAGCGATGCCATGAAGTCGACTACGAACTTTTTGGCGACGACATGCAGATCGTGGAGATCGAACTCGATCCAGGGGAGACCGTGATCGCGGAAGCCGGCGCCATGAACTACATGGAAGAGGACATCACCTTCGAAGCCAAGATGAGAGATGGCATGTGCTTCATCCACGCTGGGGGAACCCTTATCAAACGCGAACTGAAGGGCGAAACCCTCCGCGTCGACACCGGCTGTCTGGTCGCCTTCACCGACGGCGTCACCTACGACATTCAACGGGCCGGAAATCTGAAGAGCATGTTCTTCGGTGGCGAAGGTCTCTTCCTCGCCACCCTGCAAGGTCAAGGTAGCGTCTGGCTCCAAAGCCTCCCCTTCTCGCGCCTCGCCGATCGCGTGATGGCCAATGTGGGTAGCCGAGGAAAAGGCGAGGGCTCAATCCTCGGGGGGATTGGAAATCTCCTGGACGGAGATTAAGAGCTCTTAGGACCTCGGAGAACGAATGGCCCAAGGAGAGGATGAGTCCCCGACCCCGGAGGGGGGCGCAGCATCCTCAGACATCCTCTCACCCTGATTCCGGGAGGGTTCGAGATGCCTGAAACTTGATCCCTGACGCTACTCCTCTCCGGAGTCCCTCACTTCGAGCCGACTGCAGGTGCCTTTCCCTTCGCGAGGCTCCACTTGATGCCTTGGACCAGCAGGGCCTGAAAAGCGGGTTCCTCGAAATCCTCCACGTAGCCCAGCGAGGTATAGAAGCTGCGTCCCCCATCTTTCCTGAGGTAGGACCAGGCCACCGGCTCGCTTCGCTCGATGCCCTCCGCCGCTCCCATGAAGAGAGGCTGGGCACCCTTTTGAAGTGGCGTGTTGATGTAGAGCGAGCCGCTCGTGATAAACGTCGCCGGCTTGCCCCCGGCCAGAAATGCCCCTGCTCCCTCCAGGGAAGACACCTTCGTCTGGATCTTATTTCCATGGTGGCCGGTGTAGTTCCCGCCCATCACTTCTGCATCCCACTTCTCCCAGCCCGCATAGCCCTTCGGCGCAGGCTTGCCGCGGAGAGAAAAGGCATGACTCGCGGTGCGAATCCCAATCACCGGCTTGCCCTCCGCCACGTGCCTGCGAATGAGGGCGAGATCTTCCGGGGGCAAAGTCCGCCGACGGACACTCACAAAAAGAACGTCCGCATCCTTCACCGCTTCAATTCCGGGGAACTTGTTGCCATCCTTCTTGTCCGCAAAAACGAAGGTGCAGCGGAAGTCGCTCGAAAGATACTTCTCTGCAAACAGGGGCAGGGTCTCCTCCGTCTTGTACTCGCGCTCACCGATGAGAAACACGATATACTTCCTGGCATCGGTCTCAAAGCGATAGGGCGCGCCGCCCAGGATCTGGTCGCTCGTCACCGTCGGGCAGACATACTTCTCGATGTGCTCCACGATGAGATCCGTCCCGCGGAAATGACTCACCTGAGGCTTCATCTTCGGATTGTACATCGTGTCGGTGAGATCGCGCATGAGCACCACGTTCTTTCCGTTCTTGGCAAGTTGCCGGAGACCGAAGGGGCGACCGAGCACACACATGTTGGTATGCACTCCAAGGAGGATCACGTTCTTGACCCCACGCTCCTCCAAGAGATTCCAGTTCTGCGTCCCGTCATCCGTGATCGCGTCCTTCTCACCATCAATTTCCAACGCTCCCATCTGCCGCGTCCACGGCGCGCGGGGATTCTTGCCCATCCCCGTCAGCGCCTTTGCCCACTCGGCGTGCTCGGCCGGCTCGTCGTCCTCTCCCCCGTCGGAGTGGTCGATGGGATAACCCACCTTCTCTTCGCGCTCATCGATCCAGCTCATCCACTCGTTGATGCCCTGGGGCACGTTGCCAGCCTTGGGCGCATCCATCGCCCGCTTGCGCGCCGGGTGATCCTGGTAAAACTCCATGCAGGACGAGGGAGCGTGCACAATAAGCGAGCCGCGCTTGCGAGCCGCCTTGAGCAGCTCGTTCATGCGGGGTGCCATCTGCCCGCCCCGATCCACCGCATTCTTGCAGTGGTGTAGGTCCCACATGTCGCAGACGATCACCGCCGTTTCCGACGGCTTCCACCGCTCCACCGTCTCCACCATGCGAAACTCCCCGGGCTTGATCTCCACCCGCTTGCAAAGCCGCATCTCATAGTCCTGGCCCGGCGCGACCAAGGAACTCAAGGCCATCACAATCATCGACAGCAGTCCGCTTCTCATTTTCATGCCCGCAGCCTAGAAACGCCGATTCTGCCCGACAAGCCCGCTCTAAGCGCCGATCCCACAAAAATCGAGGAATCAGGTCCGCAACCCGATTTTCTACGTGCTCGGCCATTGCGGCCCCTCCCCAAAAACGCTAGACCGGAGGCATGACCTCCAGACTCCTCACCATCCTCACTGCGGCAGGGCTCCTTTTCTCAGCCTCTGCCCTGCAGGCGACTGACATCCGAATCAAGGTGAAGAACAAGAGCTTGGGATCAAAAACAACCGGCGATACCCGCAAGAGCCAGCGCCAACTCAAGATCGAAATCGATAACCGCGACCGCGAAGCCTATGAAGGCGTCACTGTGGAATGGATCATCATTGCGCGGGACCTCCGCAATCGGAAGCTCAGCATCGCGGGCTCGGACAGCAAGGAGATCGACATCCCGGCCAATGACGATATGGAGGTCAACTCGGGGCCCTACTCGATCTCAAGAACTGAAGGAAAAATCGAACAGATCGATAACAATCGCAATCGTCCCGACCTCCCCCAGTACAAGGTCGATCCCGACTCCGGCACGCGCTACGCGGGCTATATCGTGGTCATCAAGAAAGATGGGGAAGTCCTTGCCGAGGCCGCCACCGCCGGGATGAAAAAGCGCATCGCCGCGCTGACGAAAAAAAAATCGAAGTAGCGCCCTCGGCGAGAAGTCATCTCCCCATCTTGGGATCCTCGTGCGGAGATGCGCGTGGTGCGTCGACTCGGCGCGAACTCCTTTTGTGTCCCCATTGCTAGCCACGATTTGAACAAGAACCCGAAGATGCCCGCTTGCGGGCTTCCGCTCGCGTGATCTTCCGTTTAGCTTCCCGGGCATGAGCCCCGTGGATATACCGTTTAGATCGAGGCCAAAATTAACTCCTAACTGCTTGTTTATCAGCAGGTTTGGAACTCCCTTTCCTCACCTCCTAGAATTCTTCCAAGTAGCTGAAATGCAGGGAAATGCGATGAATAGAAGCCTCTATTGCACGGCGGAGAAGGTCAGGGACGCTCCTGTGAGACGTCGGAGGTCGTTTTGGACCCCCGCCTACCCCGGCTCCTGAAGCTCCAGGAAATCAGAGCTGGAAAAGCAATTTCCTAGCAATTGCTGTATGAATTCGGACAGAAAACCGGTCGAGATGAACCAGAAAACCTTCCTTGCGAGCGTCGGCCATGGCCAAATTGCAGAGCTTTTTGATCAAATCCCGGGATATTCGTTTTTTATCAAAAACGCAGCGGGCGAGATCATGAAGGCGAACCCAGCATTCTACGAGCGTCTCGGGTACACGACCGAGCTTGAGATCGTGGGCAGGAGAGATCACGAATTGTTCCCGACAGGGCTGGCCGACCACTTCCGCCGCGACGATTTGAAGGTGATGCAGTGGGACGAGCCTCTACTCGGGATCGTCGAGCTCTTTTTCAACCGCCAGGGGCTACCGGACTGGTACCTGACCAACAAGTTCCCGGTGCACGACCACGTCAGGAAAGTGATCGGTGTCATGGGGACGGTCCGCAGTTACGCGAGGCAGGCCAAAAACATCCAGCCCTTTGTTCAAATCGAGCCGGCGATCGATCATATCCGCAACAACTTCAGGAAGAAGATCTCCGTAAAGGAACTCGCCCAGCAGGTCGGACTCTCGGCGCGGCAGTTCGACCGCAAGTTCCAAGAGGCGTTCGGAATCTCGCCCCAGCAGTTTGTCATCAAGACGCGCATTTTGGCGGCCTGCGATGAACTCGCTAACCCGGGGCAGACGATCGCCGACGTTGCGTATGGGTTGGGATTCTGCGACCAGAGTTCGTTCACCGTGCACTTCCGGCGACACATGGGGGTGACGCCGCTGCAGTACAGGAAGCGGTTGGGATAGCGATGGCATGGGGGCGCCTGGTCTTGTTCGAGGGGGTTGGTGACGAGGATCCCCTGAGGCAGAGTTTCGGCTTAGGAGACTGTTGAAAAACCATGGATTGAAAAACTGCGAGCAATTTTGGTTGCTGGCAAGGCGCGACGAAGGAGTGGAGCGTGCCCCCATGACTGAGGAGCAACGAAGTCAGCAATCAAAAGAGCCGCAGCCCTCCGGGCCTCTCGATTCTTCACCCCGGCGTAGCCGCTGGATTCCACCCTCATTTCCCACCAGGCTTTTCGGAGCAGGGTTTTTCAACAGTCTCTTAGGATTGCGGGCTGCGTTTTGACGCTTTGAGCCTCGTTCCTACGATATCTGAGCACTTCCCACACCATGCTCGGGCGAGAAGCGGTGGGAATCGCCATGTCTGAAACAACCCAAAATTAGACCGATTGGCACAAGATTTTCCGATCAGAAAATGAAAACCTTGTCTAAGTGCTCATGAGCGAGGAGTGCTCATGAGCGAGGAGAAAACCAGAAGTGACGGCGCAGACAACGCCGCCCGTAGAACTCCCTTCAAAAATCCAACCAACCATGAAAAAGATCCGATTCTCCGGCAAGCCTGGCTTGCTCCTCTCCCTTTCCGCGATCGCCTTAGTGGGCCTTCAGAGCACAGGTCACGCCGAGCTTATCGCGGGCGTTGATTTCGAAAGTGGTGCCGGCGGTTTCTCCAGCGCCCCCGACGATCTGAATGCTCTCGACTTAGTCACGGTCTCAACCGGGTGGTCCTTCGGCAACCCCACCAATGACGGCAACGCGAATAACGCCGGAGCCTACGAAGGCATCTTCCCGGGTCGCTTCCAAGGTACGGACGCCTTTTGGTCGATCACGATCCCGAGCGGAGTTATCGTCGACCTCGACCAGATCTTCTTCGCCGTCCGCGGCGCCACCGGAGGTACTGGCGCGCCCACCACCAGGACTGTGCAATTTCGCACCAGCCTTGATGGCCCAACCGAATGGTTGTTCGAAAATGCAACCCTTCCGGGACGCAACAACGACATCACAGACAACCCCAGCGAATGGATCCAGGCCAACCTCGCTCTGACTGACACGAAGTACCACGGGCTGACCGACATCACCATCGACTTCATCTTTAACACGCCGACTGGCGGCATCGACCTCGATGGCATCACCGTCTCCGGCACCGTCTCCGGCACCATCGTCCCCGAGATCATCGATCGAGGCGCAGCAGGACTGGACGACCCTGCCAGCGTGATCACCTTCTCCGAGATCGAAATCGGGGACACCGAGCAGGTGACCGATCAGTTCGCCGACCTGGGTGTAACGTTCGTGCCAAACCTGAACTACCGCACAGGCGATCACGCCGACTGGCAGAACATCACCGGTCCGAACCTTCGAACCGGTGAACCAGAGGTCAATCCGTTCACGATCAAGTTCGTGGACCCGCAAACGGCGGCGATATTCAACGCCATCGCTCAGCCTCCCACGCCGACCACGATCACGGCCAAACTGAACGGCGAGGTAGTCGAGTCGTTCGAGACAACCGTCAGCATTGATAACCCGAATAATTTCTTCGGGTTTACCGGCATCGAGTTCGACGAGATCGAGGTCGAATACACGGCCGAGACGCGCATGCGGATCGACAATCTCCAGTTCGGCGTCTCCGCACCACCGACGACCTACGATTTTTCCGAGAGCGACGGTGGATTCACTGTCACCAATGAGGCTCATGACAATCCATGGGTTTACAATGCGGGACCCGGAACATGGTCCACAGACGGTTCAGCCAACAACGCGCCCAACGAGCATACAAGATTGACGAGCCCGGTGCTCGCGATCGATGCGGATGGAGACTACCTGGTGACCATGGACCATCGTTACGATATTGAGGGTGATAATTGGGATGCCGGTGCGCTGTTCACCAGCATCAATGGAGGACCGTTCACGTTGGTTCGAAATTCCGAGTTTACCGAGAACGGGTACACCCAACTCGCCCTCATAGGCGCACATGCCCTTAATGGTGGGGAAGGATGGGGCGGTATTTCCGCCGGCCACGCCGCGGGAACCTTCATCACCAGCGTCGCCGGCCCAATTGCGTTGAGCGCCGGGGACACGATCCAGCTCCAGCTGTTGATGGCCAACGATCAGGGTGCCGTGGGGACCGCCACACCCAACTGGGAAATCGACAGCGTGGGTATTGAACTGATCGCCGACACCGACGGTGACGGAATGACCGACATCTACGAATTGGACAATGGGCTCGATCCCAACGATCCCGCTGACGCTGACACCGATCTGGATAGCGATGGGGCCAGCAACTTCGACGAGTTCGTCAATGGCACGGACCCGAACGACAACGACTCGGATGACGACGGCTTGCTCGACGGTGTTGAATCAAACACCGGAATCTTTGTCGGCGCCGGTGACACCGGAACCGACCCGCTCAACGCCGACAGCGACGGCGACGGACTCAGCGACGGCGACGAAGTCAACACGCACGAGACCGATCCGCTTGATGCGGACAGCGACGGAGACGGCATCGGCGACGGCACGGAGGTCGCCCAGGGGAGCGATCCGCTGGATGGCGGTGATGAGCCGGAAGGCATCGCGGAGTTGCACACCCTCAGCATCCTGCCGACCGGAAACTACGTGTTCCTCGTAGGCGATGACGTCATTGAGGGCTATGTTCATCAGGACGAGCGAGACGGAGAGAAGACCAGCTGGCTGCTGGTCGGCCGCGGTCGTGACGGGTGGGAATTTGACAACGATGGCCAGGGAAGCGCCGAGGACGTGATCACCGGACTTGGCACCCCTGATGCCTTCTCGCCGGCGATGTATAGCGACGACCTCATTAACGCCCTGCTCGACGCCTCGGGCGTTGATCTGACCGAAGTGGAAATCCGGATTAGCCGCGCCGCGGACCCGGAGGGCACCGCCTATTCGGAAGTGCGCTGGCGTCCGATCGACCAGGCCACCTGGCGCGGAAACTTCGATGACCCCGCATACGCGGTGGAACACGAGGTTGTGGACGGCGCTGGAGTTCCTGAAATGACTCCTGGCGTTCGCAATGATGGAAATACTCGTGACATCGTGCTTAGTGGAAACGGCGGAAGCCGCGTCTTCACCTTCCCCTGGGGAACCCCTGGAGGGGGTGGCCACTGGGGCGTGGCGGGCTTCAGCTATGGAAGCGCGGTTAACAACGGTGCGAACAACGACACCTCCTTCCTTTGGGAGTATGGAAACGAGAACCATGCCCTTCCCTATACCGAGCTTTATATTCGCATTGAGACGGAGTTCGTGGACCCTGCCAGAATAGTCAGCGCTGACAGCGACGGGGACGGCATCATTGACACCCTGGAGTTAGACTTGGTCGGCAATCTCGACGACATCTCCGCGGGAGATGACGACGGTGACGGACTCAACAGCCCTGATGAGTTGTTGGTCCACGGCACCAATCCGCTGCTGCCGGACACCGACGGGGACACCCTGAACGATGGCGACGAAATCACCAACGGGACCGACCCAAACAACGACGACACCGACAACGACGGGCTGAAGGACAACGTCGAGACCAACACCGGAGTCTTCGTCGATGCGAACGACACCGGCACCGATCCCAACAATGCGGATACCGATGGTGGCCTGACCCCCGACGGCTTTGAGGTTCAGGTGGGCACCGACCCGCACAACCCCGCCGATGATCCGATCGTCACCGTCCAGCCCTCTTTCCTTCCCATCAATAACCTCGACGGTGAAATCGGTCGTTATGTCCCGGACTTCGACAATCCCGGTCTGGACTATCAGGAGAATCACTACTTTGCGGGCGTTATCCTCAACAACAACGCCCAGAACAACTACGACGTGCACACCTCCGGCGACCCGGCGCCGAACGATTCGCAGCAGGACCTCGTACCCTATCTCGATCATGGCCCCGGTGGCACTACCATCTCCAGCCACAATCTGCCCTTCATCACCGGTGGCGAAAACTTCACCGTGCGGGTCAACGGCTACATCGATTTCACCTCGGCACCCACCGGCACCTACAACATCCACATCGGAGCGGACGACACCAACTTCTTCGTCCTGGACACCCCGGACGGACCGGTCAGCGCTCAAGCCAACTGCTGTCCCCAGAGCCAGGCGTTCTCCATTGAGATCCCTGTTCCTGGATACTATCCGATCGACAACGTCTTCGGCGAACAAGGCGGCGCCGAGTGGACCGATCTCGGCATCAGCGGCGGCGACATCGTCGGCGTCGTGGCCCTGGGCGACGTGGATGCCGGCAGCCCGCCGGTCTACTCCATGAAGTTCGAGGTTGAGCTGCCCACCGTCAAGCTCGACGTCGAGGCCGAGGGAGACAACCTGAACCTGACGTGGGAAAGCGCGGGCGGCGAACTCTACAATGTTCGCAGCACCACCAATCTGGCAGACCGAAACGGAGATGCCCTCACTTGGGACATCTACGATGGCAACGAGAACATCGTCGCCACGCCGCCGGAGAACACCCTGACCATTCCACGGCCTGCCGATGACACCCGCTTCTTCGTGGTGGAGGCCTTCCCGGCCCCGCCCGTGTCTGTCTTCTCCGACGACTTCGAAGGCGGGCAGGGAGGATGGGCCTTCGGGTCGGACG
>JAPKFB010000159.1 GCA_028821775.1 Roseibacillus sp.
GGACGCCAGAACGCCCATTGCGGGCGGGAGAAGCCTGCTGACGGGCTTTGAACTCATTTTGACTATCAATGGTCCAAAACGACCTCCGACGCATCTGGCGGATTGGGGTATGTTGACCGCTCGCAACCGGGGCAACGGGCAATCGCACCGGTTGAAATTGGTAGTCTCGCCCGCGATCCAAAGGCCCGCCCTCCAAGTGCGAACGAACCGGTGCGCCTACCGGTGCAATAGATACCGCCAAACCCCGCATTTAGGTGCATTTCAGCGACATTCGACCACCCTGGAAATGGAGAGGCTCAGCAGGGTTAACCTACTGAGCCTCATTGGTTACGGGGACAGGATTTGAACCTGTGACCTTCAGGTTATGAGCCTGACGAGCTACCTGGCTGCTCCACCCCGCGATTTGGAGTTGGGCCCTTGCGGGCGAGGCGGGAACGTAGGGCCAGCCCCTTGGGCAGGCAAGTGAATTCTTGTGGCATCCCGCAGCGGCAAGATAATGAGCCCGAAAGGTGACCTCGCGGTCTCACGCAACGATCTGGAATCGGGCTCGAGGAGAGTGGATCCGGCTTCCCCGGCTATGCCACTGGTCAGGAGAGGGGAAATTTGCATGATGCTCCGGATGGCCGCCGGCACCGTAGATGAACTTTTGCTCACTCGTGAGGAGTGGACGGAGGCCGCTTCCACCCACCGTAAGCTGGCGCAGGCATGGACCCAGCCGACGCGCGATCGACGGGCCCGGGGCGAGAAACATCCGGTCCACGACTTTCTCAACACCTACTATCAGATCTCGCTCGGACGACTGGAGATCTGGCATCCGGGATTTGGAGTTGCGCTGGAGGACTGCTCCGAAGCGCGGGCCCTCTTCTCCGAGAGGAACTACCGTTTTGCGGAGGGCTCCTGCACCGCGGATCCGACACTCCTCGATAAAAAGGCGCGCGCGCGATTGCAATTCATGCAGCGTCTCCTGGAAGCGACCCAACTGCGCGCACCGAATTTTGCCTGCCACGGCTTGCACGAGTGGGCGATGGTGTATCGCGGAACGATGATTCGTCATCACGAGACGGCTCCCCTGCGATTGTCACAGGGAGAGATCGATGACGTGGTTGAGTCGCGCCCTCTTTGTTGCACCCACTTCGATGCCTTCCGCTTTTTCTCGCCGGTCGCGCAACCACTGAATCGTGTACAGCCCGACTTGTGGACTCGCGAAGAGAATGAACAACCCGGCTGCATTCACGTGAACATGGATCTCTACAAGTGGAGTGCGAAGTCGCAGCCTTGGGTGTCGAGCGCCCTGCTCTGGGAGTGCTTCCTCCTTGCCGTGAAGGCGCGCGAAGTTGACATGCGGGCGAGCCCCTACGATTTGTCCGACTATGACTACCCACCGATCGCAGTGGAGACGGAAGCGGGCCGGGCGAGCTACGAAGTGGAGCAGCGCGCCTTGGAGGAAGAAGCGAGACCACTACGAAGGAAGTTGATCGCGGCCCTACAAATTGTCCTCGCCGCCCATGAGGGGGAGGATCATATTCGCAGCGATGCCGGAAGATCCCCGTAGCCGGAGCCGCCTCCTGATCGGATTGGCAGCCCTCCTCAGCATTGTGCTGGCCTCCTGTTCGACATCCTCCCCCACCCCCTCCAAGGCAAAGGCAGCGATGGACGTCGCGATCGACCTGGGAGGTCAGAGAATTTTTTACAATGGCACAGCCCTGATTCCGCGTGGTTTCAATTCGCCAACTCCCTTCAAATTGGAATTCGATCTCGCACACTGGAGCCACCCGGCGGACGAGAGGATTGGATTCCAAACACACAAGTTGCTGGGTCACTCCTTCAAAAAAAGCGGGAAGTATCAACCACTCGCCAATGAAACGGGAGTGATCAGCCTCTCCTCAGGGCGGGTTCAGCTACGGGGTGCGGTTCGCGACGAGGGGCAGGAACTGGACGGAGATTGGTTTCTCGATGGCAAAAAAGGGGGCGGATTCCGCATCGCCCGTAAGGGATACATTTTTCCCTGAGTGGTGGCCCATCTTGGGGCCGACTCCCCCACCACTACAGGATCGCTTCGATCTCGCACCACCTCCCAAAGCAGGGAGTTCCCTGATCACTCCAACTTGAACTGAACTCCAGCCTGAGTTGTTCACAGCCGGCCGTGAGCAGGGCTTGGTCCCGGCATTCCTTTCCGCTACCTCTCGACCCGTCCCCTATGATTCCCAACGTCCTCGCCGAACGATACGCCTCGCCCGCCATGCAAGAACTCTGGTCCGCGGAGGGCCGCATTGTTCTCGAACGTGAATTCTGGATTGCCGTCATGAAGGCACAGCGCGATCTCGGGTTGCCCATTTCGGAGGAGGCCATCGCTGACTACGAGCGAGTCAAGGGAGAGGTCGATCTACCCTCGATCCAGGAGCGCGAGCGGATCTCGCGCCACGATGTAAAGGCTCGCATTGAGGAATTCAACGATCTGGCCGGTCACCAGGAAATCCATAAGGGAATGACCTCGCGCGACCTCACCGAAAATGTGGAGCAATTGCAGGTCTTCTCCTCCCTGAAAATCATTCGCGACAAAGCGATCGCCACCCTCTCCGCGATGTCAACACGTGCGACGGAGTGGCGCGACTTGGTGATGGCGGGACGCACCCACAATGTCGCCGCCCAGCCAACCACCTTTGGCAAGCGCATCGCGATGTTCGGCGAAGAACTCATCGACTCGCTGGTGCGCTTGGAACACCTGATCGAGAGCTATCCGGTGCGAGGGCTCAAAGGCGCGGTTGGCACCCAAATGGATCAGCTGTCCCTCTTTGGCGGAGACTCCGCAGTGGTGAACGAATTGGAAGGCAAGGTCGCTTCTCACCTCGGACTTCCCACCGACTGGGTCTGCGTGGGGCAAGTCTATCCCCGCTCACTGGACTTCCGGGTGGTGTCGGCCCTCTCCGAGATCACCTCCGGCCCGTCCTCGATGTGCACCACCCTGCGCCTCATGGCGGGCTATGAACTCGCCTCGGAAGGATTTGCAAAAGGGCAAACGGGATCGAGCGCCATGCCCCACAAGATGAATGCGCGTTCCTGCGAACGCGTGAATGGCTTTCACATCATTCTCGGCGGCTACCTCACGATGGGATCCGGGCTGAGCGGAGCACAGTGGAATGAAGGTGACGTTTCCTGCTCGGTGGTGCGCCGGATCATGTTGCCGGACTCCTTCTTCGCGGCCGACGGACTCTTCGAGACTTTTCTCACGATCCTGGGACAGATGCAGGCCTTCACCGGCACAATTGAGAAGGAGAATGAGCGCTACATGCCCTTCCTTCTAAGCACTTCCTTCCTGATGGCGGCCGTGAAGGAGGGAGCCGGTCGGGAGAACGCCCACGCGGCTATCAAGGAGCACTCCCTCGCCACCGCGCAGGAACTCCGCGACGGGCTGATCGCGCAAAACGATTTATTGGACCGCCTGGCCCAGGATGAGCGCGTGCCCCTGACCCGGGCCGCATTGCAAACGGTCTTTGAGCAGGGCCAGAGTAATACCGGCTCGGCTCGGCAGCAAGTGGACGCCTTCGTCGCCAGGGTGGCCAGGTTTGCGGCCAAGAATCCGGGGGCTGCCAAATATCAACCCGGGGACATCCTCTAGCAGGGTGTTGAGATTTTCGAAAATCCAGCTCGGGCCGACCTTTCGACTTGTTGGCGAAGCGACTTTTCTAACAACAAAACTCTCCGTCGGTGCGGCCTTGTGGAGAACATCAACAGCCTGCTTGGGAGGATCCCGCGGGAGCACCGATGGGGAAGAAAGGGAGAAGAATCTCCACGATCTGTGTGACCCAAAGCATGAGCAGACCATCTCCGCTTCCTGCCCTCGGGACTCCTACGGAGGAAACGATCCTTGGCATCGATTCGGCAGGTCCACCCGCCTCCCCGCGAACTCCAGTGCTGCCGCGCTC
>JAPKFB010000160.1 GCA_028821775.1 Roseibacillus sp.
CGTGTTTGAGAGCCTCGCTAGCAGTCGACCAATCGAGGGCACCCAATCCCTCCAGAGTCCAGAGCGCATGCATTCGTCCGAGATAGGACTCGCCTTCCAAGGCGAGCTTCTTGAGTGGTGGCACCGCTTCGGTGAGGCACCTGTCGACGAGAAGGCGCTGGGCGGTGTCTCGCCTCCAGCCGTTGGGATGGCTCAAAGCCTCGACGAGCTGGGGGGCACTTCGTTTGGACAGGACGGGGGACTCGTAGGAGATGGGCCGATCGGTTGCGACGATTCTCCAGATCCGGCCGAGGTCAATGCCGGACTCGAGATTGCGCGCCTTCACCTGGTCGGTGATCCAGGGCACGAGGAAGATGACGTGTTCGATGACGCCCTTGTACATGTCGGCGATGTAAAGGGCGCCGTCCGGGCCGGTGCGGGCATTGATGGGTCGGAACCGTTCGTCTGTGGAAGCGAGAAGTTCCTGTCCGGCCGGATAGTGGCGCTTGGCTTGTGGGGTAAGTCCATCTGCTACGACGAGGCGTCCGATGAGATGGCCACCCGCTTCGGGCACAAACAAGTTCTCTCGTGCGTCGTCGGGAAACTGATCACCACGGTAGACACAGGTGCCGGAGGCTATCGTGTAGGTGCGCAATGTTCCGTCGTCGCGCAACTCCAAACCTCCGAGAGTGATCTGCGGCGTGGGGCGGATCGGAAACACTTCCTGAGCCTGGCCGGAGATTACGGCGCCCACACCCAGCCGACCCGGCCCTCCGTTCCGGTTTGCAAAGTCGCGGAGACCAGGATGGCGGCGTGCGTATTCCTCCGGCATGTAGTCCATCATGGCGGCCGTGCTTTCTCTGCAGGTGTAGAATCGTCCGAGGTTGTCGAAACTCACTCCGAATTGCCCGCGGTGAATCGCGTCTTCCTCGATGAGTTCGCCCTCGCGTAAGCGGTGCCGTTTTGCCCAATCGGCGCTGTGCAGCCAGTTGTCGATTCCCCGCCGCAATCCGTTGGCGGTATGCTGCGGGTTCCCTGCCACGCCGTAGTTGCCCACCTTGCGCTTTCGATCGCACACCAGGTCGCCGTCGTGGTCTTGGCAGAACCAGAGGTGGGGAGGTTCGGCGAGAAGGACGCCGCCTTCTACGAAAGCGAAGCTGCGGGGCATGACGAGTTCGTCGAGATAAACGGTGCTTTTATCCGAGCGACCATCGGCGTTGGTATCCTCGAGCACCATCAGCCGGCAGATCGGATCTGCTTCACCGGTTCCTGCCAGGTCACGCATGTAACCGCGATACTCGAGCACCCAGATCCGCCCATCGGCATCGAACTCGAAGAACACCGGATCCGCAATCATGGGCTCGGCCGCCACCAACTCGACCCTATATCCAGGTGCCATCTTGAACGTCGCGAGTTGTTCTTCCGGCGAGAGCGGTGGGGCGGGTGGAATCACGACATTCTCGAAGATCTTCTCGCCGCGCTTCCAGTCGGCCCAACCGTTCAGTGCAGAAGGAGGACGAATGGCTGGACGTTCTGCCGGGACCGCTCCTGTGCGCGACGGCGGCGGGGGCGGGGGAGCCTCTCCCGAGAGCCGGTTGAGCACATTGCGCGTAATTCGGTCGACGTGGTCGGTGCTGTCCCATCCACCGCAGTCGAACTGGATCCGGAAGCCTGACTCCGAATCCTCGGGCCCGGTGACGCGCGCGATCTGAAAACCCATGACGTCCGAAAAGCTTTCGTCGAGATTGTCGTAGAGCATCGTCAGGGCATCCTGCGGATTGGAGATCTGCACCCTGGCGCGGGCATAATTGCCGGCTTGCTGCGGGGTCGCCTCCTCCCACTCGGTGCGGCTCCCACCGCTCGCGGTAAAACCATTTCCCTTCACCCGGTCCAGGTCGATTCCGATGGCCCAAGCGTAGCGTTGTGACTCAGCCGCGAAGAAATGTCGCAGGAGGGCGAAAACCTCGTATTCTCCTTCCGGCAATCCACTCACGCGGACACCGGCCTGTTCTCGCGGAACACCGCTGCTGTACAACATGTCGTTCATGAGGGCGTTGTTGCCGGCACCAGGCGGGGCTTTCCGATTTATGTAGCTCGCTTGCGGAGCCTTGCCCCAGTTGGTGATATGTGCATCGGCGTCAGCCGCGCCGAACTCGATGGTAAGCGTGTGAGAGAGGGGCTTGCCGTATTCATCAACGACCTTCCCCGAGAAGTGGTTGCGAAGGATGTTCCACGTCCCACCCTCGAACACACCCGTTTCGTGTCCCGGCCCAAGTGGACCGTTGGCATTGGCGAGACCTCCCCTGCCCGCCCCGGGAGCGAGCCCGTGTGACCAGTCGGTAGTGGCTGCAGTGAAAACAGTTCCGCCACCCGGAACGGTGTAGATGCCCATACATCCGTGTTCGTGCTCATTCGTTTTCCAGAGTTCATGAGCCGGCTTGTACCAACCGAGGTCACCCTCGCCCCACCTCGCCGGGGCAGTGGCGAGGATCGTGAAATTCTTCGGTGTTCCGTCCCTGCCAGTGGGAACGGGGCGTCCATCGACCATCGTGAACTCGCAACCGTCGCACTCGTAACCAACAATCGTGTTGCCCCCACCGAATTCCATGCCTTCCTCCAAACCGGTCTCTTTAAAGACCCAGTGGTCGGGCCGGTGCACCTGATACGCGCCGCTGCCGTTCGGGATCCCATCCCGAAATCGGTGGAAGCCACCGCGCAGAAATCCCACACCGGTTAGCTGGTTCTCTGGCCGTTTTACAAGGTGATGGCTCCACAGCGTGCTGAGAAGCGGCTGTCCATCGGGTTTGTAGAGAGGATCCTGCTCGTAAGCTTCCTTCCAGCACACCAGGTCGTTGCCGCCGTCTTCGCTGCGCACCTGCCAGCAACACGTGTTGCCACTAAAGAATGCGACATTGCCGCCATTCGCGATGTAGGCCTCGAGATGATCGCGCATCGGCGCCGACCAGTACTCGTCGTGACCGACGCTGAGAACGAGCTTGTAGTGCTCGAGGATCTCGGGATGAAACTCAAGGTCGCTGTTAATGGCGTAGTCGATCTTGTAACCGGCCCGCTCGGACCAACGGATAAAGGGAAGTTCCCAGTTTCGGTCGATCCCGCTAAAGGGCCGTTGGAAAGAGACCCGCCGGCCCAGCTCATCGCCAGGTTCGTGCTTCTTGTCCCAGTGCGCCGGCCCCCAATAGGTGTAGAGGCTGAAGCCGCCAAAGCCGTTGTAGGCATTGTAGGTGTTAGTCGCGAGCTGGAGAAGAATTTTGGCCTCGCGGCCGGGATGCGATGAGCGCACTACAAAGAACATGCGGTTGCCTTGCGTCTCACCCGATCGCGTCCACGCCTCGTAGCAGCCGCTAGCCCACGACTCGGGGATCTTCACCGAGAAGGTCGCCGGCCAGTCACACCCATGCGAACTGGCGTGCTTGGGAACAGGATGCTGCCAGGCAGGAATTCCCTTCTTGCTCCAGACTACTTTGCGTTGCGAACCGATCCGAGCGATTTCGACATCGACTTTCGCGGTGTCGGTGGAGAGATGGAACGTGACTTCTTCCCCCGCCACGTAGCTGCGCTTCCCGGGATAGCCGTGGATGAAAGGCTCAGCCGTCGCAGAGATGGGCGTGAAAAGGAGAATCGCCAGTATGGCTCTGTAGAATGAATCCATCCTCTTAGACCACTTTGGGCCAACCGTGTGAATGACGTGCTTTGCCTTTAGATTGTGCCCGCCGGTTATTCTTGCCTCTCCTGTGGGACAGCCACCGAGGGTTTCACACTCATCTGCAAGTCCCGGGCCTGCAGCCGTGTGAATGGCGCCATCCACTCCAGATCCCGGGCTAAGTTGTTCA
>JAPKFB010000161.1 GCA_028821775.1 Roseibacillus sp.
GTGTCGGAGTACTCGTCGATGTCGTGAATGGGCACGCCGGCACCGAAGGAGAGCTTGAGACGCTCCCCGCTGTTGCGAAGGTTGTCGTTGGGATACTCACCCGCCACCGGGAGATCATTCCCGTAGCGCGTCTCGAAGGCGGCGAAGTTCTTGACGACGAGAACGAATGCGCCCGGTTCCAGCGTTTCCACCAGGCTCCCCGCGAAGTCGAAGTCGATTCCCTTGGTGAAGCGAATGTCGCGGAGATCGAGAGGGGCGGCGCCGACATTCTTGAGTTCGACGTACTCGAACTCGTCCCGGTTGGTCGAGATCGTCGTCTCGCTGCCGACTGGTTCGGGCGGGTGATACATGATCTCGGAGATACGCAGGTCGCGCAGGTGCGCCTCGATGTCCGGCGTCGTGGTGGTGAACTGAATTGGATTCGACCAGTGTCCCCAGCGCCCCGCTGCGTCCTTGAACCGCACGCGGGCCCGGTAAGTGCGATCGACGCGAGTGGCGATGGTGGGGAAGCGGTACTCGGAATTGAAGGTGGTCAGTTCGCCCGACTCGAACACATCCTCGATCTCGTAAATGTTGGGCTGGGTGGGATCGTAGTTCGGAACGGAGGGATTGTGGACCTCTCCCACCCGCCACTCCATGGCCGCGAAGGCGGATCCGGACGGACTGCTGTAGTCCGAACAGGAGAAGGTCAGCTCGTCGGTGGGAAAATCGGGCGCGCCGGTGTAGTTGAGAACCGGCTTGGCGGGGACCTGGCTCTCGTTCGTGAGAAGCGTGTTCGCCATCCAGAGCCCGCGCGTGGCGATGTAGCTCTTCACGATGCGCACCATTCCCTCGAAGTCCTTCGTGTTCGCGATGTCGTAGTAGCGATCCTTGTGAATGAGCCGCGGATGGTTATCCCAGAGGCGGCGGTCGGCGCCCACGAGGGAGCGCTGACCCGGCGTGTAAACGAATTTCACGGTCTCATCGACGAGGCGGTAGCCTTCGTCCCGGTTGAAGAGGAGGTCGATGATCTCGCGCACACGGTTTTGATAGTCCGTGTTGAAGGCGGGGTTCATGGCGACCTTCGATCGGAAGTCGTGATCCCCGTTCCCAAACATGTTGTTGGCGAAGGTGAGATCGAGGTCCCAGGGATGCACCTCGAACAAGCCGGTTTCGGGATTGTTGTAGTAAAAGTAGTTCTTCCCGTAGGCAATGTCGTAGTGGTGGATGCCCTCCACAATCGTGCGGTAGCTCAGGTAATTTTCGATATCCAGGTTGTCGCGCCACCACTGTGCGGTGGGATTGCCGCTCCGGGAGGCGCTGATGAAGGCGGAGACGTCGGAGCGGTTGGTTACCTGGGAGGCTCCCTGGTTATTGGAATCTCCATTGTGCCCTTCGATCTTGTAGAGATTGCCGTCCGGCAGATTGTGTTCGTCGAGGAACTGTCCGTCCATCTGCTCGATCACAAGAAACAGGCCGTAGTAGTCGCCTTCATACTGATTGGCGCCTGTAGGACTCGCATTGTCGATGACGTAAAACTGCACGTGGTGAGTCTTGCAGGCCTCCACCGCGCAGAGTTCAAAGAGCCGGAAGCCGACGCCCTCGAACAATCCCTGCTCGCCCCGGTGCTCAAAACTGACCTGCTGCACGATGGAGGAGAAATTCAGTTTGTCCCACGTCGTCTTGTACTCGTTGCCGTACTCATCTTTGGCCTGGAAGCGGCGGCCTCGGTGGAAATCGAATTTCCAGAAATTCTTTCCGTACTGAAAGCGGCCGTTGCCGCGGGGCCGGTACTGGATATGGTCGTAGACTTCTCCGTCATAAATCATGGTGCCCGGCCAGAGATACTCGGATCCTCCGTAGCCGCCGAATTGCGAGTCGTCCACCCAGGCCGAAGTGCTGAGGAGGAAATAAGTCGGAATGCTCGACATCTGATCACCGGGATAGGTCACCGCGGTGTCGCCGGACCGGATGACACCCGTCCAGTCCGGGGTGCCGTCGTAAACAAAGTAGGCGAAGTTCGGCTGGGGGTCGTCCTCGTAGGGAACGGGCACGGAATTGCCGGCGGTATCCGAGACGGTGATTCGATACCGAATCAAGAACCGGTTTCGTTGCAGGCTGGTGGGAAGGGTGACGGTAAAGACGCCATCATCTGCGAGGAGGTCGTCTTCCAGCCCGTCATCCGCCATGGGCACGGGAGTCCAGCTGCCGGGATTCTCGTAGCGCGAATCGTAGTTCGGGGTTCCATTGCTGTTGAATTTGAGATAGCGGCAGAAGTAGCCGCCCGGGCGGACAACCTGGTAGGAGAGGAAGACCGAGGAGACCCCATCGGGATCGGTGACAAGGGCGGAAACCACGACCGGTTCGCCCGAGGCCGGTTGCTTGGGAATATGCGAGACTTGCCGCGTCTGCGGCGGAGCGTCCACATCGTAGACCGAGTTCTGCCTGCCCGGAGTGGGAGGGCCGGAGCGCCAACTGCCACCCAGGTCTGTTTCGAGCAATGGATTGATCAACTGAATGGAGGGGCTTTTCGCGGGGCTACCCACGGGATCGCCCACCGTGGGCCACGGGAATCCAAGTCGGTAATCGACACGGCTGACGACTGCACCGCTCTGATCTCGCAAGTTGATCGTTTCTCCGCTGTTACGCAGTTTGCCTGTCCACGGTCCAAGTGCGTTCGCATAGCCGAACTGCGACTGCATGGTGGGGGGATCCTCCGCGATCACGAGGAATGCTCCCACTCCAAGAGCCGCGCCTCGCGGGAAGGTGTAATCCACCGCGCCCGTCAGTTCCCAGCCGGTCAATCTCACCGGTTCGTTGCTCAGATTGTAAATCTCGATGAACTCCGCGCGAACCGTCTTGTCGTCTTCATCGTAGTGAACTTCGTTGATCACGATGGACGGCGGCGTGTAGAAGGATTCTTTCAGGCGAATCCCGTTGATGCCGTAGCCTTTCGAACCGTTCGCAGTTCCCGATCCCACGCCACCGGTGCTGCCGGTATACTGGTTGCTGACGATCGAAAACGTCCCGTCGGCACCCGGATCGATATCGGTCCACTGCGCGATAAATCCCTGATCAGCCTGGCTATTGTCACCGGTCCATACGGCCACTTGATTGGGCGCCAGGCTGGAAGTGATGATGCCCACGCCCGTGCTGTGTGCTGCCGTGAACGAATCGGCTCCGTTGATGGTTACCAGCGTCCACCGGTTGGTGTAGGTGCTCTGTCCCCGCACTGCTGTGCCCACGAACTCGTATTGGCTGGAGGAATTGAGACCGAAGAATGTGTAGGTGCAGTGGTCCCCGCCGCTGAGAGCCAAGCTGTGAGGGTGGGCTGTACTGAAATCGATGAATCCCAAGAGCGTAGCTCCTGCATCGGTCGCAGCGGCGGGAACTCCGGTCATGTCCTCGTAGCTAACGCCGGAGGCCGTGACCGTCAGCGTCACCGCTGTGTTTGCGCCCGATGCAATGTCCTTCATCGGGCCGCTGGCGGTGGCATTTGGTGCGTAGGTGGTCGCGTTGGCATGCGTGGCGGGGCCGGCCACGATGTCGTTGAAAGCGGTGAACTCGGCACCGAGAGGCAGCGTGCCCGTGAGAATCACGCCTGCCACGGCGCAGAGGGGGAGCTTCATGAGGGTTACTGCTAGTAAATTGCTTTCTCAGGCCGGGTTTCGTAGAGGCTGAAGGCCCGGGGAAGGTGGGGGTGCAGGGGGCGGAAGGGGTTCGATTCCATCGAAAATGACTCTGGCGAAGACTGCTAGGAAATTGCTTTTCCAGCTCTGATTTCCTGGAGCTTCACGGGCCGGGGAA
>JAPKFB010000162.1 GCA_028821775.1 Roseibacillus sp.
CGGAGCTACCGTGAGGCGGTGGCTGAGGTCAGGAAATGGCCCAAGGGGGAGGCTGCCCGTCCCAATGGCGATTTGCCTCGGGAGGGCCCTCGTTACTTCTTGGGAACCGCGCGCACTGGGCCGACTGAAATACCACCATCGACGAGGAGGGTTTGACCGGTGACGTAGGCGCTGGCGTCAGAAGCCAGATAAACCACCGTGCCGTCGAGGTCGCCGGGCGCGCCCGGACGGTTGAGAGGAATGCGTTCGCACAGGTAGTCGACCCAGCTTTCGTCTTCGTACATGACGCGGTTTTGTTCGGTCTGGAACCATCCCGGAGCGAGGCAGTTGACGGTGATCCCGTGTTCGCCCCAGTCGTGGGCCAGGCTCATGGTGAGTTGCTTGACGCCTCCGCGGCTGGCTCCATAGGGAGCCAGTCCGGCGTAACCCGCCACGCAGGTGACCGATCCCATGTTGATGATGCGCCCGTACTTGCACGGGATCATGCGCTTGGCATGGGCTTGGGCGAGAAAGAAGAGTCCGCGCAAATTGGTTTCGAGAACGAGATTCCAATCGTCCCAGGTCACCTCGACTGCGGGCTTGCGCACATTGCAGCCCGCGTTGTTCATGAGAATGTGGACCTGGCCAGCTTGTTCCCACGCCTTGGCGGTAGCTTCCGCGATGCTCTCCTCTTCGCGGACATCGAGCGCGATGGCCCAGGCCTTGCGCCCGAGGGCTTCAATCTCGGATTGGGTTTCCTGGAGGGGCCCGTCGAGAGAGCGGCTGGTGATCACGAGATCAGCCCCCGCGCGAGCGAGGGCGAGGGCGAATCCTTTGCCAAGGCCACGGCTGGCCCCGCTGACGAAGGCGGTTTTTCCGGTGAGGTCGAAGGAGGACATGGGGTGGGGAGTTGGAGTGCGGGCCTGGGTTTCGTTTTCGGAGAGGTCGGGGCGGGGCGGAAAGCTCGCTTTTACGGATTGCGGTTTAGGGCTCTGGCTGAAGGATCACTTTGAGCAGGGGTTCCTTCCCCGCCTGAAGACGAGCGAACCAGGAGGCGCCGTCCTGAAGGGGGACGATCTGGGAGGTGAGTGCTTTGACGTTGATCTCGCCGGCGGCGATGGCGGCGATGGAATCGGGATATTCCCCGTTGATGGCACATGATCCAAGGACGTCGAGTTCGCGAGTGACCACCGCTTGGAGGGGAAATTCAACTTGGGGCGCAAGATTTCCCACGAGGCAAACGCGGCCTCCTTTGCGCGCGCAGTTCACGGCCAGTTTCACGGTCGGGTTGATGCCCACCACTTCCATGACCACGTCGGCACCTTTGCCCCCGGTGAGGTTTCGAACTTCCGAAAGCACGTCTTCGTGATCAGAGCGCAGGACAGAAGTAGCGCCCAGCTGGAGGGCGAGTTCGAGTCGCTCATCGGCGAGGTCAATGGCAAGGATTGTTTTGCAACCCGCTCGTTTCAAGCCCTGCACGACAAGGAGACCAATGAGACCTGCTCCCACCACGACGGCGGAATCCCCGGGTTGAATGCGCGCTCGGTTTACCGCGTGAAGAGCGACCGAGACCGGTTCCGCGAAGGCCGCTTCTTCGTAGGAAACCTCGTCGGGAAGGAGGTGGCAAATGCGGCCGGGGACGAGAACGTAGTCCGCGAAGGCGCCTTGGCGGCGGAAGTCGGGAGTAGATACCCCAAGCACTTCACGATCATTGCAGAGATTGACGTGGCCGGATTTACAGTAGGAGCACTCCCCGCAATAGATCGTGCTATCGAAGGTGACGCGATCGCCCTCGGACCAGGCGGTGATCTCCGCTCCGCACTTCGCGACCGTGCCGCTCGCTTCGTGCCCCATCACGATGGGAGGGATGCGACGCCCGCTGCTGCCGTCCATGCCATGAATATCGCTCCCGCAGATCCCACAGGCCCTGACCTTGATGAGAAGGTCATTTGGTCCAGGCTCGGGAATAGGTTTTTCGACAAGGTCCAAGGTGGAGGCGTCGATTAGTTCGAGAGCTTTCATGGCGGAGGGAGGGTGTTCCCTTATATCCACGGAATGTGCAAGGGAAACTAGCCGGGACGGGTGGTCGGAAATCAGCGGGCAGGGATGGGCGAGGCGCAAATAAAACTTTAGATCTGGCCTCTGCTACTCACCTCGAAAGTCGTAGCAGATGATGCGGGGAGCTTGTTTGGTGACGAGTTCGAATTCGTTTTGAGAAACATAGAGGAGTCCCTTGTGGAGGGAGGGGAGCGTCCAACTTGAGCGGGCGGCAAAGAGTCGGACCCGCTGGATGATTTCGGGGCCTTGGGGGGTAAGTTTCAATTCGGCCAGGACACCATCCTCACCGAGGCAGAAGACGCGTCCGTCTGCTTGCAGCAGGCTGGCGCGGAAGAGACTGTTGACGCGTCCGTTTTCGCGCCACCGCATGTCGTTTTCCCAGATGATCTCACCCGTCCGGGCGTTCGCACATTTGAATTGGGTGTCTGGGATGTTGCGGCCCGCAAACCCATAGATGTGGCCATCGATGAGGAGAGGCATCATCCAGTGCATGCCAAAGAAGCGCTCCTTCCAAACGACTTTCGATTTCAGGTTCTCGTCAAATTCGAGGGTAACCCCACCCCGTTGATAGCAGTCCCCGATGTAGACTTGGTTGTGGCCCAGGACGAAGGGCGAACTTGCGAGGACGGACTCATAGATGTTGGCGCGCCATGGAAAGCGATCGTAGACTTTGCCCGTTTGGACATCGATGGTGAGCAGTCCACCGTGAGCGGGTCGACTCTCGCCCGCTGCGAGCACGAGGGCGCAGTCTTTTCCATGGAGCTTGGTGACGGTAGGGGAGGCGTAGCTGGCGCCCCAATTGTCCTTCACTTCCCAGAGCGTCTTGCCGAATTTGCGGTCGAGAGCGATGACGCAGACACTCTCATTTTCCTTGGCCGCCTTGCCACCCACATTGACGATAATGCGATCGTTCCAAACAACCGGAGTGGGTCCGTAGCCGAAGAAGCCCTGCGGGATGTTGTAATCCTTCTTGAGATCGCGGCTCCAGATTTTCATGCCGGTGGTGAGATCAAGGCAGTGAAAGATGGCGGTCACTCCGACGACGTAGATTCGGCCCTGCCGGACGACGGGGCTGGACCGGGGACCGGGGCTGAAGCCGTAACGATCACGATAGCTGGCGGGATAGCTGAAACGCCAGAGACGCTTGCCCGTTTGAGGGTCGAGGCAGTCGATGATCTCGCTCCCGGCGGCGGGATCGTCCCCGTCGCTGTCCTCGAGGCGGTGGAAGTAGATGAGCTTGCCCTCCGCAAGGATGGGGCAGGCGTAGCCCTCACCAGTGGTGAGCTCCCAGACCTTCTTGGGGCCACCTTGGGGCCACTTTTTGAGGAGCTTAGTTTCTTGGGAGGTCGCATTGTCCCGCATTCCGAGAAAGCGAGGCCAATCCTCGACCACGGCGCCCTTGGGAAGCGGTTTGGGCGCGGCATGGAAGGTGAGGGGGCCTTTTTTCTGAGCCAAGCCGAGGGTTGGGAGAAGGCTGAGGGCCAGGAGCACCAGAGCGAGGTTCTTGGGATGCATAGAGGTTTGGCTTTAGGAAGGTTCCCACGGGGGGAATTGACCGTCCAGTAACAATGGAGGCGGGGAAAAGAAACCTGAAGATCTTTGCGAGGAATCGCTTGATTTTCGTCCGGCTCCCCACTAAGTCTCGCGCCCTCCAACCTCCCTGCTCGGGTGGCGGAATTGGTAGACGCGCTAGACTAAGGATCTAGTGGGTGAATAACCCGTGGGGGTTCGAGCCCCCCCTCGAGCAT
>JAPKFB010000089.1 GCA_028821775.1 Roseibacillus sp.
AGGCGAAATGATGCGGCGGAGTGAATCGAGCGCCTGCATGGGTTGCTCTGTTACGGGTGTGGGGCTTCCATCTTGGCTAGGCTTTTGAGGCGGAGGGAGAAGCGGGTCTGGAGGTCAGTGCGAAATCAGGCCCCCGAGGGAATTTTGGAGCGCTGAGACCGGCCTTGGGAGTGGATTGGATGAGAGGCCAAAATCATATGGACATGGACAGGTCCCCCTTTCGCTTGTAAGGGGTGAACCAAATGCGAGTAAGGACACTATCACTGATCTTCGGCGCGTGCGCGGCGATTGGAGGGACCTGCACGGCAGCAGAGGAGCGAGTCTGGACATCCCGGAAAGGCGCCGATGTGACCGCGCAATTACTGAGGGTGGAGGGAGAAAACGCCCTTCTGGTGACGCCGGAACCAAGGGAGATCAAACTCAAGATCGAGGATCTCAGCCTGGTGGATCGGCAGTATCTGGTGGAATACGGCGATGCGAACCCCAAGATTTTGAGGAGCTCGAGACTTGGGGTTCCCGAAGCGGATGCGCGAGACATGACGAGGAAGTTCGAGCGCTTGAAGGACAAGCTTGAGCTCGGAACGGACGCCAAGCTCCATTTCGAGGCCTTGAAGACCACCCACTTCCTGGTGGTCACGGCAGGCAAGATCCGCCCGATCAAGACGGCCGAGATGGCGGAGCGCCTGTGGCGTGGGATGGCGTTTCAACACCTCAACTTTCGGGAGGATTGGGGGGACAAGCGCAAGCTCGTCTTCCTAGTCGAGAATGACGACGCCTTTGACGCCCTCGGGGACTGGTACAAGAAACATCTTGAGACCCTGGGCGGTGATTACATGGTGAAGGTGGCGGCCCGCACGCGCCTGCTGTGGGATGAGGCGGGCTCCACGGCGATGTATCTTCCGGATGCGCTGGTGGAGAAGTTAGGCCTCTTTGAGACCGCCCTCGTTTTCAACATCGGCGACAATGCCAAGAGTTATGGCGACGTCTTCGGCCCGTTTCCCACGCACTCCCTGGCCAGCTCGCTCCTGAGCCAGCAAATGGGAGGAGTGGCGGACTATGCCGATGAGGGCTACTTCGCGATCACGACGGGTCATTCCTATTACAAGGAAATCAAGCTCGCCAAGCGAACGGAGACCATGCTGATCGACGCCGAGCTTTACGATAACGACGACATCACCAAGGCGGAAGGATTCCAGGACGGGACCTCGTGGGCGAAGACCTTGCGTGAGATGGTCCGAAAGGGGAAGGTAAAGCCAAACCTCGAAAAGATGTTCATGTGGGAGCAGAAGGACCTCACTCCGGAGGGACTGGTCTTGATATACTCCTTCGGATACTACCTGCAGAGCACTCCGGATCGCATGAACGCCTTCGCGCAGCTTGTGCGCCGCATCGAGTATTCCGCCTCGGTGCCCGTGCCGATCGAGATTGCAAGGATTTTTGGATTCAAGACTGCTGCTGAGTTTGAGGCGGACTGGATTCAGTTCATCAGGAGTCAGAATTTCAAATGAAGCACACACGCAAGCTAACAAAAATGGGGTTGGCCCTGGTAGGAGCTTTTCTGGCGGGGACGGCAGGGATCACGGCGGATCAGGGCGCGGGATACCGCACCTTCACCAACACCAAGGGGAAGACGATTGAAGCGATCATCGTCTCGAAGAGCGCCACCAGCGTGACCCTGGAAGTAAAGGGTAGGGAGAAGCCCTTCAAGTTGCCTCTAGAATCCCTCAGCAAGGGAGATCGGGAGTTCATCGAGAACTGGGATCAGACCAAGGCGGTGTTCTTGCGACAGTGCCGCACTCTCACGGTGAGGGAGCTTCTCGAACTGCGCGGCTATGAGTCCTTCAAGTTCGAGTTCGCGCACAACTCGATCATTGTACCCGGCTTGCTGAACGGGAAGAAGGCGCGCTTTTTGATCGACACCGGGGCGCACAGCACGGTGCTGCACGATGCCTTTGCCAAGGAAGCCAGCTGCAAGGTGGGCCCCATGACGGAAGTCATCGCGGGGGTGGCCGGAACGGCACCTGCGGGCTGGGCCGAGGTGCCCACGATCCAGTTGGGAGAAACCTTGCTGAAGGACAGGAGAATCCTCGCCACAGATCTCACCAATGGGATGCCGGAAGGGGTGAAGATCAAGGAGGACGCCATTTTTGGGGCGGAGTTTCTGAGCCAGCTGGATGCTGTGATTTCTTACCGCGAGCGCCTGATTTTTCTGCGGCCGGATCTTGGGGACAGCTCGGAAGTGAAGGGCCTGAAAGATGCGGAGGACAAGGACAAGAAATTGGCGTTTCGTCTCTTCAAGTTGAAGGACAAGACCACGATCAGGGGAAGAATCGTGAAGAAGACCCCGACCGGGGTCACCATCGAGGTGGTCGACGAGAAGGAGCGGAGCTTCACGGTGGATCGTTTCGATCCGGACGATGCCCTCTTCATCCGGCGATGGAGCAAGGATGCGGTGAACTTCGAAAAGAATTGTCGTAACCTGACCGTGAAGGATTTGCTCAACCTGCGTGGCTATCAGTCCTTCGATACCGAGCGCATCGGAAACCACATCTACGTGGATGGGAAATTGAACGGGAACAAGGTGAAGTTCATGGTCGATACCGGAGCGGACGGGAGCTTGTTCAATGTGGAGGGCGCGCAGCAAAACGAGTGCGAAATAGGCCCCATGGATCAGTGGGTCTACGGGATTGGCGGTCGGGCACCGGCGGCAGTTACCAAGTTTGCCACCCTTGCGGTGGGGGACACTCTGCTCGCGAACCGGAGGATTCTCTCCGCGAATCTCGGCAAGGGCGAAGAGTCGGTCGGGATCTACGGGGGCGACTTTATGCGGGAGCTCGACGCCGTGATCACCTATCGCGAAATGCGCCTCTTTCTTCGCCAGAAATAAGCTCAGTCGGCAACGGCTCGCTCGGCGGCTTCGAGGAGGACTTCTCCGACCGTGTGTTGGGCATAGTGGGTCAGCCGTCCTGCAATGAGACGAGCGATGCGGGGTTGAGTATCGGGCCAGATCCACGAAGGCCCGAGATCAAATGGCTGGTCGGCGTGAATGGCGGTGCGGATGCGTCCCCCAAACTCTGCGCGCGCCTCCAAAACGAGGAACGATTTGCCCCGGGCCAGCAGGAGATGAGCGGCATAGAGCCCGCTCAGGCCGCCGCCGATAATGAGGGTCTTGGGATGTGAGCCCTGCTCCATGTTGCCGACCTCACGGGCACCGCGAATTTACGGGAGAGCCCACGACTCAAATCGGGGCCAGCAATTGCTTCAGGGTGTCTTCATCCGGTGCGGTGATTTTGTTGGTGCCGGCCAGGAGATCGTCCGCAAGTTTCGATTTGTCGGCCTGTAGTTTCTGAATGCGCTCCTCCACGGAATTGGAGCAGATGAGTTTGTGAACAAAGACGGGTTTGGTCTGGCCGATGCGGTAGGCGCGGTCGGTGGCCTGGGCTTCGGCGGCGGGGTTCCACCACGGGTCGTAGTGGATGACGGTGTCGGCGGCCGTGAGATTGAGTCCGGTACCACCTGCTTTGAGTGAAATGAGAAAAAGAGGCACGTTGCCATCCTGGAACTTCTTCACGAGGCCACCGCGGTCCTTGGAGGCACCGGTGAGCTTGATGTAGCCGATTCCAAGTTGATCGAGTTTCTCCCCAATGAGTTTCAGCATGGTTGTGAACTGAGAGAAGAGAAGCACCCGCCGGCCTTCCTCGCGAAGGGTGGTGAGGAGTTCGCCAAGGTAGTCGAGCTTGGCGGACTTCAGCCCCTGTGCTTCCTCCAGGGAGAGGAGGCGGGGATCGCAGCAGATCTGGCGGAGCTTGAGGAGGGCAGCTAGGAAGACGATTCGGCTTTGCTCCATTCCTTGAGCCGCAATGGCATCGCGCACGCGCTTATCCATCGTGGCGCGGACCGTTTCATAGAGGTCCTTCTGTTCGGTGGTGAGGTCGATGGGATGAATGAGGATGGTCTTGGGCGGGAGCTCGGAGGCTACCTGATCCTTGGTGCGGCGAAGGATGAGCGGAGCGATGCGATTCTTGAGATCGTCCCGGCGTTCTTCGTCCTCCTCCTTCTCGATCGGCGTTTGGAAGCGCGTGCGGAAGGCCTCGTGGGTGCCGAGAAATCCAGGAAGAAGGAAGCGCATCAGAGACCACAGTTCGCCAAGATGATTCTCGATGGGAGTGCCCGAGAGGCAAAGGCGATGGGTGGCATCGAGTTCGCAGGCTGCCCTGCTAACCTTGGCGGAGGGGTTCTTGATGTTCTGCGCCTCGTCGAGCGCCACAATGTGGAAGGGGGTCTGCTGGAGGGTTTCGATGTCGCGTTGCAGGAGTGCGAAGGAAGTGAGAACGAGGTCGGCGTAAGGAATGTTGGGGAAGTTTTTTTTTCGCTTGGCGCCTTGCAGGACCAGGATGCGCAAGGAGGGCGTGAACTTGGCGGCTTCGGTCTGCCAATTGGGGACCACCGAAGTGGGAGCCACCACCAAGCAGGGTCTTCCCCCCGAACGGCCCGAGTCCTTCTCGGTCAGAATGTGGGCGAGAGTTTGCAGGGTTTTCCCCAGACCCATGTCATCGGCCAGGATGCCGTTGAGGCGACAGGAGGCGAGCGACTGCATCCAATGGTAGCCTTCCAACTGGTAGTCACGGAGGGTCGCTTGCACTCCCGAGGGGGGATCTCCCTTGCTTGGTTTCTTGAGTTCGCCCAGACGCTGGGAAAGCTTCTTGAGATTGATCGGGGAGTCGAGAGAGAGCTCGGATTCATTGGCCAGGTTGGCGGCATCGACGGGATGGAGCCATGGTTTGTTGGGATCGACCAAGGCGGCGAGGTGGCGCAAGATTCGCCGCAGGCGATCGATGGGAATATGGAGCGCTCCTCCCCCGGGCAGATAGACAAGGTGATGGGAGCGGCTGGGCAACTCATCGAGCATGTCGAGGGTGCCGTCCTCTAACAGCTTTGCGAGAATGGGGAGCAAGTCGAGACGCTGTCCGTTGAGATCGAAACCGACCGAAAGCGAGAACCAACCGCCGGGTTGTTCGTCGAGGGAGCTCTCCCAATCGCCAGGGCTAGTCTCGAAGACGGGGTAGCCGATCTCGTCGTCGATCTCAACTGTCCATCCCTTGGCTTCCAGCTTGCGGGACGCCTCTGCACGGAACCAGGGCCAGTAGACATCCGGGGTGCTCAAGCTCGGTTCGGGAAACCAAGCCGTGGCGCACGAGGTGGCACGATCGCTCTTCTTGCGTTCCAGGCCCAAGAGAAAGCGATAGCTTGGCTGTGCGCCAAGGTGGGTGAGACCAAGCTGAGTGATTTGCTGGGCGGCCGTTTTTTCGGCGTGCAGATCTCGTTCGATCTGGAGGGGACCTGCGGGGGTCTCGATGGTCTCGATCGAATCTCCGCTGGTATGGAGCGGGAGCTCGTGCTCACCGTAGAGCGCAACGGGTCGGGCCACGAGCCATTCGTCGCGATTGGAGGATCGCAGCGACTGGAGAAGGAGCTGAACAGGACGCGAGTTGGCGGGCTCGACCTGGATTTCGATGCCGAATTCGGGTTTTGTGCGCAGCGTTTTAAGCTCCCGAGAATGAATGCGGTGCGGGCGAGAGGCGACGCTGTCGAGGGAAAGGTGCGCGGTTCCACCTTTGAGCAAGCGATCGAGGGTGGGGGCTTTCCCGGCGGCGAGGAGGGTGGCTGCGGCGTGTTGGCAGGAGTGCGCATAGGGACAGGAGCAGGAGGCATCGAAAGCCCAGTTCTCATCGGATTCTTCCCAGAGCGAGATCTCCACTTCGCAATATTCTCCTTCGAGATCCTGCACCCGGGCCGCGAGAAGGCCGCCTCCGTCTTCAAGGGCACTCCAAGCGAGATCGCTCACGCGGCGTTTCTTGGCGAGCGTGTTCCCATCGTTCAGGACAAAATCGTCAAAGCGCGTCTGCCACTCATCGCTGAGTAGGAAGTTGCGAACAGAGGAAGGGGCGGGCACGGGCGGAGTGTAGCGGAGATTGCCCGCTCGGCAATGATTGCACGGATCTCTCCCCCGAAGATTGACAGGGCGCGGGCGCAGACTTATCAACAGGGCCCACTATGAAGACCGCGCACAAACCAATGACGAGAGTCGGCCGCGAAGGCCGACCTTCTTGCGAGCGAATCTGATTTTTTTAATGTCTCTTTCAATTTTCCGAAGCTCGCTGGATTCTCCTGCGGGCTTTTTGATTTCGGAGACCCCATGGAGACCGGCTGGTTGCGGATCACTCCAACAAACTCCATGCGATCTTTTGACAAATGGCTACGCGAAGGGCGCGCCACGATTTCCTTGGCGCTGCCCCTGATCATCGGGCAGGTGAGCCAGATGCTCATATACGTGTCGGACACCCTCATGATCGGGCGGCTGGGAACGATGCCGCTCGCGGCTGCGACCTTTGCCAACAACGTGGTCCACCTGCCCTTCATGTTTGGAATTGGGATGTCCATCGCGGTTTCCGTTCGCGTTTCCCAGGCGCGGGGGGCGAACGATCCGGAAGCAGCCCGGGCGGCGCTTCGGCACGGACTCTTGATCACCCTCTTGGTGGGGATCGCTACCGTTCTGTTAGCGCTCGCCCTCCTGCCATTCCTTCCCCTGTTCGGGCAGGAGGCGGGAGTGGTTGAAACGGGGCGTAATTACTTCCTCATCCTCGCATTTTCGATGATTCCCGCGATGGCTTCGATGCCGTTGAAGAACCACTCCGACGCCATGAATCGCCCGTGGCCGGCTTTCTGGGTGATCCTGGGGGGCGTGGTGTTGAATGTCCTGCTGAACTGGATCTTGATCTATGGAAATCTCGGGGCACCGCGTCTGGAGCTCGAAGGCGCGGGTCTTGCGACCGTTCTGGCCCGGGTTGCTACTCTGGTCGGACTGATCGTGCTGTGTGTGAAATTGCCCGCCTTCAAAGGCTGGGTTCCGGCCCGTTGGTTTCGCCGGCCAGACTGGAGCGCAGTGCGGCATCTGGTGAAGATTGGGCTCCCCACCAGTCTACAAATCCTGGCGGAATCGAGCGCCTTCGTGATGGGAACGATCATCATTGGTTGGATTGGCGCCGATGCCCTCGCCGCCCACCAAGTGGCGATCACCTGTATTGCGACGGTCTTCATGGTGCCGCTTGGGTTGTCACTGGCTCTCACGGTGCGCATCGGGGAAGCATGGGGCGCGCAGGCGTTTTCGCGCTGGCGGCCGATTGTTGTGAGCGGGTGGTTGCTGGGCTGCCTGATCGCCCTCGGGAGCGCCGCGGCCTTTTTCCTTGGGAACGACCTGATCGCGCACTGGTTCCTGCCGAATGATTCGGACACCGCTGCAGTGGTGGCCGGCCTGCTACTGGTGGCAGTCGCATTCCAACTGGGAGACGCCCTGCAGATTATCTCCGCAGGGGCCCTGCGGGGATTGAATGATGTGAAGTGGCCTGCCTGGTTCGCCTTCCTGGCCTACTGGGGAGTCTCGATTCCGCTGGGATGGACCCTCTCAATCCCCCTCGGGATGGGCGTGACCGGAATGTGGTGGGGCATCACGGCGGGCCTTTGCCTGACGGCCGTAATCCTGGGGGTGCGAATATGGAAGAAGACGAGTTCGCGTCACTTTGCGACCTACCAGGAAATTGGTTCTCCCGCCAATCAAGAAGGCTGATCCCGGGAATCTTGGTGTTCCGGCGGACCAGGTTGTGGATGGGCCGACGCGGTGGTTGGCCCCGGGGTCCGCAATCTCAGTTGGCCACGATGTTCACCAAGCGGCCTGGAACGACGATCACTTTGCGGACGGTTTTCCCTTCGAGGTGTACTTGCACGTTGCCATCCGCATGGGCGGCAGCTTCGATGTCAGACTGTGGAGACTCAGCCGCGATCTTGATCTTGGAGCGGACCTTGCCATTGACCTGCACCACCATCTCGATCTCGTTTTCTACCAGGGCGGACTCGTCGTAGCTTGGCCACGCACGATCCATGCAGCGGCCTTTGCGGCCGAGGCGCTCCCAAAGTTCCTCGGTGAGGTGGGGCGCAAACGGATTGAGCAAGCTGAGCAAGTTCTCGAAGAGAGTCAGGGGAATCTGCTTGGCGGAGGTGAATGCATTGGTGCATTCCATCATCTGCGAAATCGCGGTGTTGAAGCGCAGCCTCTCGATGTCCTCGCCCACCTTCTTGATCGAAGCATGCACGATTTTCAGAAGATCTTTCCCGGGCGCTTCCTCGACGAGCTTGGCGGACCGGACCCATTCGCCCTCCTGGTTCTGCTCCATGGCCACCCGCCAAACGCGGGCCAGGAAGCGCGAGATTCCGTCCACGCCATTGGTGTTCCAGGGCGCGCTTTGCTCCAGCGGCCCCATGAACATGAGATACAATCGGAGCGCATCGGCTCCGTAGGCATTCACCACGTCATCCGGATTGACCACATTGCCGCGGGACTTGGACATTTTTTCCGCCTTCTCGCGCACGCGGATGGACGGGTTGTCGGCGAGAACAAAATGATCTCCCTTCTTGGTGACCTCCTCCCCGCTCAGCACTTCCTTGCTCAGAGGGGTGCTGGTGCCCTTGAGAACAAATCCCTGCGGGGTTTCTGCAACCGACTTGAAGCTGACGAGGGATCCCTCGCCATCGCGGAAGGTGGCGTACTCCGTTTCGCCCATGATGAGTCCCTGGTTCACCAGCTTCTGAAACGGCTCGCGCATCTTGAGATGTCCGAGGTCATTGAGGACCTTGTGCCAGAAGCGAGCGTAGAGCAGGTGCAGGACCGCGTGTTCGGTGCCCCCGATGTAGAGATCGACTCCCCCGGGATCGCCCAGCCAGTAATCCTGGGCCTCCGAGGAGAGTAACTGCTCGAGGTTGCCAGGATCGCAGTAGCGTAAATAGTACCAGCAGGAGCCCGCCCACTGCGGCATGGTGTTCGTTTCGCGGCGGGAGCCGTCGGGCAAATTCACCCACTCGGATGCCTTCGAGAGCAGTGGTTCGGGATCACCGGTAGGATTGTAATCTTCAAGCTCGGGGGCCAGCAGGGGGAGCTCATCCTCCGCAATCGCAAAGTGCCGGCCATCCTTCCACGTGATGGGAAAGGGCTCGCCCCAGTAGCGCTGCCGCGAGAACAACCAGTCCCGCAGCTTGTAATTGATTTGTGCTTCGCCCCGGTCGTTCTCTTGGAGCCAGGCCGTGATCGTTTTCTTGGCCTCGGGGGTGGAGAGCCCATCGAGTGAGCCGGAATTCATCGCGCTGCCGTTTCCGGTGAAGCCTTGCCAGTCCTCTCCCTCCGGAGCTTCGACCACCTGGAGGATGGGCAATGAGAACTTCTCCGCAAATTCATAGTCCCGGGTGTCGTGTGCAGGCACGGCCATGATGGCCCCCGTGCCGTAGCCCATCATGACATAGTCCGCGATCCAGATCGGAATCTCTTCCGCGTTCACCGGATTGATGGCATGGGCTCCGGTCGCCACCCCGCTCTTGCCCTTGTTGAGTTCCCCGCGCTCCATCTCGGACTTGGTTGCGCAGCTCTTCTGGTAGTTCACCACGGCGTCCTTCTGATCCGCAGTGGTGATCTCATCGACCAGCGGATGTTCCGGCGCGAGTACCATGTAGGTCGCTCCGAACAAGGTGTCCGGCCGAGTGGTGAACACTTCGATCAAGGCCTCTGAATTTGCAGAAGGGGCGAGGGAAAATTTCACGCTTGCTCCGTCGCTGCGTCCGATCCAGTTGCGTTGCAGCATCTTGATGCCCTCCGGCCAGTCGAGGTCGTCTAACTCGTCGATCAAGCGCTGGGCGTATTTCGTGATGCGCAGCATCCACTGTTGCAGCGGTCTGCGTTCGACCGTGTATCCCTTGGCCTCCCACTCGGCAACCTCCTCATTGGCCAGCACGGTGCCCAAGTCTGGGGACCAGTTCACAGGCGCTCCGGCAACATAGGCGAGCCGCACCTCGTCGATCTGCTCCTTGCTCCAGCCCTTCGCTTCCAGTTCGGAGACCGGCTTGGCCTGCTGGGCATCCTCGTCGAAGTAGCTGTTGTAGATCTGGAGGAAGATCCACTGAGTCCACTTCACATATTCCGGGTCCGTGGTATTGACCTCGCGGTCCCAGTCGTAACAGAAACCCAGCATCTGGAGCTGGCGCCGAAAGTTATCGATGTTGTTCTTGGTGTTGATGCGTGGGTGCTCTCCGGTCTTGCGGGCATGTTCCTCGGCGGGCAATCCGAAGGCGTCCCAGCCCATGGGATGCAAGACGTTGAATCCCTTCTTGCGCTTGTAACGCGCGACGATGTCTGTCGCGGTGTAGCCCTCGGGGTGACCGACATGGAGGCCGGAACCGCTCGGGTAGGGGAACATGTCGAGGGCGTAGAACGTCGGCTTGGAGGCATCGAAATCCTCATCGCCTGGTCCCGGGGTGCGGAAGGCCTTCTCCTCTTCCCAGCGGCCCTGCCACTTGGATTCAAATTCGTCGAAGGGGAATGGTTTGCGTCGAGCGCTCATGGTCCTGTCCCGATTCTGAAAATCGGGGCGGGACGGTGGCAGATGGGAAGGAGAAGGGGAAGTCCGAAGGTCGGAAGTCGAGGGTCGCCCGACTACTCCATGATCGCGTCGTAGATCAGAGGTTTCAGGGCATCCTCAAGGAGGAAGTCGTAAGGGAGGGTCTGCTCCATGGTGACCACCACGAGGTCGTCCTTGGGTGAAATCCAGTAGTGGGTGCTGAGCATGCCGCCCCAGCCGTATTCGCCAATCCGTCCCGCTTTGTTCCAATCGGTGTTCGCGACCTTGACCGAGAAGCCGAGACCGAAGCCTGTGCCGGGCCGCTTGTTGCCGGGAAAGCGGACCGGCATGGCGGCGTCCTCAAGCTGATTTCTCGTCATCCGGGCCACGGTCTCTCTCTTCAGGAGGCGGGTGCCATGGAGTTCGCCGCCATTGGCGATCATCTGGAGGAAGCGGGTGTAGTCACGGATGGTGGAAGACAGCCCGCCGCCCCCTGAGGGCAGCTTGGATTCGACCGTGTAGCGGAAGTTGTCGTGGTTGTTATTGGTGAGCTTGCCCCGGCTGTTGGAATTATAGACCACCGCCACGCGGGGCATCTTGCTCTTGGGAATCACAAAACTGGTGTCCACCATGTCGAGGGGAGCAAAGATGCGCTTCTGCAGAAAGGTTTCGAACGGCATCCCGGAAGCACTCTGCACCACTGCACCCAGGATGTCCGTGGAGACTCCATACATCCATTTCTGTCCTGGCTCGAAGACCAGGGGAACGGTGGCCATGCTCTTGGAGAAATCAGCGAGGGTGTTGTCGCGGGCGAAGACATCAGCCTTCTTCTGCATCATATCCACCCGCGAAACTCCGGTCCCGCCATAGGAGTAACCCGTGGTGTGGCGGAGCAGGTCTTTCACGGTGGGCGGATTCGTCGGCGCGACCGCATGGCCCTCCTTCCAAACCTTCACCTCCTTGAATTCCGGAAGGTAGATTGCGATCGGGTCATCGATTCGGAGCTTCCCTTCGTCCGAGAGCATCATCGCCGCAGCCGAGGTGATCGCTTTCGACATCGAGTAGATGCGGAAGATCGTGTCTCCCGCCATTGGCTGCTCGTGTTCGATGTCGGCCAGCCCGAAGGTCTTGTTGTAGACCAGTTTCCCCTTGCGAGTGATCATGACAGCCGCTCCCGCGAGGCGCTTCCCTGCGATGAGCGCTCCGATCTTGGCGTCGACCTTGCTGAGCTTGGCGCTGGACATCCCCACCGCCTCAGGGCTGGCGGGTGGAATCTCCTTGGTCGGGACAGGTTGTTCGCCGAGAGCAGGGAGTGTGCAGAGCACAGAGAGGGTGAAAGCGGGCAGAAGATTCATGGGGCGTTCTTTTACGCGAAGTCATGCGCCATTGCACTGCAATCCCCTGCAGTTCTGAGACCCGGGAGAAACGGCCCTGAAGTGTGGACCGGACGTGATCACCGATTCGAAGGGGTGCGATTGAACAGTGCTGCCCGTAGATGTGGAACTCCGCCGCGGTAGCATCGAAACCGGGACGGGGTCTCTGGAGCTCCTTTCTAAAAGAAAGGAGAGGAGCACTATTCACTCGGGAGAGGTCTTTTGGAAGATGTCGTCTGCAGGTGTTTTGTAAAGCTACTCGATTTGGGGAGTGCGATGCTAGGAGCCAACGATCCTCTCGCTAGGAGAGGGCAAAATTTAGCCCATCAGCAGGAAGAAAATTTTGGACCCGCCTCGTTTATACCATCCTTTTTACTGCCGAGTGGTCGAGGTGAGCGCGCAGTCAATGGTTGTGGGGGCTTGAGGGATCAAATCAATTTAGTTCATGAGGAGGCAGCCACCATGCGCAGAGGGGTCTGCTGCACGAGGACAGCTTGTTGTAGATGAGGGAGCTAGGGGAAAGAAATTTTCCAAAAGACTCGGATTAATTGGTCGAGAAGGTATCCGAGGGGCCTCGTGGAACGGCCATCATTACTAATCGCAACACGAAACTCACATAAGACCCAAGAGATTGCGGTGCTACTAGGAAGCTCGTTTTACGTTTGCGATCTTTCCGCGCTGCCTGAATCTCCAGAGGTAGAAGAGACTGGGGCCACCTTTCTTGAAAATGCGACCTTGAAGGCGAGGGCTCTCAGCGAGTGCACGGATGCGCTGGTGCTTGCGGACGACTCCGGTCTGGAGGTCGATGCCCTGGGTGGTGAGCCCGGGGTTTGTTCCGCTCGATATGCCGGTCCCGAAGCAGACGATGACGCCAACAATCGAAAGCTGATCCTTGAATTGGCAGGGGTGCCAGCCGATCGACGGACCGGGCGCTTTCGTTGTGTGATCGTGGCTGCGCAAGGCGGCCAGATTCTCGCGGACTTCGCCGGTACGGTGGAAGGCAGCTTGGCGAGTGAGCCCAAGGGTTCGGAAGGATTTGGCTACGATCCGCTCTTCGTGCCGAAGGGATATCAACAGTCGTTTGCCGAGATGGGACCCGGGGTGAAAAACAAACTCAGCCATCGCGCAAAGGCGATGAATCCGGTTGCCCAATGGCTTCGGAGGCGCTGAATCCTCCTCCGTTCCTCTCTCGCAATACCGGCCTTTGTGTTCGCCAGAGCTCGCCAGCTCCGCCAATCTCACGCCCACAAACGGCCTCATCAGGCTCTTGGATTCGAGATCGACACAACCCGGAAGAGAGCGCTATGCTGACTGACAATCATCCTTCATGTAATAAGTCGATGAGAGCTCTCCTCGCGATGCTCGCCCTCGTTGGGGCGATCGGTTCCGCCTCCTGTTCTCGCCAGGTGAAGGCCAAGTACGCCGTCGCCTACAAGGCGAACCCTAACAACGCAGTGGTCATCAATGGTCGCGCAGTCGCGCCACGCAAGGCTCCGCCTACCGTGAAGCGAGCCATTGCTGCCGCCAACCACATTCAGGGACTTCCCTACAAGTGGGGCGGCGGCCATGCCCGGATCAACGACAATGGCTACGATTGCTCGGGAGCGGTTTCGTATGTCCTGCGGAATGCCGGGCTGATGGCAGACCAAATGCCCTCCAAGGGCTTCCTCAGGTATGGCAAGCGGGGACATGGCAAGTGGATCACAGTATACGTCCGCAAGGGACATGTCTTCATGGTCATTGCCGGTCTTCGCTTCGATACCCAGGGGCAGTCCCGGCAAGACGGTCCGCGCTGGCGCACCGAGTCGCGTCGCACCAAGGGCCTGGTGGTCAGGCATCCTTCGGGATTGTGATCCCGTCTCTAGGCCAGAGTTTTGGAATGTCCCTTTCCGTGAGTGCGTCTGTCTTGGAACGCTAGGGTCTGTTCAAAACCGGGTGAGGGGCGGGATTGGAACACATTCGGAAGAAGAACTCAGGCGCTGCAAGCAGCGCGTCGAAGAGGAAGCGCGATCTTTTTCCGTCAGGCTGCGCTCTCGTCACTGCGGTGTGGGCCCGGCCATCGTCGCCGGCCGACGCCTTGCCAGCCGGAAAAATTGCTCGCGCTGCCACGCCCCCGGTTTTCGAACACACCCTAGTGATCCTTCCAGGCTCAGATCAGGGCCAGCAACTCCGCGGCGCTCTTGAGCACCCGATCAGCGAGTGAAAAATCGCAGCCCGCGGTTACGCGGTTCGGGATCGCCACACTTGGCATTCCGGCCGACTTGGCCGCCTTGATCCCGTTGACGGAATCTTCGATCACGAGGCAGGTTGCGGGCTCGAGAGCGAGCTGACGGGCGGCGACCAAATAGAGGTCGGGCGCGGGCTTGATGCGCTCTGCATCATCGCGGCAAACGGTGGTGTCAAACTGCTCGAAGAGTCCAATCTTTTTCAGCCATCCGTCCACCCAGCGATGGGAGGAGCTGGAAACCACCGCCACTTTCAAGCCCGCCGCCTTCGCGGCCTTGACCGCTTTCGGAATGCCCTCCATGGCAGTTGCCCCCACCAGTTCCGTCTCAATGCGGGCTTGTCGAGCGTTGTCTAGGAGGTGCCAGTCGATGTGATCTCCGGTCAACTCCTCGAGGTGAGTCTTGGGCGACCATGTGTCGAAATCGGTTCCGATGCATTGCGTAAAAATTTCCAAGGGCAGGGAGTGGCCGTGGTCGCGAAAGGTTTGTCGCCAAGCGTTGTAGATGGGCCACTCGGTGTCGACAATGAGGCCGTCGAAGTCGAAGAGAAGCGCGCGAAAAGGTGATTGCATGAAGGGCAAAAACTAACTCGAGTGGGGTGGGGGGTGCAGACCTGGTTGAGGCTTTGGCTTCAGCAGGATGAAGACGATTCCCAGAGTGAGCAACACCAGTCCGACAAACCCGAGCAAACAGGCAATGACGCTGCGCAGTCCAAACTGCGCCATCCCATGGAGGAAGTTCCCCTTGGTCAGGGAGAAGGCCCGCGCTTCTCCGCCGGTGGTTTCGACCTTCAGGGTGTAGACGCCAGGCAAACTTGGGGCGAAGGTGCCAACCTCGATCGATTCGCGTCCCGCGGAGGAAAGGGTGTTGTGACTACGGGTTGGGTCGAGGGGGTAGACCGCGCCATCCGACTGGCGGACCAGAGTCATGGTGAAGCCTCCCGGCAAGGCGCGAGGATACGAAACGGTGCTGCTGCCACCGGTTGTCCTGAAATCGTGCCAAAGGGTGTAGGTGTCCGCTTCTTCGAGCTGCACCACGACCTCTTCTGATGAATGTACGGTCGCGAGCGGCGTGGACCCTTGGGCGATCTTGAAGATTCCGGACAAGAGGAGTGGCGCCGCACCGATGAAGCTGGCGATGCTCAGGATCAGGAAGAGAATGCCGAGGCTCCGCTTGCTCATCACCTCGTCTGGGAGAGGTTCGTAAAGTGGGGAGCGATGAGGAGGATGCGCTCGTTCTGAAACGCTTCCAGCCCGGCCACGAATTGTTCCACCGCCGCTCGTTTGTGGGGATCAAGGAGGCGCAGGACCGGTTGCGTGTCGAGGTAGGCCTTCATCGCTGAGGCGGGAGAACGCGTGCTCATGTGAATGAACTCGTCATCCCTGTGATTTGACGGGGCGGGCGCGAAGAGGCCAGAGAAGAGATCCTCCGGTTCAGGCAGAAGATGGGTCTCATAGATTTCCAGCTTGGCCTTCTCCGCGACGTAGGCCAGAGCCTCGTGCAAACCACCCAGTTCATCGACGAGGCCAAGCTCCAGTGCGCGCTTTCCGGGATAGACTCGCCCGCCGGCCATGGATTCGAGATCCCCCTGCAAGCGATCGCCGCGGCCATCCATGATCCGTTTCTTGAAGGTGGCATACACTGCGAGCATCGACTTGCGAACGAGGGTTTTCTCAGGATCAGAGAACGGACGGTTCGTATTCATGATGTCCGCATGCTGGCCTCGCTTGCTTTCGTGGCTCGAGATCCCCAATAATTCCATCCCGCCACCAAGGGCGATTTTCATGCCGACGACTCCGATGGAACCGGTGATTGTTCCCTGTTCGGCGAAGATGCGCTCCGCTCCAGCTGCCACGTAGTAGCCTCCGCTCGCCGCCACTCCGCCCATCGAAACGACAAAGGGCTTCCCGGTCGCCTTGAACTCCTCAGTCGCTTCCCAAAGCACTTCACTGGCCAGCGCGGATCCTCCCGGCGAGTTCACCCGAAAGACCACTCCGTGACACTTCTCGTCCTTTGCCGCGGTCAGGAACCCCTTGCGCACGGGAGCGATCGAAGCGTCTGTAATCGAGTCGTCGAGCACGATGACCGCCAGGTAGTCGCGGCGGAAGCGCTTCGCTTTCCCGGCTGAAAAGAGGAGCCCGAAGATATCGAACATGCTATCGATCTCCGGACCCGACCTGTTGGGCAGTTTGTAGTCACGAGGGAAGACCGCTTCTTCCCCGTAGCGAGCGCGCACTTGTCGGATGAAGTCGGTCCGATACTGCAAGTCGTTGACCAGACCCGCTTTTAAGGCGAGGCGCGCAGTCTGAAAGCCGCTGTCGACGAAGGCGCGCACCTCCGCTTCCTCAATTCCCCGACCCCGGGCGATCTGACTAACGGTCTGGTTGTAGTTGGCATCGAGAAGTTCGTTCATCTGCTTTTGCGCAGGCTCGCTCGGTCCGGTGCGGTAATAGGATTCCCCTGCAGACTTGAAATTGCCGATGTGGACCACATCGGCGGTCACTCCGACCTTGTCAAAGAGACCCTTGAAGTAGAGGCTCTCGGTGTAAATTCCGGTCAGCGAGACATCGGCCTCGGGCATGAGAACAAAGTGGTTCGCGACTGAACCAATGAGGGCGCTACCGCGTGAGAGGGCCTCGCTGTACATCCAGACGTCCTTGCCGGCCTCCCGGATTTCCTGCAGACGGCGCTGCAGTTCCTGAACCTGCGCGATGGAAAATCCGGCGCCATCGACTTCAAGGACCACGCCCTTTACCGCCTCGTCGGTCGCAGCCTGCTCGAGGGAGCGCACCAAATCGTAGTGGGTGAGCGGGCGATCGGTGGAGAAGTCCAGGCTGAGCAGAGAGATCGATGATTGCCCCCCTTCGGAGAGCATGCCTTCGAGATCATAGACGGGAATGACCGGGGCTGCGGAGAGAGCCGTGGCGGCCATGAGGAGGAGACTGCAAAATGCTTTTGAGACACGTTTCATAGTTTGTCCTCCAGCTAACATTGCTCTTGAGAGACCGCAAGTTTTGCTCGCGCAGCAGAGGGGAAAAAGGAAAGATTCGGGGTACGCACGCTCATCCCTCTTCTCCTCGCCGCCCTTTGTTCCTCGGTTCTCGCTGACTCGAAGCCTGAAGTTCGCGCCCCGGACCTGATCCTTCCAAATCGCAAGACCGAGCAAGCCGGGTTGGAATTGGAAGTCTTTCGTCCCAAGGACTGGAAGGCGGACGATCGCCGTCCGGCCATCGTGTTCTTCTCCGGGGG
>JAPKFB010000030.1 GCA_028821775.1 Roseibacillus sp.
AGGAGAGGAACGAGTCGTTTCATCGCCGGCATTTCTAGAATTCGAGACGCCCCCAGGCGAGCAAATGCCCACTACGGTCCAGTCAGACGTTGCACTTCCTTGAGCAACCACCGGGGCTCCATGAAGGGCTGATTGTCAACATGGCTCCAGACAACCTTTCCCTCGGGACTAATGACAATCGTTCCGTGCAAGGGACGCCGCTCGAATTCATTGTAGATGAAGTAGCGCCGGAAGATCGAGAGATCTTCATCAGAGAGGATCGTGAATGGGATTGGTTGATTACCGAGCTTCTCCCCGCGAAGAGAGTACTTGAGAACCGAGACCGGATCGGTGCTCACCGCCACGATGGGAATGCCTGCCTTCTCGTATGCAGGGGCTTCAGGCAGGAAGGAGTGAAGTTGCTCCACACATTGAATACAACCGGCGCCCAGAAAGAAGATGAGGACCGTGGGTTTCCCGCGAAACGACTTGAGTGAGATTTCAGTGCCCTTCCCATCGGGAAGCGAAAAGGTCGGGGCGACCGGGAAGGCAGCTCTCATGTCTGCGGAAATCTTTTTCATGGCATCCGAGAGCTTGTTCGCGATGGGCGTCGCGGGATGCTCCCACTTGGTCCCAACGCGTCGGAGGGCTGCCACCGAGCGCAAGGTCGCGTGCCCACGCAGGGGCGTATCCGCTGCTCCTCCCTGTGCTCGAAAGGACTGATCAAAACCAAAGAGGGCCGGCTTCACATGACCGGTATCGCGGTGCGCGATGATCCAGAGGGCCCGGGGGAGGAAGGCCGCCCGCTCCGCATCGCTGAGCTCCTTCAGCACCTTGATCGCAGCCTCCGCATTTCCAATCGCCAGCTCACGATGAGCGCGCGCTTCCAGGGACAGATTAGCGTGCGCGCCGGTCGTCCACTCCGCGAGCTCCTTTCGAATCAGGGCCCCCGCCGGGAGATTCGAGATGACGGGTTGCACGAGATTTTCCAGCGCCGCGGCCTCCGCCCACAACTGGTGTGCGTGACAGACTTGTGCGTAGGCCTGCACTCCACGCCCACAAGTTGACGACCAGAACGTAGCGCTGGTCTTGTCGCTCACCACCGACCCCGGAAGGGACTGAGCTATCATCGCGGATGCCATCGCCAGCGCCTCCCTGGTACGCCCAAGCTTACTCAAGGCCTCGATCAATGCTCCGCAGTCGTCTTCGAAGGCGGGCCCTCGCAGCGGATTTGCAAACCAGTTCGCGCGAGTCGTGAGCCCGGTCTCAACCGCTCGCGCCAAAGAGAGCGCGCTCGCCTCCCAATCGCCAGCCGCCTGTTGGGCTTCGCCCAGATAGCGCCAGGCTGGTGCCGGGGCCTCCACCCCCACAGTTTCCTCCTTGAGCAATCCAGCAGACTCCAGATTGGCGGGGCGATGCTTCATCCACAAAAAACGCCTGGTGTGCCGGGAAGGATGATCCGGATTGATGGCCAAGACTTCAGCGGCCAGGCGATCAACCGCCCAGGGACTGGTGACCTCCAGGCCACCACGGTAGTCGTTCAGAACGAGTTGGCGAAAGAGGAGGGCCTTGGATTCGATCTCGTTCGACTTCATGGCAAGTCCTTCCAACTCCCTCGCAAAGACCTGCAGGCGACGGGCCATCGGAACGGTGGATTCCTCAAAAAAACGGGCTACGGGGTCAACCCAAGCTCGCACCGAGACGGGGGTTTTCGGTTTGACCTTGCCCTTGGCCATCCTCGAAAAATAGGCGCCTCGTCCAGGCCGATCGAAGTTGGCCATCGCGAGACCCCAGAAGCCCATGGCGCATTCCGGGTCAAGAGTATGAACCTGGCGAAAGGCCCGTTCCGCCTCTTCGTTCCATAGAAGATGCAAACACGCCAACCCCTGATTGAACCACCGTTGAGCCTCCTTGTTCTCGCTATCGATCGCCCAGGACACCTTTCCAAGACCTTGCAAGGGACGAGGCGCAAGCTCGGTGGAATTGAGAAACGCTTCCGCGACATCCTTGGGCAATTCGGGATTCGCCCGCTGGGCCCAAGCCGCAAGACAGTACAATTTCCCGCGCCACTTCCCGTCCACATCAGTCCCCGGCAATCGCTCCTGCGCCCAACCGAGGGGGACACCCATCGTCACGATGCACACGAGGAGGGAGCTATTGCGGAACGACATCATCGGAAGTAAAGATGAGCCTGTCTGGACCAGCCGAGCGAATCTCAAGGAGCTCCGCCGAGACCGGATGAAAATCATAGGGCACTCCAAAGCGATCCAGCAACTCGCCTTGTTCATTGATTTTGGCGTGGTCCTTCTTCATGAAAACCAGCTTCTTGGGGTTGTTCCCAAGCAATCCATGCACGATCTCCTCGTTGAGCCCGCCTTCCGGCACAGCGCCCATGCTGCGGGTATAAACTCGGATCAGTTCTACCAACACCGCGACGTCATCCTGGGCGGTGGCATCTGCATTGTTCAACTGTTCCGCAAGCACGACCATGTTGGCGATCTCCGTCGGCTCGCTCGCGGGCTGCCCCTTGGCCTGGAGGAGGTTGTTTCCATTCCTGGGACCTGGCACCACAGGAGAGTCCGCAACTCCCGGATCACCCTCGCCCCCATATCTTCCCACCCCCAAGAGGTAGATCGCGACCGCCGCAAAGGCGACCACGCAAAGCGCGGGGAGCAGACGAGAATTCATCGAAATGGGGAACGTTGGAAAGTCGAAGGGCGGGGCGAACCAACCGATGACCTGCTCGATTGAGACGCGGCAGAGGACAGAAGAGCCCTGCCCGCCTCTCAATTAGCCGGTGTAGAGCAGATTGGTGGAACCAATGTCGAAGGGATCATCGAAGCGATTGAGATTTGGGAAGATCGTTTCCATTTCCGAGGAATCTCGCTCGATCCCAAACCAATCGGCCGCCACGGCGAGATACTGGTCGGTCGAGGTACTCGGAATCCAGCGTCCGCGCGTGCTCGAGGTGTCAATGCTGCCCGCTTTGTTCCCCACTTTGAGGGGCGGAAACGTTCCGTAGACCTTTCCTCCCGCGACCGGACCACCCATGACCACCTGGTGACCACCGTATCCATGATCAGAACCTGCAATGGCGGGATCGGTGCGGTTGGGGATCAGGGTGCGCGTGAAGTCGGACTGGGAAATGGTGAGAACATCGTCGTGCAGCCCCAATTGCTTGATCGCTTCATTGAAGGCGGCCAGGGCTCCTCCGAACCGACTCAATCGGACGGCATGATTGGTCAGCATGCTCTGGTGATTGTCCCAACCCCCGGTGCTCACAAAGTAGATTTGACGCTGGTTCCCAAAGCACTCCCGCCCCGCGATGAGCTTGGCCACCATCTCAAGCTCATTGCCAAGATCGTGATCCTCTCCGTCAAAAATAGCATCAAAATCGACCGCCGCCCCTCCGGCCGCCAGAAGGGCATTGGAAACGAATGCTTCGTTGCCGCGGGCTCGCTCCACGACCTCGTTGTAGCCCTGCTCGAGAAGATTGTGGTGCGTGTGCCGCATGATCTTTTCGAAGCCTTTGAGGCGATGTCCCTCCTTGGTGTTCAGGAATCTCCGCACCGTGCCATCCGGATTGAGAGTGGCCGCCGACGCGTAGTTCCCGCCGTAGCCATTCAAGCTCCGCGCGCCATTCGAAGTGACCACATACTGGGAAACTCCGCCCGCGGTCCCAACCTGGAGCTTGTTGACGTTGTTGAGCGAGATGTTCATCGAAACCGACCCCCTGCCATTGTAGGAAGCATTCAGGATATCGGCGGCACGACCACCCCAACCGGTTTGGAACACCTGATCGGGAACAGAACTTTGCATCTGGACCTGCTGATCGCTGTGCGAGTAGAGCTGCGGAGGCTTGGAATAGTTACCGCTCAGGAAGGCGGCCCGCGAGACAATAGGCTCGGTGAGGGTTCCCACATTGGCGACAAATGCGAGGTCACCGCTGTTATACAGCGCAGCCGGTCCGGGATTGTTGTTGGTGCCGCTGTCCGAACCAAAGGCCGGGTGCAATCCGTAGGGCAGGCTCGCGACCGGATCATTGATGGGAAGGATGCGTTCACCCGCCGGCACTGAACCATCGTTCTCGTGGGCGATCGCAAGCACTCCACGATTGCGGTCGTAGTCGGAGCGCGAGGGATGATTCCGTCCTGGAATCAGCATGTTGTTGCTATCGTTCCCCCCTTCCAGGAAGACAACTACGAGCGCCTTGTAGTCCGCAAGGGGACCCGTTCCAGCCGCCATCGCGGCATTCATGAGGCGGAGATGGGACAGCGAATTGACGATGCCCGTAACGCCCATCGCGGCACAGGCTGACTTGGCCATGAAGGCGCGGCGGCTGACGCTATCGCTCTTTGAATTGGTGACTTTGAAGGACATGATCGAAATCGGTTGAGAGTGGGCGCTGATGGGTGCTTAGCGTTGAGTGAGCCCGGATGGAGAATGAACCACCAGGTAGATGGCGGTGATGACTTTGTCGGTGATGCTGTTGGTGGTCGCGGTCACCGCATCAATGACCGCCTGCCGCGGATTGTCCGGAGAGGAATCGCCACCGTAGTCCTGCTTGAGGGCGCCCGCGGCGAAGACAAGATCGAGATAGTCGACCAGGGCTTCGGCCTTTTCGACCGCGGATCCCGCCGCGTCCATGTAGACCGCTTCGTACTCCGAACGGTCGGCGATGATGTAGTCGTCCGCGTTCGTGAAACCCGGAAAGCTAGCCGCATTGATGCCGTTGCCTGTTCGGATCAGGTCATCGGTATAGTTGATGCGGTCAACCACCAAGGTGGCGGTGGCGAGTTGAAGCTCGGGAGCATTCAGACCGGCAATGGTCACCTTCCCACCCGGCGAGTAGTCCGGCAGGAACCAGTTGAAGACGGAGGGCGCTGACATGGGAGACTGACCAAAGATCGGGGTGCGTGAATTGATCCGCAGCATGGTGGTGTCGGCCGGGAAGTTGTCGAATTGACTGGCAGGGTAATCGGTGGGAGGCCACGCGGAATCGAAGCCGGTTACGGGCAGGGCAATGACCCTGCCCGACCCGGGAGTGACGGTGAGGTTGGGGCCCGAGGCGAGGCGCGTGAACAAGGCCAGCGGGATCTTCGATTGTGCATTCAAGGCCCGGATCGCGTGCGTGAGCACAAGCGCGGGCTCCTTCGCCTTGCCAAAGTCAATGCGATCGTTGGCGAGAGAGAGAGTACGCACTTCGGTGTCGAGCAGGATCGCCCTCACCACTTGTTCAATATCTCCCACGCTGCCACTCGCGTCGACCAGCGCAGCTCCGGCATGGTGATTGGTGTCCCCCGTCCAAACACTGGCCACGCGATAAATATAGGCGGGGCTGGGATTGGAATGAGTCAACCGCTGAATCAGGAGTTTGGCGATAAAGGGCGCCACATTGGGATGGGAAGTAATGATGTCGAGAGCCGCATCCAGATCAGCACCACCACCCAATCCGGCCGCGATGTTCGAACCCAGCAGCGTCTTTCCATCGGTGTCGTGAAAGGCCGCAAAATTCTTCATCCTGCTCTTCCACTGGAGTTGCGGCAGATAGCGATTGCCGTTCCCCCGGTTGAAGTTGTTACTCTGCACAACGTTTCCGCGGTTGCTGTAATACTCCCGGAAGCTCCATCCCGTGAAGACCCGCGCGAGATTCTCGATGTCGAGGTTGGTGTAGGTCTGGCTCGGCTGACCGGACCCGTTGAGCTTGATGCGACCGTCCGGGAGAAGCTCCAGCAACCCGATCGCAAAGAGCTGTTGAATCTCGCGAGCGTAATTTTCGTCAGGGGCCACGAGAACGTTGCCTTGGTTGTCGAGAATCGCCTTCTCGTTCTTCAAGTGACTCAAATATTGACCCATCATCGGACTCTTTGAGATGCCCTCGAGCATCTGGCGAAATCGCCCATCGGCGTCATCGGCGAGATCGTCCCAATACTGCGCCGCTCCGTAGTGCCGGGAATTGACCAGGCCTTCCAAGCGCGAGATGACCCAAATTTCGCTCAGGGCAAGAGCGACCCGCTGACGCAACTGATCGTGGGAGTAACAAAACATGGTCCACATCGACCTCTCGAAATTCGTCCCTTGGGGCGGATTGACCGGATTGAGCCGGGATGTCGGACCATCGTCATCGGCCCGCCCGCTGATCCGATCGCCATGAAACTCATACTCGTCGTTCGCCCACACCAGGTCGTAGAGGCGCGTCTGGTCGAGAGCATACTGCGCATCGATCCATCCCTTGAAGGCGGAGAGTTGATCGTAGGTTCCGTCCCCATTGTCATGGTTCGAGATGATCTCATCGTAGAGGGCCTCAATATCCGCCATGCGCGGTCCCCAGGTGGTTTGTTGCAGGAAGCGCGAGACCTCCCGTTTGAGCTCTGGCTCGCTGAGATGCGGAGAGGGGGACGGTGCCTGGTAGTAGGCGATCTCTTCCGCCGTGATCGCAGTGGAGCCCACGAATTTTTCGAAGAACCCCCATATTTCCCCTCCCCCATAGTTCAGGGTATGGACGTTGCAATAGAGGCTGAGCCCGTTCTGACGAAAAAGAGCATCGATGAGATCCTGTGCACTGAATCCGCCGGTATCCTCAATCTTCCAAAGGTGAGTGGTGCCTGATCCTAGCGGCAGGCCTTCGAGCACTGGACCCGCAAGCGAAAAATCCGGCACGCCGGGGCTCGCTTGGGCCACGTGGTGAATGTGGGCATTACTCTGTTGCGAGCTGATTCCGCCGAAGGTCGAGTGGAAGGTCGCTTCGGTCTTGGAACCGTTCAAGGCCAGCGTTGCAAAGCCGGTGCCCCCCGTTGTCGCGCTGCGCTCCGGTCCGTATAGGGCCTTGAAGGTGGTGATGTTTCCAGGGGTGTCGGCGGCATCGTTGATGAGGCAACGGGCACTGATGTTCGCGCCCAGATGATACTCCACATTGAAATCAACGGCGAGCTCCACCACTTCGGGAAACTCCGCGGTGGTGTCCTGAACTGGCACGATGTGAATGTCGACCGTGCCACCATCGACGGCCAACAGGACAAAGCCATTCAAGGGTTTTCCCTTCCCATCCGTGACGTGGTAGTCAGAAGCATCACTGGCGCCTTCACCGGGATCAGAACTAGTTCCCAGCGAAAAGAAGACCGGGAGGTCGGGTCCGATGCCCCCGGTGAGAGTCAGGCGAAAAGTCGCCGGAGTGCCTTCCTTCTCGTAGGCATGGCCTGCGACCAGAGCCAACTCGATGGATGGCTTGGAGGTCGGCACCGCGTAGTCACCTTCCACCTGGGGATCAGACTTCACGCGGAACTCCTGGATATTGGTCCCGAGATCTCCATCCACATTGCCATCGGCATCCGAAGGGTCATGAGGGTCGAGCCCGTTCGCGCTTTCCCAATCGTTGGGAATGCCATCGCCATCAAAATCTACCAGAGCACGCAAACCGTCCGCCGCAGGGCTCGCATCCTCCGCCCTGATCGCGATGACTTTGTTGGAAGAGACGGAACCATGATAGACCCGCACGTCATCAATGACACCGGTGTACCAATCATCGGTGCCATGAGGACCATCCAAGATCTCGGCATGGGAAGAGATCCCAAGGAAACCAAAGCGTTTCTTGCCACTCCCAAAGCGCGTGGCGGCTGGCGAGATCAATTCGCGATCGAGAGCTCCATCGAGATAGATGCGCAGTGATCCAGTCCTACCATCGAAAGTGGCAACCACATGATGCCACAAGCCATCATCCACTCGCGTGGCGGAGGCGAGGGTCTTGATGCCATCGTTGGTGTTGAGTCCAAAGACGACCTGGCCGTCTCCTGCAGAGTCCCCATTGATTCCCAGCTCCCAGTATTCTTCGCGGTCATAGGAGAGAATTACCTGATCATCCGCGTTGGCGGTGTTGATCCACACACTCACCCCCAGACGCTCAAACTGATGACCGCGATAAAACGATGGCAAGGCCACATACTGCCCGGACGAGCAAGCGAGAGCCTTGGATCCAACCTTGCCCGCCACGAAGGGCTCCTGGGGAAAGCCATGCAACAATCCCTCGCCCAATCCCCGCGCTTCAATCGCGCTTCCATTCAGTTGGTATAGCAGTCCAAGCTCTGAGGTCTTTTCTGCCGCCGCAGGGAGGGTCAACACTGAGATCGCGAGAAGCAGGCCCAAGGGAGCCCGAAAGTTGAACGGGGGATTGTTCATGGGTCGTTCGCTGAGCATGTAAAGTTAATGCCCTCTCAGCAACCTCAGAGTCACCGAATGATACCGAATCGAAAAAGCGAGCCCCCCCTTGAAAAACGTGGTCCAACACCCCACGGATGGCCCTCCTCCGGGCTTGAATAGATCAGCCTCCAAGACAATCGAGCGTACATTCTTCCCCATGCGTCTTCCATGGATGCGGAGGCGCCGACCAAATCAGATCCTTCCCCATCGGAAAGAACGCGCGGAAATTCTCAGTCCTCGCTCAAATTGAGGCGCACAATTTGCGGAGGGTCGCGAGGTAGTCAGGGATCTCCTCGGGCTTCCCATGTTCGTATTCGAGGACCACATATCCTTGGTACTTCGCTTTCGCAAGAATTCCGATCAGGCGCGGGAGATCCGCACGCACCGATCCGCGCATATGCGTTTTGAGCTGCACGTTCACCGCCAACGGAGCGCATCGTTCGAAATCCGCATAGGGATCTTCGGAAATGAAATTACCGCTATCGAGATTGATCCCAACCCACGGACTGTCGACCTCCTTCACGAGTCGCATCAACAACTCGGCGGTAATGCCACCGTGGTTCTCGATCCCAATGAAGATCCCGCGCTCACCAGCATACTCCGCGCAATCCTTGACCGCCGCGATGGCAGCCTCCACCCGCTCCCCTCCTGCCGCGAACCCTTTCCCCGTTCCTGCAAAGAAGCGCACATGCGGGGCGCCCATCAGCACCGCCTTGTCGAGCCATTGCTTGGCGTTCGCCACTTCCCTCTCGAGGATCTTCCCTGGGCCCAGCGAAAAATTATTGCCGATCGCAGTTCCACAAATGTCGACTCCGCGCAGGAAGGCGTGACGCTTCAAGCGATGAAAGTAGACCCTATCGGCATCGGCGGGGAAGAAGTAGCTCGTCAGTTCACCGCCGTGACAACCGTGCTCGGCACAGTAATCGAGAAAGCCAAACATATCGATCTCCCCGTTCACCGGGGTTTTCGTTTTGCCCTTGCTCCATGCGAACTGATCACGGAAGGAATACGCTGCCAGTCCGACATGCATCCGGGCCTTGCCCCTGCGTTCGGGAAACTGGGCGAGGGAGAGGCCGGGAGTGGTGGCAGCGAAGCTGGCGCCGAGGAAGTGCCTGCGATTCATGGTGATGAAAGCATCCCGCTTTCCGTTTCAAGTTTCAAGAAGGGATCGCCCTTTTCAAGAGCAGGTCCCCGCGCATGGGGCTGCCCTCTCGAGCTCAAATAATCCCTTCCCGCAGGGCCTTTGCCACCGCTCCGGTGTTGGTATTGACGTGCATCTTTCCGTACACGCTCCGGAGGTGAGTGCTCACCGTGTGGATACTGATCTCCAACTTCTCGGCGATCTCTTTCTTGATCAAATTGAGCATGTAGCCCGCCGCGCCGGCACACACTGCCCGAATCGATCAGCCAGACGATGTCGCGGAGGCTACTTTCCGTCCGTTCCCGCGGGACGGTAATACCAGGTCGGAAAGGGTGCCCCCTTCGTTCCGCCCACTTTGCGGTGATGGAACTGCGTCCCGCGATCTTCCAGGAGAGGAATGGCCATCCCCGAGGTAGCCGCCAAAGCTTCGAAGAGACGCTTGTTCATCTCCTCCACCTCGGAGGCGTATGCGGGATCGTTGATCAAGTTCTTTCGTTCGGTCGGATCGGTCTCCAAGTCGTAGAGTTCGTTCAGGTCCCACACGCCATGGTAGCGAACATACTTGTAGCGCTCCCCGCGCAAGGCATGGACGGTGGGTGTCTGCGGGTAGTTGCGCTCCCAGTAGTACTCGTAAAGGAGCTCCTTGCGCCAAGCAGGCTTGGTGGGCGCGGGGCCCCTTCCACCGGTCAACTCCTTCCGCGCGAGCTCGAGAAAATCCGCCCCGTCCATCGCGGCGGGAAGAGTCACTCCAGCCGCTTTCAGGATCGCGGGGGCAACATCGATATTGGCAACCAGCTCCTTCACCTTCGCGCCCTGCTGCAACCTCTTCGGCCAACGCGCGATCATGGGAATACGCATGGACTCTTCATACGCACAACGCTTGTCGATCAATCCGTGTTCGCCGAAGAGAAACCCGTTGTCGCCGAGATAAATCACGAGGGTGTTGTCGAGCGCACCCTTGCCCTCCATGGCCTCGACCAGCTTCCCCACGCTCTCGTCCACCGCCAGCAGGGTCTCGCAGTAACGCTTGTAGTATTTCTCCAGGTCGAGATCCATGTAGTAGGCAAACTCCACTCCATGTCGCGAGTTCCGCTGGTTCATCACCCACTTGGGAACATCCTGAAAGGCCTCGGGTTTCTCCGCCCAGGTCACCGGCGGAGTGAATGGCTCATTCTCATACTTGAAGGCATGGCGGTTGGGGGGAAGAAAATCCGCATGCACAGCCTTGTGGGAGACATAGAGGAACCAGGGCTTGCGTCCCTCCTTGTCATCGTGCTCCGCATCGATCCGTGACTGCAGCCACCGCATCGCAAAGTTCGTGATCTCGTCCGTGAGGTAGCCCTTCTGCGGAATGCGCTTCCCGTTCACATTGAAGCCCGTGCGGTTGGCCTGCGGAACGTAGCGTCCTTTCACTTTCAGCCCTTCATCAAAGGGCCAATAGACGCCCTGCCCCTTGAAACTCACCCAATGATCGAAACCGCGCTGCTTCTCATCGGTGTCGCCCATGTGCCACTTGCCCACGAAGGCCGTTTCGTAGCCCGCCTTCTGAAGAAGTTGGGGGAAAAACACGAGGTCGTCCCGGACCGCGTGGTAATTGTCCACCACCCCATGATTGTGCGCATAGCGCCCGGTGAGAATCGAGGCCCGACTCGGGGAACACAGTGAGGTCGTCACGAAGGCGTTTTCAAAGCTCACTCCCTCTTCCACGAGGCGATCCAGATTCGGCGTCTTGAGAAAAGGATGCCCCTTCGACCCAAGGGCATCCCACCGATGATCGTCAGTGAGAATGAGGAGAATGTTGGGCCGTGTCTCAGCAAGAAGCACGGAACAGGTGGCGACGGTGAACAAGGTCGCGAGGAACCACTTCATACCCGCTTCTCTATCTCTGCCTCGCCCTCCCCGCAAACAATAATCGGCAAACCGGGAAAGTTCGCAAAGAAGTCTCTTGATCGCCGGGGGCTGAAAAATCAGGAGGGCGCTTGGGCTGCCGAGGAACGCTACTTCGGATCTTCCTTCTCAAAATCGCTCCGGTTTACCCAGCCTGAGACCGTCTTCTTTCCAGCCCGGTAATTCTCGTAAAACCCCCGCCCGCGACGGTCGGCGTAGGGCATCGATTCAAAGTAATCCATCCGGCCCTCCATGCGGGGATCCCCCTGCCCCTTGAGACGACGGAAGAGCTCCTCCCGCATCTCTCGTGCCTTCGATTTCTGATCCTCGCTCCCGACCAGGTTCACCAGGCACTCGGGATCCTGGACCACGTTGTAGAGCTCTTCGCTCGGCCGCCTCCCAAAGGCGTTCGCCCAGAAGCCCGGATCCGTTCCAGCGCGATAGAGATTCAGGATCTCGGTCTTGGTCGGGCCTCCGTCACAATTGAGATAGCCGGTCACCGGGTTCCCCTGCGGCCAGCGACTGATCTCGAAGTTGTGCAGGTAAAGCATCCCGCCCTTCAAAAGACCGCGAATGGGATAGCCCTCATCATGAGGCCGGCCGATATCGTGACGTTCCTTGCCGATGAGGACGTGATCCCGCGCGGGAATGACCTGGCCACCTCTCTCCGCCTTGAAGATCTCCACCAGGCTGCGCCCCGTGATCGCTTCCATCCCGGACTCCTTCGGGGACACTCCGGCGACCTCCAAGAAGGTCGGCGCCAAGTCGATGAAGTTGACATAGTCCTCCACCACCCGACCCGGTTTCGCAATTCCCTTCGGCCAGCGGATCGCCAGGGGCAGGTGATTCGACAGTTCGTACTCCTGTCCCTTGATCCGGGGAAAGGGCATCCCGTTGTCGGCCGTCACAATCACGATCGTGTTCTCGATCTGCCCCTCTCTCTCAAGAACAGAGAGCATCTTGACGAGATGACTGTCGAAGTGCTCGATCTCCAGTGCATAGTCGAGCATGTCATGACGAACGGTCTCGTTGTCAGGCCAGAACTTGAAGACCTCGCCATCCAGTTCACTCAGCTTCTTGCCCCCCTTCTTCACGCCCGATTGAAACTCATACCTCCGGTGGGGCTCGGTGCTCCCGTACCAAAACATCCAGGGCTCACCTTCCGGAACTTCGCCCAGGAAATCCTCAAAATTCCCCGCGTAATCTGAGCTCGAGATGGCTCCTGTCGGGGCCTTTGCCTTCTTGGCGTTGTAGCGCTTGCCTGTCATCTCGCGCGCCTTGCCCTTGGCGTCCGTCGCAATTCCCGGAGCCCATCCTTTCGAGGTAAAGCCCACCTGGTAGCCATTCTCACCCAGCGCCTCCATAACCGTCTTGAACTTGGCCGGAAAGTAACACCAGTGGTTGCAGGCCTCCTCCAGCTGCCACGAATTTCGTCCCGTCAAAATACAGGCCCGGGAGGGTGCGCACTTCGCATTCGGGGTGTAACACCGACTGAAAAGAATGCCCTCCTTCGCCACCCGATCAAACCCCGGCGTCTTCACCCACTTGCATCCATAGGCCCCCGCATGCGGCCACGACTGATCGTCCGAGATGCAGAAGAGAATATTGGGACGCTCACGCTCCGCCGCCGTTACCGGTGCCCCGAGCAGCGTTCCCACCACACTTCCCAGCATCAGCAATCCACGGAACAAGATGTGACCTCTCATAATGATTAGATTCTCCATGGTGAGTTGGCCCGCTCTACTTCGCTCCCCCAAAAGCCTTCCACTGTCCTTCGATCTTCTCCTTGTCCGGTTTCCCATTCGAGATGACGAGAATGTAGGTTTCCACAACCCGCTCGCCGGGCTTGATCTCCCAAGCCTTCTCCTGCGCAGGCACCACATTGAAGAAGATTGCGCCGTTGTTCGAGGACGGCGGCCAGGTGCGAATCCGCTGCGGGAAGTCGCGATTCTTCGGATGCATGAGCACACTGACAGTGGCATTCCCCTTCTTGGTCGGGCCCCACATTGCCACCCACTTCGCCCGCGTGGCATGGCTGTTGGTGCGGTCGAGGCCTTCCGAAGTCAGATAGTCGCTGTTCGTCTTGTCCCAGTCGTGAGGTGCACGATAAGCCAGACCACCACCGTAGCGATAGGCCGGCAGCACAAGACTCTCCTCGCTCACGTTCTTCTGCTCCAGGATGTAGCTCACCACGTTTTGACCGTCAGCATACTCCACCTTTACCTGGAGCCCTTCACGAAGAACAACAGTCTCCTTGCGATCCTCCCCCTTGTAGGCCACCTGCTCCTGTTCCACCGTAAATCCCACCGCCGGATCTTCCGTAGAAGATTTGTGGATCCCGATCGTCTTCGCAAAACGCACTCGTCCCGTCTTCGCCTTCAAGTTCCAAAAGTCCGGAGCGTCCTTCCCGTGCTTGGTCTTCACCCACGCGTGCCACAGTCCGAGGTGATGAAAGTGATCCGCCGGATGAATCCCCGTCACCGCCTCTCCGCTCGGAGCGCAGAGAGGATGAATAAATCCACTACGCTTGTAGATCGGATCGGCCTGCGGTGGAGGCGCAACCTCTGCTTTGTGGTAGGTGAGGACTGGCACATCGCCACGTGTAATGGTGATCGCCGCATCGGTCTCGGTGACCTGTAATGCGTCGCCCAGCAGAACCGGGCAGCCTAGCGAGAGCAGAACAGGGAGAGCGCACAGTGATTTCATGGTTCGCTACCGAAACCAATTCCGCTCTCGCCGTCAATCTCCTGCCACATCTGGCACTCTTCCTCGCTGAAATGCCGCTTGATCGCCCGTCGGAATCCAACTAGCGTTCTTCTGTCCCGATTCGAAGACAGGGGTCATAGCTCAGTTGGTAGAGCGCGTCGTTCGCAATGACGAGGTCAGGGGTTCGAACCCCCTTGACTCCATTTCTTCCCTCGAGCCTGGGGAACGAGGACAGCCCCTCCCCCTTCACGGAGCTCCCTCGCTCCTCCACTGGATCCTCCACTCCATGGGCCGCTCTCGGCAACAAGAAGGCATCCGCGGTTGCCGGGTGACGAATTCACGATCATAACTTCTCTCCATGGACGTCCTGATCGTTTCCCCACCTGCCTCCGTGCAGAATGGAAACCTCGCCACCGCCGAAGAGTGGGCGGCGGAACTCACCAATCTCGGCCATCAGGTGCAGATCGCTTCCTCCTTTCAGGATCAAGACGCCAGCCTCCTGATCGCCATCCATGCCCACAAGAGCCACCCTTCCGTCAAACGCTTCCATGAAGTGCGCCCCGGTGGCCGGATCGTCGTCGCCCTGGCCGGCACAGACCTCTACCCTGCACTCTCCTCCATCTCCCTCCGCTCGCTGGAACTCTCCCACCGCATCGTTGTCCTGCAAGCCAAGGCTCTCGCACGGGTGCCGGCGAGCTGCCGTTCGAAGACCCATGTGATCAATCTCTCGGCAACCGCCCCGCCATCCAGCGGCCAGGAAGAGGAGACCAACCCAAATGGATTTCAAGCCTGTGTGGTGGGACACCTCCGCGAGGTCAAGGACCCCCTGCGCACCGCGGCCGCGTCGCGCCTTCTCCCCTCCCAGTCTAGCATCACGGTCCGCCATGCGGGATCCATCCTCGACGAAAAATTCCGGAGCGCGGTGGCAGTGGAAGAGCGGGAGAACCCTCGCTATCAATGGCTGGGAGCCCTCAGCGCGGAGGAGGCCCTGCACCTGATCGCCACCAGCGACCTCCTGGTGCTCTCTTCCATTGCAGAAGGCGGAGCGCGCGTCCTCAACGAGGCGGTGGTCTCCGGCACGCCCATCCTGGCCGCCCGCAACGATGCCACCATAAGCCTGCTCGGCGATCACTATCCAGGCCTCTTCGATCCCGGCGAAACGGTGGCGCTGGCAGGCTTGCTTCATCGCTGCGAGAGCGAACCGGAATTTCTCGCCGACTTGACCCGCAGAGTTATGCAACATGCCGCCGAGTGCGCCGAATCCCGCGAACAGGAGGCCTGGAAATCTCTTCTGGACGAACTCTACCCGGAAGGCACCTAACACTACCCATGAATACAAAGGAGGAACTCCGCCGCGAACTCGACAAGACCAACTGCCGGACCCTTGCGCTCATCGAAGACCTCAGCGACTCGCAACTCGATGTCCCCTACCATCGCGGAATCAATCCCCCGCTCTGGGAACTGGGCCACTCCGCCTTCTTCTATGAGTATTTTCTCCTGCGGGAACTTGGTAAAGCCGACCCACGCATGCCCGGCTATGACGAAATCTGGGACTCCTTCGAGATCCAGCACCGCAATCGCTGGCAGCGGGACGTGATGCCCGACAAGGCGACGACCTTCGACTTCTACCACCGCGTTCTCGATGAAGTGCGCAAGCGACTCGACGCAGCCTCCCTCGACCCGCGGGAGCACTACCTCTGCCACTACTGCATCGCCCATCAGAACATGCATATCGAGTCCCTCATCTGGGCGCGCCAAACCCTGGGCTATCCCGCCCCCCGCTCCATGACGAACGCCTCGCCCCCGCCCCCCTCTTCGGGAATCACGGGTGATCTCCAGGTCTCCGGAGGCCGCTATCCGATCGGGATGCCCACCAACTCTGCCGCGCTCGCCGGCCACGAGTTCAGCTTCGACAACGAACGGCCTGGATTCGCAACCGAGATCGAGCCCTTCAGCATTTCTAAGACCCTGGTTTCGAACCGCGAGTTCCTCGCCTTCGTCGATGACGGTGGCTACCAGTCACCCGGAGTTTGGAGCTACGGAGGGAAGTGGTGGTTGCAGGAAGAGGGCCCCGCTCATCCTCTCTATTGGCGCCCAAGGATGGGAGACGGATGGCAATTGCGGCGCTTTGACCAGTGGATCGATCTCCCCCTCGACGCCCCCGTTCTGCACCTCAGCTATTGGGAAGCAGAAGCATTTTCCCGCTGGGCCGGCCGCCGCCTTCCGAGCGAGTATGAGTGGGAAGCCGCTGCCCGCGGATCGAAGGGATCACGTTTCCCCTGGGGAGAAGAAATGGACGGCACGCGAGCCGATCTCGATGGCCAGGAGATGGGATCCGGGGCGGTGGACGCCTGGCCCGAAGGTGCGACCAAGGACGGTTGCCTGCAAATGATCGGATCCGCCTGGGAGTGGACCACCAACCAGTATCTCCCCTTCCCCGGCTTTGCGGTCGATATGTATCCCTACATGTCCACCCTGCAATTTGGAGATCACAAGACCACGAAGGGAGGGTCCTGCGCCACCTCTTCCTGTCTGATCCGGAGCAGCTATCGACAGGCCTACCTTCCCGGCCGACGGGATGTCTTCACCGGGTTCCGCACCTGTTCGCCGTAGGGCCCATGGGGCATCCCCCGATCTCCTCACTTCGAGAAGCCACCGCGCTCCTCCTCCAGGAGGCGTGCGTAGTCCTCGCGGATCTCCTCCTTCGCCACCTGCTTCAGATTCGCCGCGTAGGCCACGTTTTCAAAGGCCCGCACAAAACGCCGATGGGTCGCATACTTCTTTTCCAAGAGAAATTCCTTCTCCTCAAGGACCTCGCGCTCCCTCTTCATCTCCTGCCACTTCGCAAACTTCGGGTGATTTTCCACCGCCTTGACAAACTCCTCCCGACTTCCGGCATCGCTCAATAGATTCACCGCTCCCGGACTGTGCTTGTTCTCCAAGGCGGGCCAACGATTCCGAATGGACCGCGCAATTTCAATGCGCACCCCATCGACGCTCTTCTTCTGCGACTTCTTGCGGCCGGAGAGTTTCTTGAGCTCTTCGCCCAGGGCTGAAGCCTTCTTCTTCATCTCCCCTCCACGCTTTTCCCCCTTCAGCCCCAACTGCTCCGAAAGACCTGCCAAGACCGCCCGCTCCACCGGTCCGGCCCGTTCAACGATTTCAGAGTAGGCGGTCTCATGACCGAGGAGTTCCTTCTCTTTCCCGCTCCGCAATTTGCTGTGCACCCGCAGAAAGGCCCCGCTGGTCTTGACCGGAATGTCAATGTTGCGCGAAGTGAGGATCGCATAGGCATGCGCCTCTTCGAAGGAGACCCGCCCGTCCCCATCGTAGTCGCCCCCATTCACTTCCTTCTCCATGCGCGTCTTCCCACGCAAGGCCGCCCAAAAGTGACTACTAAACTCATCGTAGTTTGCTTCGTTGACATCTGAAGTACAGCCCGCGGCCTCCCGATCACACACCGTCGCATAGAATCCGCACACCCGGCGTCCGTTCCCACCCTTTTTCGCGTTGTTGCCTTCAAAGATGAGATGAGAGAAGCCACCTGAAAAACACTGCACCATCACCGTCATCACACTGACACCCTCAGGCAGCCCCTCAATCAGCCCCGCCAGCTTGGAGGCTTCGATGGACTTGCGATCCCACATCCAGATCTTGGTGTCGAACTTGTTGTCCTTATGCCCCCCTCGACTCCCATGAGCGGTGACATAAAGAATCAAGCGATCCCCCTTCTCCAACTTGGAGCCCTCCTCCTGAAACCAACGCTCCACCTCAGCCGGACTCGAGACTCCGCGCACTCCTTCCAGGGCATTGTTGCGATATTGGTTTTCAAGATCCTCCTCAGAGCCAAAGAGCCCGGCCATCAGGCGGTTCGCCCGCGGCACGTCCTGACCTTCGACCTGAAACTGCAAGTCCGCGGCCGAGGAAGTCCCATCCGCAAAGTAGAGATCGTGCATGGTCCCCGCGGCCAAATTCTCAGCCCGCAACTTCTCGAAGAAAATCACGTTGCGCTCCAGCGAAACTTGATTGCCAGCTGGTGAAAACCCACCCCCGATGGTGAGGAGATGGTCCTTCGCCAGCGCTGAGGTGACGAGAAGGAGAATGATTGCAATTGCACGCATGCCTCCTTCTACGGCCCCAGTCTTCATAAAATCTCGATTGGAATGAGGAAACAGCGATCAGGGTCCCCGCCGCTGCCCCCCGAACCAGGAAGAAGAGCCCCTCCTGAGACCGCGATTCAAGGGGGTGGCGGTCAAGGTTGCTTGTCCTCCAAGGAAGAAGAGGATGGTCGAGGTTACGAGAACTGGGCCATTTGAAAAGTTAGTCTGGGTGCCTACAAAGGACCCAGAAAATGAAAGGCCAGAGATCCACGACCGAAGAAAAGATCCGCATCCTCCGGGAAGCGGATGGAACGGGTCGGAGCGATCCGCGAGGTCGTCGCGAAATCGGCCGGCAGTCCGTACCGGGGACGTCCGATTTTCAAACAACGCTGCGCAAGCTGTCATATCCTCTTTCATAGCGGGGGAAAGATCAGGCCGGATCTCACCGACGATCTCGAGACGATGTTGTCGAGCATCGTCGATCCCGGGATCCGTGAGGGGTATGAGGGCTTTTCCGTGAAGACGAACGACGATCGATTCCTGACGGGCTTTCTGACCGACCGCGGGGCGAACACGATCAGCTTGCGCGGCTTCGATGGCAGCGTCCTCTCGCTCCCCCGTGCGCAGATCGCCGAGATGACTCCGCTCGGCCGCAGCCTCATGCCGGAGGGATTGTTGGATGATCTGAGCGACGGTGAACTCCGCGATCTCTTCGCCTATCTTCGAATTTCGCAGCCTTTGTTGAAGGACTGATTGGTTGTTCGCAAGGCTAGGGCAGTGTCACTCTGAGTCGAAGCGCTCGCTTCGTGGCTTGCGAGATGAGGACGTCGCCGCGCCATGTTTCCTCCGTCGCGGTTTCGGAGAGTTTTAGGAGCGAGACGCCTTCGTCGCTCCAGGTCGAGAAATTGTCCGAGGCCTGCACGAGGTAACACACGCCGAGGGCCGACTTGGGCCGGGTGAAGGTTAGTTGCAGTTTATCGCTGGTGATGGATGGGATCGGCATGTCCAGCAGGGGATCGGGCTCTCCCCCCGCTCTTCCCAGCGCATAGTCGAGCAGATTGGAGACTTCATTGCCGTCAGGGTCATCGATCGCGGCGTCCTGGCCCGCAGGAAAACCCTGCACCGCTGCCCAGTTCTGATAATGACTCGCTTTCTCAAAGACGTAGAACTCGTCAAGCTCCCCGACGATGTAAACCTTCCCCGCGGCATCCACCGTGATTCCCTCGGGTTGCCCGATGAATGCGGGAAGAACAAGGCGGCTCAGTTCCGTGCCATTCAGAGTTGTTTCGACGACGGCGCGGGAATCGTCACTGAGAATCAGGAGGGTTGCGGAGGCATCGTGGAAGTGGAGTCCGGCCAAGTCGTCCAAATTGAAAGGGCCGGTGTCGAACAGTTCGGGGACAGAAATGGAGACATCACGGGTGCCAGGTGGGGTTGGAAAATGATAGAGCGCTTGGCCGTCGTTCTCTTTCAGGGCGAAGAAGGTGTCAGTGGCGTCGTCGTAAGCGATTCCCTCCAGGCCGCTATTGTTGGTGCCCGGGACGTTCTGAAGGTGAATGATCCGGGACGAATTGTAATTAACGACCGTCGTGGTTGGTGCGATGGTTGCGATCACGACATTCCTCAAGCGTTCCTCGGTGAAGGCAAACTGGTCACCTCCCAGGTACACGATGCCCTCGGTGTCTTCGAATTTTCCGGCCTCCAACGCGATGCTCCGGACCAGACTACCGTCGAGATTCAGCTCCACGATTTTCTCGATCCGATTGCTGATGGCGAAGAGGGTGTTCCGGCCCGGGTGATAGGTGATTCCAGACGTGTCAGTGGTCAATAGTGGGACCGCGAGGGGGCCGATCTGGAGAACATATTCGCTGATCCCGACCCCTTCCGCTCTCACGGGGGCGGATCCCAGGGAGACGGCGAGTGCCAGGAGCACAGTGATCGGTCCCAACCCAGAATTTGCGCGCACTATGCGAGCTTACAATAGGGACAAGGGCAGACCAAGGATTCAAAAAGGAGAACCTCAGCCAGCTCAATGCCAGGCCTCCAGTCGACCTGCGACCTCCTTACGCCCCGGCCCCTTCCTCAGAGCCTTCCCCCACTCTGCGGCACCCCGTCCCCTCGCGCAAACGCCTTGTAGACCATGAAGGTCGAGGCAATGAGCATGAAGTGAAACAAATCATTGTCGTAGCGGAGTTCACTCGGAAGTTCCTTGCCGATCCAGGCTTCCGTTCCCTTCCGCGCCACGATCCAAAACACGTTGGAAATCACGACCCCCAGAAAGCCAATCCGAAGCAACCCGCGACTCCAAAGCGCGGCCGCAAGGTTGATTCCGAGGATCTGGATTGCAAGAAAGACGAAGTCCTCGGTCAGCAAACAGAGCAGCGCGGTCGCCACGCAAAAATACACGCCCTCCACCTGGTAGGCACCAGGAAAGCGCAAGGTGTGCATGATGAGATAATGCAGCAGGACAATTCCAATCCCGATTCCCACCCAAACCGTGGCCACCATCCCGGCCTCCGGCTCGTAGTGCACGAAGACCCCCATCATCTTCAGCATGAAGGTCAAAAGGAAAAATCCCACCACCGAAGCAGTGAACCGACCATCCCCCCGCCGACTCGCCAGGAGGGCCGCCACGAAATAGATGAACAAGCACAGGGCATGCAGTCCATTGGTCAGGGCATTCGTGTGTTCGGCGTTCATGAACGATGGCAGAATTGCAGTTCTCCCCTATCCTTGGCCTTGGCCCCGTCGCCTCTGCCCAGAAGCGATCGCGGGACGTCCCGCGTCGGCGACACCAATCAGGCAACAATCTGGAGGCATCCAAATCACCGGTGAGGCCATGACCAATGTAGGGCGCATCATCGTCTTCTCGCCTGGAGAAATTCGCATCGTATTCTCTTGAGGGCTACTATCCCCACTCGAGCCAGATTCGCCAACTGCAAAGGGCAATCGCAATTTCAGAGCAAGCGAGCTCTCCTCAAGCTGCCCGGGAGATTCCACAAGCGGCACACGCCCAAGTCCTTCTGGGGGTAAGTTGCTGATAATCAACGGAATGAAATGATCAGTTTTCCCGCGCCAGCACCCGCATGTACTTCTTATCGAGACCACTGCCAATCGCGTGGATCTGGGTGTAGGTGAAATTGGAGGACGCGGTGCCCACCACTCCATCTGGCCCATCGCTGGCCTCTGTGATCATCCCTGAAATGTCAACCCAGGAATCGGCGACCCCCAGGTCATCACTGCCCTGGATTGTCATGGTGAGATTCGGAGGAAGGACATCTGCCCGTCTGAGATGCAGCACCAACTGATTGGAAGCGCTCACGGTCGCTGAGGGTCGCAGGGCGAACCCGTCATGGGTGTCCGGACGCATCCCCGGCGAGGCGTGGGAATAGGCGTATTCGAAGAGGTTTGCGACCCCATCCCCGTCAGAATCTTCAGTCGGTGCGGAAAGAGCACCAACCCCGGGGAAGGTGGCAATCCAGCTGGCAAATGAAGTGGGGCCGGCTTCGGTACTGGTGGTGAGAAGATCCGGAGCATTGTTGTAATCAATCGCGTAGCCCGTGTTTGAGTAGGGTAGGATGACAAAGTAGTAAGTGGTGTCGGTGGTGGACAAGCCACTGAAGGTCCGGGTCTGTGTTCCCGCCGGGACGTAGACCCGTGTGAAACCATCGCTCAGATCGCCGTCTGGAAGAAACTGCTCTCCATCCGAGGGGATCACGAAGTCATCATCGGTAGATCCCAGAATGAGATAGCCATAAGGCACGATCACTCCGGTGGCATCGGTCCAGTTGAGGCGCAGGCCGGTGGCACTGGTGACCTCCACCCTGAAATTGGTGGGCTGATCGGTGGGCTGGTCAACGATCTTGAACCAGTTCCTGCTTTCCAGGGTCGGAACGTCGGTTGGGAAACCGGCCGGAAAGATCGTCGTGTCGTCGTACCATTTGGGCCCCGTGTCGTTCAGATTGGCAAGATTGCCGGCCTTGATATGGCCGGGATCGGGGTCTCCATTTGAAGCCTTGCCGTTTGGATCCGTGAAATCGACGCCCGCCCAGTTGGTGTCGACCGCCTCGGATTGACTGTTGAACAGGTTGGCATTGTTGCTGGTGGTGTTATGACCCCGCATTTCAAACACGCAGTCCGCGAAATTCCAGCCCGTCATTTTCAGGGCTTTCGCCGGTGAGGTCAGTTTCCCTCCAAAGTGGGCGGTCCCCGAAAGGAAGAACTGCACGCCGGCGAAGTTCGCTCTCTTGCCCAGGGTCTCCCGGAAGGCCTCGCTTTTCTTGGCGGTGATGATGGCGTTACTGAAATCAGTTTCATTCAGATTGGCACGGAAAAACAAGCGGTAGCCGCCCTTGATCACGCAGTCGCTGAAGTCGGAATGCTGGCACTTCAGATTTGCGAAGGAGAATTCAGTCTGGTTTTCGCCCAGCAATTCCAGCCCGGAGAAACTCACTCCATTCGCATTGACGTAGCGCATGAACCCATTCCTCGACCAGGTGATCTTGGTGAACGGCCTGCTGAAGGTCTGCCCCTCGATGCTGAAATCCCGATCGGTCAGATCAGAGGTCTTGTTGGCGATGGTGGTATGCCCGAATTTGACATCATTGAGGGTGGTGTCCTCCTGGACGTAATCGATCACCTCGTCCGGATTGATATTCCCGCCGCTGGCCGCCACATTGTAGACCCGGTTGTCCCTGAGGAGCTTGCCGGTGAAGACGGGAGGGTGCTCCATCGTTTCAGGAGGAGCCGGGAGCGTCTTGTAGTCAATGAGGGATCCGCCATTGGTGTAGGAATAAATCCGGAAGTAGTAGTCCACCCCGCCAGGCAGGCGGCTGAACCGGTAGGCTTGTGATCCGGTCGGCAGATAGACCACAGCCGATCCGTTCCGGAGGTCCGTATCCCCGGGAGGGGAAACGCCGTCCACCGGGTCGGTAAAGATGTTGGTTGTGTTGGCGATGATCAGGTAGCCGAAGGCCGGGACCGCGCCCGTTGCGTCGGCCCAGGACAGGTCGATTGTCTCGGCGAGTGAAGAAGCGGTGAACGAGGCGGCATGAGCAGAAGGCTCAACAGTCACCTGGAACCAGTTCTTGGTCACCAGGGTGGCGGCATCGGTGGGGAATCCCACCGGGAAGACGGTTGTCGCGGCGTCATAGAATTTGGGGCCGGTCCCGTCCAACAGGTCCAGCTCGGTAGCGAGGAAATCGGGGTCCGACATGTCGGTTCCGATCCAGTTGGTATTGGCGGCAGTCGTTGTATCGCCAAACAGGGTTGTTCCGGGAGCCAGTGAAAAACTGGCGCCGGAGAAGTTCCACCCGGTCATCTTGGATCCCGCGAAGTGGTCCGATCCCGAGAGATGAAATGCTGCTCCGGCAAAGGTGGCATTCTTGCCCGAGGCACTGTTGAAGCTGCTCGCCCCGGCCGTGATGGTGGTGTCGCTGAAATCAGCATTTGTCAGGGAAGTGCTCCGGAAGGCCCCCGTGGCGGTTCCTCCATCCAGAACGAGACCCGAGAAGTTCGAGTTGTTGGCATTGACACTCCGCATGAAGGAGGGTGCCGCCCAGGCGAACCCGGAGAGGGGTTCGCTGAAACCGGTGGTGAAATCCCTGTTTCGGAGATTGGAAACGACTTCCTCATTAGCACTACCAAACTGGGCATCGGAAAGGACCCCGTCGGGGTCGATATGATCCATGGGAGCTCCAGCGGTGATCACGATCCCGTTTCCGAGGGTGTAATCGAGACCATCGGCCAGCAGGATGCCGGAGGGGGTTGTCGCCGAATCCACCGGCGCGGCGGGCACCGTCTTGAAATCAATATTCACCCCGGTGTTGGAGTAGGGATAGATCGCAAAGTGGTAGGGGGTCGTGCCGGTCAGCCCCGTAAATTGATGGGACTGTATTCCCTGCCGGACATAGACCACCGCCTCGCCGTCGCTCAGGTCGGGATCCATCTCAGGGGCACTCAGATCAACCGGATCAGGCAAGCCCGGCGTTGTGCTGGCAAAGAGGACGTAGCCATAGGGCGGGTTCGCTCCCCCCGTATCGGTCCATGACAGGTTGACGATTTCATTGCTGGGAGCGAAGGCCGTAAAATTGTCCACGTGCTCGGTGGGCTCAGGCATGCCAAAAACGTCCAGAACCGTGATTTCCTGGCTCAGCGTCACGGTTCCACCACGCAGGTCGAGGACGTCAACCGACACGGAGTCCGGGCCGGGCAGCTCCCAAGTATGGGTCAGGCTCAAGGAGTTGTCCTTGAAAACCTCCGGGTGATTCCCGGTGGTCCAGACGCCGACACAGGAATCTCCATCCGCGTCCGTGGGAGTGACCGTGATGGTCACTGGCGTGCCCGCCTGAACTGCCAAGGGGGCGTCCCAGGTGGCGGTCGGAGCGACGTTGGTCTGGTGTCCTCCCCGGATCACCGCGACATCCATGTATTTATTGGGAAGGGTGCCGCCCGTTCCAAGGTTGGTGATGAAGAGATCCCCTCCTCCATCATGAAGCGTCTCATAGGGTGGGAGGTGCGCGTTGTCGAGTGCCCCCCCGGGCTTGTAATCGCACAGGAGAGAGGGATCGGTGTTTCGCTGGTAGTAAATCTGCAAGCCCTTCTGCAGCCCGTAGTTCTTGCCGGGGCTGCTGAACTTGTTGAGGAGCTTGGAACGGTATTGAAGCCAGACCCACTGGCTGGACTGTCCCTTGCGGTCCACTCGAATGCAGCGCTTCCGGCCCGCGCTGATGTTCTGCTGGTCGATGTTATAAAGGCGATCCATGTAGACCCCGTCACGGGTATGATTAAATCGCGTGTTGTTGGTGATCCAGTTGGCCATGTGGGCCTCCCGCGCCTTGGGGGACACTCCGGCCCTCTTCATGAAAGAGTAGGTATCGCCCTTTTTGCCAACCCCGGGAATTCCGATCGGATTGCCCGAAGCGATGTTCCTCCTGACCCAGTGATAGGGGTGATCAAATCCCAGATTGTGACCCATTTCATGCTCCGTGGCGCCCAGCGACTTCACCCAGAAGCGCTTCCCTCCCTTGGTGGCCAGGCCACCCCACCCAAACTTGGTTCCGGTGAAGAAGATCCCCACATGGCGGTAGGGCCCCGGGACGGTGGCAAAGCCGCTGTTGTTCACCGCCCGTTCCGCGGCTGCCGCCAGTGACCCCGCCGTGGTATACCAGCCGGCATTGTGGGGCATGGTGTAAACGCGCGGCGTGACGGTGACGATCAGGTTGTATCTCCCATAGGAATACTTGTCAAAATTGCGCTTCACCGCCTGCAACTTGTTTGTCACCGCATCAAAACCGTGTGTTGACCGGTGGTCGGGAAAGTTGATGCGGATCGCAAGCACTCTCTGATTGCCGGTCGTATTTGGCACGGCCATGACAAATTGCGATGAGGCAAGCAATCCTGAGGTCGCAAGAAGGAAGCGGAGAACCAGCGGCTTGTTTGGTGGGATCATGATGGGAGGAGAGGAGTTTGAAAAGGACGGGTCTGCCACCCGGAAGCACCAGTCGGGAAATCTGACGACCCTCCGTGGACCAAGTCAAGACGGAAGGAGGTGCTCTGCGGCCCTCGAACTTCGCGCTTGCGGTGGACAGTCCGCTCGCGTGAGGTGAGTGTTCATGGCAGGTCTCTTCCGGCCCAAATCTCTCCTGCCCTTCTACCGCGCAGGGGTGCTCGCGGCGTTTGTCCTCATCATCCACCAACAGGCAGCCTGGGTGGCTGATCAGAAGGCTCCTGCCATCACCCTGCACGATGCGGGAAGATTCTTTCCAGAGGCCCGCCACATCGAGGTTCACGATCCCTCCCGGGGGCTGCATATGGTCACCGATCCGCTGGACGAGACCCTCGGTGGGCTCATGACGACCGCGCCCTGGACCGACCACATCATCGGCTATTCCGGGCCCAACAACCTGCTCATCGTCCTCGATCCCGGAGGCACCATCATCCGCGTTGAATTTTTGGACTCGGGCGATACGGGGGAGTTTGTGGACATGGTGCGCGAGGCCGCAGACTTCCTGCCTGCCTTGGTCGGCTGGAAACCCAACGAGGAACCTCCCCCCGAGGTGGAGGCGGTGAGCGGGGCGACCCTGACCAGTTTCGCGGTGCTCGAGGGCGTGCAGGAACGACTGCTCGGCGCGGCGCCCTCCCTCCGCTTTCCGGATCCCGTCACTCTCGAAGAAGTGCGGGCCATCTTTCCGCAAGCCAACCGCCTGGAAACTGAGACCAATGGAGTGCGGGTCTTCGATCTCTCCGACGAATTGATCGGGATCGCATTGCGGACCTCACCCCAGGCCGACAACATCTCCGGTTACCAGGGGCCGACGGAATGCCTGGTCGGCCTCGATGCGGAGGGGAAGACCGTCACCGGTTTTCGACTCCGCAAGTCGTATGACACCCCCTCCTACGTGGCGCAGGTGCGCGAGGCTGGAAGTGTGGAGCGCTTGTTCTTGAATCGGACCGTCGAGGAGCTCGCCAAGTTGAAGTATCCGCGGCGCAACCCGCAAGGAGTGAGTGGCGCCACCCGAACCGCCAGGGCCATCGTCAACAGCGTTCAAGAGAGGTTTGCCGCCGAGATCGAAGAGAGAAATCCTTCCGCAGGCTGGCGTCCCCAGACGAGGGATCTGGCGATGGTCGGCGTGATCATCGCCGCATTGTTCATGGCCTTCACACCACTCCGCGGACGTCGCTGGGCCCGCCTCGCCTGGCAATTGTTCCTGGTGGGCTATGTCGGTTTGTTGAATCACGACTTGCTTTCGCTCTCCCTCTTCGCGGGATGGAGTTCACATGGCCTGGCCCTCAAGGCGGCACCGGGTCTGGTCCTGCTCACCGCGGCAGCCCTGCTAATTCCGTGGGGGACGCGACGGCAGTTTTATTGTCATCAGATCTGTCCCCACGGCGCCGCGCAGCAGCTCCTGGGACAGGTGTTCCGCCGCCGCTGGACCATCCCGCCAAAGATCGATCGTTGGATGAAAATGATCCCCGGTCTCCTCCTTTCTCTCGCGATCATTGCTCTCTTGATGGGGTGGGCGTGGGACCTTACCGCGCTCGAGCCATTTGACGCCTGGAACTGGAAGACTGCCGGAGTGGCGACCCTTACCATCGCGGTGACCGGCTTGCTGGCGTCCCTGTTTATTCCACAGGGCTACTGCAAGTTCGGTTGCCCGACGGGAGTCATCTTTTCCTTTCTCCGTTCCTCGGGTTCCGCCGATCGCTGGGGCAAACGCGACGGAGTCGCCCTCGCTCTTCTGCTGGCAGGACTGGGCGTGGTCGGGGCGGTGCGCGCCCGTCCGCAAACCGAAGCGGATCCGGAACCGATCAAGCTCACCGGGCACACCATGGGCACGACCTGGTCGGTGAAGGTGCGCGATGACCTGGCCTCCGCTCCGGTTCTGGAAGAGACCATCGCCAAGGAATTTGAATGGGCCGAGTCGCTCACTTCACATTGGCGCGTTGACACCAGGATTTCCATCTTCAATCGCGCTCAATCCACGGACACCATGAAGGTGCCCTGGCCGGTCATGACCTTGAGCCGCTGGTCCGCGGAGATCAGTCGCGAAACGATGGGCGCCTTCGACATCACGGTCGGGCCACTGGTCCGCCTCTGGGGATTCGGTCCCGGCGCGCAGCGGGACCGCGATCCGACCGATGCAGAACTCGACGCGGTGCGACTTCGGGTGGGCTGGGAACAGCTTGAGCTGCTCGACGACGGCCTCCGGAAACAACATCCCGAGTTGGAGTTGGATCTCTCCGGCATCGCCAAGGGTTGGGCCATCAACAAGGTGGTCGATCGCATGGAGTTTCAGAGCTACACCGATTTCCTGGTGGAGGCGGGCGGTGAACTGCGGGCCGTGGGACGCTGGGAAATCGAGATCGAACATCCCACCCGCACCACCACCCTGCTCGACGAGTCGATCGCGACTTCCGGCACTTACCGTCAACTCTACGAAGAGGGTGAGAACCGATCCACTCACTTGATCGACCCGCGCACCGGGCGTCCGGTCACCCACCAGACTGTTTCCGTCAGCGTGCGGCACAAGGACTGCGCCCGCGCGGACGCCTGGGCCACCGCCTTGAACGTGTTGGGCGTGAAGGAAGGCATGCCAGTGGCGAAGCGTCTCGATCTTGCAGCCCAGTTCGTGGTCGAACGATCCGAAGGCGACCTTGAAGTGATCTCAAGTCCGGCGTGGAAGGCGCGGGAGGAGGAAGTCGGGGAGGAGCGGTAGCGCCGGCTTCACGGACCACACCAGCTGGAAATGCCCAGGCGGCTCAGGCACTGTTGGGTGTAGTCCCCCAAATCCCCGTGCAACCCTGCGTTCTGGATCTGGGTCAGGCACCACACAGCCTCGCGCACTTGATTCAACGGGCCAAAGGCCTTCACCTTCTTGCGATCACACGGTCCATAGGCCTCCAAGAGGAATTCCTCCTGTCCTTCATTGAGGAGAAAGCCGGCTGACAGGTTGGCCAGGTCGAGGGCCGGATCTCCGCGACCGCCGTATTCCCAATCCACCAGCCAGTGCCGCTCTCCATCATCGATGAAGTTCTCCGGAAGAAGATCTGCATGGATCAGACCCTGTGGGATTTGGGGTGGCGCCCGGTCCAGGACGGCGTGCAGCTTCCGCAGATCGGTGTCGCCCAGGGTGCCCGGTTGCAATTCGCCAAGTTGCCAGCGAGCAATCCGCACCATGTCGTAGGAGTGATAATCGTCGGGCAAGGACAGTTCGTGCATCGAGCGGAGCAGTTCCGCCACCGCGATGATGGTGGCGTCCTGAACAGGTTCCCCCTGCTGCAGTGACTTGCCGGCTACAAACTCGGAAACCTGCACCCCGTCCACCACCTGAAGCAACTTGGGAGCCAGCCCGGCCTTGGAAGCCACACGGACATTGCGGATTTCGTGCTCCCGGCGGATACCGTGGAAGGAGATATCGATTCCCGCCCTGGCAAAGAAGACTCCATCATCACAACTCACCCGGAAGTTCGCGTTGGTTCGTCCTGCGGAGAGCCGTTCAACGACCGGAGGAGAACTCCAGATCGGGAGGGCCGCAATTTTTTCGGTCTCGTTCATTTGCGAGGCAATCGAAAACAGATTTGGCTTTCGTGGAACGCGACCGCCGCGCTCGCTAGAGCGCGTTGAAGAAGATTTTCAGATTCTTGGTCTGGCGCGCGGCGGCCACGATGTCGGGCTTACCGTCTCCATCGAGATCTGCGGCCTTGATGTCTTCGACGGCCAGGGCCTTTCCAGAAATCACGGTTTCGCGCCACTTGGTCCCCTCTTTATCGAGGGGAGTGAAAAGCTTGATTCCCGGATCTCCCGGAGGATGCATGGCCCGCCAGCCGACCACCACCTGGTCGGATCCCACGCCCAGATAGTCTGCGATCGCCACCGCGTGTCCGTCCTTGAAAGAGTCGTCGAGAACGGCGAGTCGCTTCCAGAGCCCTCTTCCGTTGTCGGGCTGAACATAGGCCGCCGCCTGGTCACCGTGCATCGGCTCGACCGTCGCAAGGAAGCGCTTTCCATTCGGCAATCTGCCGTCGCGAATCTCTCCTGCGAATTCTTCGGTGAGCGGCCTCTTCGTCCACTTGCCATCAGTGCGATCGAAGAGCCACACCCCTTCCTTGGAGGCCGAAATCAGTTCCTCTTCAGGATCATCATCCCAATTCACGGGATGGAAGTTGTGCGAGAGGTGGGTGAAGTCGCTGACCACTCTGGTCTTCCACTCTCGCCTAGGATTTTCGGGCCTGAAATATTCCAGGATGCGCAGCCCGGGACCCACCCCATCCACGCTCCCCTTTCCGCGCAATGGCTTTACCACGAGAGTGAATGATCCGGCCGCCCCCTTGAGCCAGTGCATGCGATGGACGTTGGGTTCGTGGTGCAACTCAATTGGGGTCCACGGCTTGCGCCTGTCCTCGGGCGGGACAAGATAAAACACCGCCCCGTCCTTGATCGTCTCCTTGAAATTCCACTGCCCCCCGACCGCAATCTCGCACTTGCCATCTCCATCGAGATCGCGAGCCGTGATACAGACATTGTCGCGCTCGGTGAGATCCTTCGCGATAACATGCTTTTGCCAATTCGGATTCTCGTACCACTGAATCGTTTTCTTGTCCGCCAGAATGATGTCGATCTTTTGATCCCCGTTCACGTCGGCCAACTGCAGACCATAGCCAATTTCGATCTTGTCGATTTCGACTTCGCGCCACTTGAATTCAGGGGTGGCGGCGGCCAACTGCACAGTGAGGGCGGAAAGAATGAGGGCAGGCAGGACTCGGGCTTTCATGCTTGGGAAGGTAACGCTCCAAACCCAAGGCAAATTTCCTCCGATTTGCAATGTTAGATCCCACGCTCGATCTCCCCGAGGGAAGGAGTTGGTGAGTGGCCCCCTCCCGGGTTAGACTCCCCCATGCCCGAACCCCTCATCGGCCGGCCCAACACCATGCTGGTGAAATCCTCCCACAAATCCGGGGTCCTCCTCGACGGGGGGGCTCTCGGTGACATTCTCCTGCCCAAGCGCTACCTTCCCGCCGAGCTCAAACTCGGCACCACGATCGAAGTCTTCCTCTCCTTGGACTCGGAGGATCGCCCGGTTGCCACCACCGAGCGCCCCCTCGCGATGGTCGGCGAGTTCGCCTCGCTCAAGGTGGTCGACTCCACTCAGGTAGGCGCCTTCCTCGACTGGGGCATGCCCAAGGATCTCCTTCTTCCGTTTTCCAACCAGGTCCGCCGCTTGCATCCCGGGGACATGGTCCTGGTTCGCATTTACCTCGACCAGACCAGCGGGCGCTTGGTGGCCACCGCCAAGCTTGGGAAATTCCTCGCCGATACCGCCCCCTCCAACGTGAACGCCGGTGATCGCGTTTCCCTTCAAATCGCAGAGCAGACCGATCTCGGAGTGAAGGCCATCGTGGACGATCTCTATTGGGGGCTCATTCCGGACGGTAGCTCGGGCAAATTGCCTGCCGCAGGTGAGCGCTGCACCGGATATATCAGCCGCCTGCATGAGGATGGTCTGGTCGATCTCGGGCTGGAACCTCCCGGCTATGCCAAAGTGCCCGCCGCCGCAGAACAACTCGCGGAGGTCCTCGCGGCAGCTCCCGAAGGCTTTCTCCCGGTGCATGACAAGAGTCCGCCGGAACGCATCCGTGATCTGCTGGGCATGAGCAAGAAGGTGTTCAAGCAGGCCGTTGGTGCTCTTTACAAGGCCGGACGGATTCGCATCAGCGAGGACGGAATCTACTTGGTGAACAGGTAGTTTGATGCCCAGGTGCCGGACCCCAGTGGTTGGGAACCAGCAAGATTGGCCCACTCATCCATCTTGGTGACATTCCGAATTATCCTGCAATGCTCCTGTGAAATCCTTGGGAACGTCATGACCTCACTCAAGCCCAACCTGTTTTGCCTGCTCGTATTCATCGTGTCATTGCTGGGGAAGAGCTCTGCAGAGGACCTCTCTTTCCCTGATGGTGAGCTCTCTGCTGTCGAGACGAGCACGAGTTTATTCCAGGCGCTACCCGCATTGTTGCAGACGGCCCGAGGCCGTGATCTCCCGCGTCAAAAACTGTAGGCTCCGTCTCGGAGTTTTTCAATTTCGCTTCCGAGTTCCCGAAGCAACTTTAGAATCGCAACAGGCATCGCTCCATTCGACGCGATCGGCACGTCCAGGGTGACCGTCCCGCCTTCAGCATTGATCGTGTCGAGGTGCTTTCGGAGGATCGCGAGTTCAAAGCGGGACTCCGTTCCCGCACCCCATCCCGCGCTGACCGGCAGAAGCAAATGCCAGATGACCCCTTCCGGCGCCGGAAAATTCTTCGGGGTCAGCGGCTTTCCTTTTCCCTTCTTCGTTTTGGCGTAGAAATCGTGATTTTCTCCCGCCGTAAAGGTCTGATGCGGACAGAGTCTTCCGTTGGTACACAGCGAGAGGATGGGGTGAGCCCCGGCGTTGAATGCCAGTTCGGCATCCGGATTTCCGGAACGAACCGCAGCGATCCAAGTGTCGATGTTGTGAGCCTCCTTCCGAAGGGAATCGTAAGCCTCCTTCATCTCGAGCTTGTAGCCATCGAACCACCAGCCCGAAACCAGCGGCCCGTACCGCTTCGACCACTCCCCGCACACCTCCCCCCACGATTTCAAAAACGCCGGATTTGGAGCCTGATTCTCGCTCCGCCGGAAGCCCTTCAGCTTGCGGGGATGGGACATCGGATCAACGCGAGGTCCGGCCGGCTTACCATCAATGGTGGGAAGAGTATCGCCCATCGCCTTGATGACCTGGTAGTGCCGCATCGGCGCACGTGCGGTCAGATAAAGGATGAGTTTGATGTCTCGCGCGTTCAGTTCCCGACCGATCTCCATGATCAGATCGCGCTTCGAGGTCCACACCCCGGGTCCGACACCCAGTCGTTTTTCGTAGGCCCCATTCGGTGCACAGTAACGACCCCAATGCTGGCCCACGACGAAGATGACATGGCCCGCTTCTGTGCCCGCCACCTCGTCGGCGAAGCGTTTGACATCAAACGAATCGATGGCCCTGTTGTAGGACTCCGGGGTGTGCTTGCTGAACGCCTCATAGTGGAACATCAATCCAAAACCCGTGTCCTGGAGCCAGCGCCCCTCTCCCTTGACCTGCATTGATGCAAGAGAGGTGATGACAAAGCATGCACCCGCTATGATACGCATGGTGCCCACTCTTTCCTTTGGTTTGAATCCTGCACAGTTTCTCATGATCGCCGTTCATTCATGGTGGAGGAAAAGGCCAGGTCAAATCCTTCCACGACAATTCTGAGATAAGTTGCAGCCTTGGACCTACCGGCTCTTCTTCTCCCGGTCTGCCCTGCGCTTCGCATCGCCCTCAAGGCGCTCGAGGAAATTGTCCGGGTGGCTCTGCTTCAGGATCTCCACCCCGTCGGTCAAGATGGTCACCACGAAGCCAACGACCTTTTCGCGACGGGACTCCGATACCCCCTTCTTCGTTGTCTCCCCCTCCTCGGAAATCTCGCTGTCACTCGTGAATTCGACCGTTCCGTTGGGCTTCAGGTTATCGATCTCGGCGCTGGTGCTGGTCTCCTCAGTCCGGGTCTCAGAGCCGTCTTCGCCCCCGCGAACGCTCACCCGTTCATAAATCACATAGTCGACCTTGATGCCCTCGATGCTCTTGGCGGAGAGATTTTCCAGGGTGCAGGTGTAACTCGTCTCGGTCCGGCTGATCTTGTTCTTGTTGCCCTTGTCCTTCTTGCCGCTCGGGCTCTCCTTGAGGCGTTCCGTGTTCTTCTCGATCGTCAACCGAAGATCGCCCGCCCTCACCTTGTTCTTGTTCTCCTCGTGCCAGGATTTGACGTAGGCCTGATCTCCCTCTGAAAGCGACTTGAGGGGCACCTTTGCGGAACGTCCGTTACCGAGCTTGAGGACTGCAACTCCCTCGTCCATTCCAATCAACTCCGCCTGAATCTTCTTCCCGGCCGAATTGGTGAAGGTCCGAATTTCCGCACCGGCCAGGAGCGGACATAACAAGCTCATGATCGCGAGGAGGCGAGTTTTCATAGATCCCATCGCTAGCTCCTTCGACGCAAAGGTAAAGAAGAATGCCCGCCCGCGAAGCCGGTATCGATTCGAGGTTTGTGAATCTCCTCCTCCTTCGTCAGGCTGCCGGCATGCATGGTTTGAAACTGATGGGAATCATTGGGATGATCGCACTTCTGGCCACGGCGGCGCCGGGGCGCAGTGAGGAAATCCCTCTCTGGGAAAAGGGTGCTCCAGGGGCAAAGGGAATCGAAAAAGACGACCTCCCAACCCTCAGGATTTTCCCCGCCCCCAAGGAAGTCAAAGCTCCCGTGCCCGCAGTGCTCTTGATCCCGGGCGGCGGATACAAACACCTTTCCGGCTATGGAGATTACCAGAAATTTTTCCAGACCCGACCCGTCCGGTTTTTCGCCCTGAAGTATCGCCTCCCGGTCCACGGCTATCGTCACCCCGCACCCCTCCAGGATGCCCGACGCGCAGTGGCCACCATGCGAGCCCATGCCGGCAAGTGGAACCTCGATCCCACTCGAATCATGGTGGTCGGATTCTCGTCGGGAGGACATGTGGCGACCACGCTGGCAACCCATTACCAACCCGGCAATCCCGACGCGCCCGACCCTGTCGACCGGTTCAGTTCCCGGCCGGATGCGCTCGCCCTCTTCTGTCCGGTGGTCAGCATGAAGAACCACCCGCATCGACCGTCGGTGGCGCGTCTGCTTGGGCCCGATCCCAGCGCGGCGCTGATTGACAACCTCTCCAACGAACTCCAGGTCGATGCCAGGACTCCGCCCACCTTCCTCGCCCACGCCAAGGACGACAGACTGGTCCCTCCCGAGAACAGCATTCTCTTCCACGAAGCCTTGAAGAAGGCCGGGGTCGCAACCAAGCTGCGACTCTATGGGCAGGGCGGCCACAATGTAACGAGCAAGCCCAATCCATGGCGGGCCGACCTGGGCGATTGGCTGGTCACCAGCGGCATCCTCCCGGAAGGGACCGCCACTCCCACTCCCGAAAGCGCCGGAGTCTACGAACCGACTTCAAGCTACACCACCAAGACAGTGGCAGGCTGGCAGGTTCTGGTCCACAACTCGCTCCTGCCGGAGGGCGCGAATGCGGAGACTGGTGCAGCTGCGCAAAAACGACTTGAGGACGCCATGGAGCGTCTCAAGAGCTGGATCGCAGAGGATCGGTTGGCGCGCCTCTTGAAGGTGAAGATCTGGCTGGAAGTGGATTCCACCAGGGGGCCGCACGGCCACACCTCCGGCTACCAGTACCATCCGGGCCGGGACTGGCTGGTGGACATGGATTTCAACCCCGCCAAACACAAGTGCGTCGAGTTTGGAAACGCCGCCTCGCTGGCCAAGCGGCCGGACGACCCCAGCGTGACCGTCCTTCTTCACGAACTCGCTCACGCCTACCATGACCAGGTCCTCACCTTCGAGCACGCCAACATCATGGCGGCCTACCAGCGGGCAGTCGAGGGCACGGCCTACCCGAAAAACGACTGGGTGAAGAGCGACCACAAGGAGTTCTTCGCCGGCGTCACCACCCGCTACTTTGGCACCAAGGTCGAACGTGAGGCCCTCGTCGAGCGCGATCCGGTCCTCGCCAGGGAGCTTCTCAAGATCTGGGGAAAGCCCCGGGCCACCATCGATAGGCAACCCTGAGATCGCCTGTAGCGGCACGCCTTCGCGTGCCTAGATCGTGTTTAGACTCCCGGATTCACGGAATCAAACAGGCACCAAGAAACGGAAGGAGCAGCCCTTCCGCTACGCATCACCTGGCCACAGCGTACGGCCGATTGAAATCGATCTCTGTCCTTGATCTGCCCGCCAATCAGCCAGACGCTTACGAGATGAGAATATCACCTTCTCTCGCTGTCGTGGTCGGAGTCCTGCTGGGCATTTCCTGGTCCGCCAGTGCTCAAGGCCTGCGCAAAGGCCACGCCCAGAAACCCGACGAGGCGAAGCAGGAACTCGCCGAGATCAAGAGTGCCACCCCCGATCTCGAAAGCTGGGAGAAGCGCAAGGCTCGCGTCGTGGCCGGCATCCTGGCGGGGGCGAAGTTGACGACCTTGCCCGAGCGCACGCCAATCAATCCACGCTTCGTCAAGAAGCGGACCCACGACGGCTACATGGCGGAGAATGTCGCAATTGAAAGCTCTCCCGGCTTCTACGTCACCGGCACCCTCTACCGGCCGACCAAGTTCGAAGGAAAACTGGCCGGCATCCTCTGTCCCCACGGACACGGTGGTCGCTTCAATGAAGCACGGCAGACGCGTTGCGCAGTCCTCGCCAAGATGGGCGCAGCCGTTTTCCAATATGACATGATGGGATACGGCGATTCCAAGGAAGTGGGCTGGTCTCACCACAAGACGCCCGAGATCCTGCGCCTGCAAACGTGGAACAGCATGCGCGCTCTCGACTTTCTCCTGACCCTTCCTGGTGTTGATTCAAAGCGCATCGGGATGACGGGCTGCTCAGGGGGAGGCACGCAAACCTTCATCCTCTCCGCCCTCGACAAGCGCGTGGCGGTCTCGGTCCCCGTCTGCCAGGTCTCCGCCCACTTCTTCGGGGGATGCGGCTGCGAAAGCGGAATGCCCATTCACTGGAGCAAGGATCACAAGACCAACAACGTCGAGATCGCCGCCCTGGCCGCCCCGCGTCCGCAGCTCATGATTTCCAATGGCAGCGACTGGACCGTAAACACGCCGGCGGTTGAGTTCCCGTTCGTGCAGCACGTCTACAAACTTTACGGCGCGCAGAACAAGGTCGCCAACGCGCACTTCGTCAACGAGAAGCACGACTACGGGGTCTCCAAGCGCATGGCCGCCTATCCCTTCCTCGCCAAGTATCTCGCCCTCGACATCGAGCGCGTCACCGACGACGACGACAGAGTCGACGAATCCTTCGTGGTGGCGGAAACCCAGAGACAAATGATGGTCTTCAACGGCAATTACCCGGAAAACGCGGTGAAGCCCAACACGCCATTGCCCTAGTCCGGTTCGATACAGGGATACGACTCCCCTCGCCTCCACCAACTGACCTTCAACGAGTTACGATTAGGAGAGGTCGTCCAGCTCCGAATCGCCAGTAAAAGGAGGAGCTGCGTCCGAAGTCCCGGGGTTGCCGCCAGCGGCCGTGGCTGCTAGCACAGTCGATTTCTGGAGAAAAGTGCGACGGGAATCCTGATCTTTCATTGGTTCGTCCTCTCATCAGGCTCAACCCTTTGGCTTGAAAAGGGAAGTTCCAAACAATTCACTAAGGGATCATGAAGCCTCGCCTTGTCCTCGCCCTGTTCTCTCTGGTGGCCCTCTCCCCATATGCGTTGGGCAAGTGGGAACTCTTCGCGATGGATACCGGGACCCGCGACGGGCAGACCAAAACCTACGAACAACAAGCGGCCCTCGTGAAGGACCTCGGCTTCGCAGGGATCGGATTCACCGGGAGCAGCAAAATCCCAGAGATGCTCGCCGCGGTGGAACAACACGGGCTCGAGTTTTCACCGCTCTACACTGGCCTCCAGGTTTCGCCCGATCAGGTGACGTACCCCGCAACCCTCAAACAGGCCATCACACAGCTTGCCAACCGCAAGGCCATCGTCTGGCTCTACCTTGGCGGCAAGCGACCAGCCGCTCCTGGCAAGACCGATGCTCCCGTGGTGGCCCAGCTTCGCAGCCTGGCGGAACATGCCGCCAAGTCCCAGGTGCGGCTCGCGCTCTATCCCCACGCCGGCGCCTATGCTGATCGCATCCAGGACTGTGTGCGACTGGCCAAGGCAGTCGACCGCAAAAACCTGGGAGTCACCTTCAATCTTTGCCACTTCCTCAAGGTCGACGGCAAGAATCTGGAACAACGTCTGGAGGAGGCCCTGCCGCACTTGTTCGTGGTGACCATCAACGGCGCGGACCTCGGCGGCCAGGGATGGGAGACATTGATCCAACCCCTCGACAGTGGCTCCTACGACGTGGCCCAGGTCCTCCGCAAGTTACAGGCGCTCAAGTGGGACGGGCCCATCGGTCTCCAACACTACGGAATCAGAGGGGACGCCCGAAAGAATCTGTCTCACTCCATGAAGGGATGGATGGCCTTGCAGAGTCGCCTCAACAGAGACTTCACCTTCCTGCTCGGCCCCAACGGAAAACTGCGCGCCTTTGAGAAGCCGGGTGACTGGAAGATCATGTCGGATGTTCGCCTCGACCCGAAGAACCCCAAGCGCTTGATCGGGAAAGAGGGACCAGGCGGTGAGTATCTCAATGGTGACAAGGGTCGAACCGTTCACCTCGTCACTGGAGACGGAGAATTCGGCGACGTGGAAGCACATATCGAGTTCATGATCTCAAAGGAATCCAACTCGGGAGTCTACTTCCAGGGACGCTATGAGATCCAGATCTACGACAGCCACGGGGTGGCGAAGGACAAGTATCCCGGCCTTGAGTGCGGTGGCATCTATCCCCGCTGGATCAACAACAAGAATATCGAGGGACACAGCCCCCGCGTGAACGTCTCCAAACCCCCGGGCGAGTGGCAGGAGTTCCACGTCATCTTTCGCGCTCCGCGCTTCAAGGAAGGCCGAAAAATTGCGAACGCCCGGTTCGAGAAAGTGTGGCACAACGGCCAACTCATTCACGAAAATATCGAGCTGAACGGACCCACTCGAGCCGGAGTTTCCAACAACGAAAAGCCCACCGGTCCGCTTTTGTTCCAGGGCGACCACGGCCCGATCGCCTACCGCAATTGCTGGGTGGTTGAACTCAGCGAGTAGGACAGGGGCTGAATCCTGCTGCCGGTCGCTTCGTCGAAGCTGATCGTCATTGATGACCTGACGAGGGCGACCCGAGAGCGCGTGCCGGCTCGGTGAGAATCACAGGCCCACACGATCTTCACGCGGCACAGTGAGCTTGGCCGCGATAAAGTCGTCGTGCGACAGCTTGAGGGCACCCGCGATCTGGCGGATCTCCTCGATCTCGTCATGGGATGTTCCTTCACAGGCGTTGGCGATCCGAAAGAGAGTGACGAGAAACTGCTGCCGCTCCTCGTGAGTCGTACAGCTGAAGTAATTGTAAGCCAGGCGTTGAAAATCGAGCGCGCGGGTCGCGGGTTCAGAGGTAAGGCTCGCCACCAGGGCCGCCACTTCCGGGGTGACTCTCCAGCATTCCGCGATCACCACCGCCATTCCCTGTTGCTCGTTTTCTGAAATCTCATCGTCGGCCTGCGCGACTCGGGCCATCACACCGGCCGCAAGACAGAGCTTGCGCAGATCCGCCTCAGGAAGATCGACCGTCACTCCGCCCTCTTTCTCCGCGCGCTTGAATCGGTAGTAGATCGTATTCTCGACGTGATCCTCAATGTTCGCTTCGCGCAGGGAACTGGCTTGAGCGCGCGCCTTGCGTTGGCCCACCGCAGACTTCATGACCTTCGACAAGAGAGCGAAGAAACTGGTGCTGGCTCCCGCGACGGCGCGCTCCACTTTTGCGAGAAAGGCCGCCTCTTCCGGAGTGACGTTCCCATCCGCCTCGAAGAGAGCGGTCAGGGTGCTGGTCACGAGAGCTTTCTGTTCGTTGCTGCTGATTCCGGCCACAACGCGCTGCAAGAGCTCATCGGCCTCTTCCTTCTTCACCGGATGATCCATGTAGATCTCGAGGATCCTCCACTCGTCCTCCGTGAGGTCCACCTTGAAGAGCAGTTCCTTGAGATCGTTGATCTCTTCGTTGGCAAGATCGCCATCGACCCAAGCGGCTGCGACAGTCAGCCGCGCGAGATCCATCATGAAGTTTTTAGAAGGAGGCATCGGGAGCCGCGGAGCGTAAAAAGCGTGACCAGAAATGCAAGCACGGCGCCCTCAATCGCGAGGCGGCTCGGCTCGGCTCGGCTCGACTCGGCTCCGGACCCGCAGACCCGAGAGAGCACGCACATAACTCAACGAGGAGGATCTCCCCGGCAGACTTGACCTTCCCACTCTCGGAAGGACACTCTCTGCCGAACAATGTCCCCCTCTTCTGACTTCACAATTCCCGACTCCTATCCGAGAAGCCCGCGCGAAACCCTGGCAGGGTATGTCATCGCAGGAAGAACCCTCGACAAGTGCCGCGCCTCCGTGGACGGCACTCTCGGCGACTACCACTTCGACTGCCCGCTCGATAACTTCTTCTTCAATTTTGCAGGACTCACCCCCGAAGACTTCAAGGAGTTTGTCGCCACCGGCGCTGACGACGAAGCGGTCGCGCAATGGATCACTGCGAACGCCACCAAATGCGAACCGCGCGAGCTCATTCAGTGGAACAACGACATGCGGGGCAAGCGACTCTCCGAAATGCCGATCGAACTCCAGGAGTTCCTCGAAGGATACATTCCTGAAAATCTCCCTCCGAATCGCCCGGTCTACGTTTGGTTCGATGTCTACGACCTCGAGGAGGGTCGCATGTGAATCGTGGCGGCGCTTCAGAAGTGCCAGTCCAACCATGAGAGCACTCACCTCAATTCGAACTCGCCTCGCCCTTCCGGTCGCGGTTCTGCTGTTCGCGCTGCCTGGCAGCGTCCGCGCTGAGCAAGAAATCCCTCACTGGGCCTTCGCTGCACCCACGAGAGATGCCCTCCCCATAGGGATCCAGCCCGTTGATCATTTCATCCGTCTCCGATTGAAGGAAGCAGGGCTCAACCCATCACCACGCGCAGCGAAGCACGTGCTCATCCGGCGCCTCAGTTTCGATCTGCGCGGTCTGCCCCCCACCCCCGAGGAAGTCCTCCGCTTCCTCACGGACGATGCCCCCGAGGCTTGGCTCAAGTTGGTGGAGCGATTTCTCGCCTCCCCTCACTTTGGTGAGCGCTTGGGACAGAACTGGCTCGATCTTGCCCGCTACGCGGATACCTCGGGCTATGCCGCAGACCGCACCCGCAACATGTGGATCTATCGCGACTGGGTCATCAATGCGTTCAACAGCAACAAGCGCTTCGATCAATTCACAATCGAACAACTCGCCGGCGACCTCCTGCCTCACTCCGATCTCAATGACAAGATAGCGACCGGCTTTCACCGCAACGCGATGCAGGCCAAGGGAAACAACCCACGCAAGGAGGAGTTTCGCATCAAGACCGTGGTCGACCGCTTGAAGACCACCGGACGCACCTGGCTGGGCCTCACTTTGGATTGCGCGGAGTGCCATGATCACAAACACGACCCCATCAGCCAAAAGGAGTATTACCAACTCTTTGCGATCTTCAACAATGTGCCCCATCTCGGAAAGGGCTACGACACTCACGGACCGCTCATGGATTTCTTTTCCCCTGAGGCAACCAGGAAACGAATCACGATCCAGGAACAGATCGACAAGCTTCGCAAAACTCTTCCCAAGCCGCACTCACCCAGTGACGGGAGCCTGCTCGGGACGTGGCACAAAGGCGACTTGGCCTCTGACGCACAGGCCTTCAGTATCACGGGCGATCTCACCATTACGGCGATCATCAACACCCGTGAGCCCGTAGCCAACATCGTTTCGAAGAACGACTGGCGGGGCAAGCAACGCAGCTATCTCTTTGGGATCGGCGCAGAGGGCGAAAAAAGTGGGCCAGAGGGACATCTTTTCGCCTGGATTTCCTCTCAGCCGGATCCGTGGACCGGGGTGGAAATCTATGGCAGCACTCCGATCAACGATGGAAAGGAACATCTCGTCGCGCTCGTTTATCACGCCGGAAAATCCGTCCGCCTCTTCGTCGACGGAGTCGAAGACAAGGCCGCGCGCATCGCCGGATCAGTTCCCGAATCCATCGCAGTGAGCGAACGGCCTCTCGTGATCGGAGCGGGCTACAACAATTCAACCAAACCGGACGCCTACCGCTTTCAAGGAGTGCTCCGCGAGGTGCGACTCTACCGAAAGGCGCTCGCCGACCCGGGCCAGCTGGGACCTGCAACTGTGGAGTTGCAGGCGCTCCAGGATGAACTTGCCAGGTTGAGCCCGAAGCCCCTCCGCATTCCCGTCATGGATGAATTGCCCAAGCCTCGGGAAACCTACATTCATCTGCGCGGAAACTTCAAAGAGAAAGGTGAACGCGTCTTTCCTGCCGTCCCCTCCATCCTGCCTCCCCTGGCCGCTGGCAAGACTGCCAATCGGCTCACCTTCGCCAAGTGGCTCATGCATCCCGACCACCCGCTTACCTCCCGGGTGGCAGTCAATTACCTCTGGCAACACTTCTTCGGCACCGGACTGCTCTCATCCTCCGCGGACTTCGGATCACAGGGCGCCCGTCCCTCGCACCCAACCCTCTTGGATTGGCTGGCGGTCGAGTTTGTGGAGAACCGTTGGAACCGGAAAGACCTCGTGCGCTTGATCGTTCAATCGGAAACTTACCGGCAATCCTCGATCAGCACTCCTCTTCTCCGCGCGAAGGACTCGGACAACCGCCTTCTTGCACGCATGTCCCGCCTTCGTCTTCCCGCCGAGCAGATTCGCGACAACGCACTCGCGGTGAGCGGGCTCCTCGTTCCCGAGGTTGGTGGGCCTCCTGTGTTTCCGGTGCAGCCGAAGGGCCTCTACGAGGAAACAGGCCAGAGCGAGCCCGGAAATTCGAACTTTCACTGGAAGGACTCCGCTGGAGAGGGCCGCTCTCGCAAATCAATCTACACCTATTGGAAACGCATGTTGCTCCACCCGTCTCTCGCAGCCTTCGACGGACCACCGCGACAAGTCTGCCTCGCGAAACGCTCGATCACCAACACGCCTCGCCAGGCCCTCGTCACCCTGAATGATCCCATTTTTCACGAGTGCGCCCAGGCCTTTGCGCGGCGCATTACTACGGACAGGGAGACCGTCGATACTCGTATTCAATTTGCCTTCGAACTGTGCCTCAGTCGCTCCCCGGATCCCGAGGAACGGAAACAATTCCGCGAATTCGTGCGGACAGGTGGGGAAGACCGCTGGCTCTCGCTGGCGACCGTTCTCTTGAATCTCGACGAAACTCTCACTCGTGAATAGCTGCGAAAACCTGATTCCTAAACCGGGCCCACGATGCCTGCGGGGCCAATTCGAAAAATCAGTTTTGGGAGGACCCTCGCTGAGGGGCGCCTGCCCTTCCCAAGCGCCTGCCTGGTCTTCCGACCGCACGGCCACGATGGCGCTTGCAGTGCGCACAGGTGCCCTCCCAAATTGAAGGAACACCACCCAGGATCTCATGGATTCTCTCTCGCACCACATCACTCGCCGTCAGCTTCTGGGCCGGACTCCGCTCGCACTGGGCTCGGTGGCCTTGGCTTCGCTCGCTCGATCGGAAAGCGCACCCCATTCCGACTTACCGCACTCTGCGCCACGTGCCAAACGCGTCATCTCTCTCTTCATGTCGGGCGGACCGTCCCATGTGGACACCTTCGACCCCAAGCCGGTCCTCACCCAGCGCGACGGAGAAGAGATGCCCCCGAAGCTCATCAAGAACCACGAGTTTGCGATGATCAAGGAGGCCAGGCCCAAGGTGAAAGGCTCACCCTGGAAATTCCAAAAGTACGGACAATGTGGAACGGAGGTTTCCGATCTCTTTCCCCATGTCGGCAGCGTCATCGACGAGATCGCGGTCATCCGCTCGATGCACACCGACTCGTTCAACCACGATCCGGCTGTCATGTTCATGAATACCGGGAGCGTGCGCTTTGGACGACCGTCCATGGGGTCGTGGCTCTCCTATGGGCTGGGATCTGAGAACAGCGACCTCCCCTCCTACATTGTCCTCGTCTCAGGCAAGAACCGGCAACCACTTCTCGACAGCTACTGGGGCTCGGGATTCCTGCCCTCCGAACACCAGGGCGTCACCTTCCGCACATCGGGAGATCCCGTCTTGCACATCCGCAATCCCGCCGGAGTCACTCAGCGCGAACGCCGTCGCCAGCTCGATCTTCTCAAGTGGATGAATCAGCGGCACCACGAGGTGGTCAATGACCCGGAAATTGCCGCCCGCATCGCCCAGTTCGAGCTCGCTTTTCGGATGCAAACAGCAGTTCCCGAACTGACCGAAATCGCGAACGAGCCGGAATCCGTGCGCAATTCCTACGGCGCTCAGCCAGGCGTGGCCTCCTTCGCCAACAATTGCCTCCTCGCACGAAAGCTCGCTGAACGCGGAGTGCGCTTCATCCAGCTCTACGACAAGGGATGGGATTCCCACGGATCGATTTACCAGGACCACGCCGAACGCTGCCAGTCAGTCGACCGTTCCATTGCGGCCTTGATCAGGGATCTGAAACAACGCGGACTCCTCGACGACACCCTCGTGGTGTGGGGCGGCGAGTTCGGCCGCACCCCGATGTCACAGGGCAGCGGGGCCAATTCGGGCCGCGATCATCACCCCCACGGCTTCTCGATGTGGCTGGCAGGCGGGGGAATCAGGAGAGGAGTCGTTCATGGAGCAACGGATGAATTCGGATACTTCGCCGAGAGCGACAAGGTTCATGTGCACGATCTCCACGCAACCATCCTGCACTGCCTCGGCCTCAAGCATGAGGACTTCACCTTCCGCCACCAGGGACGGGACTTTCGGCTCACGGACGTGTTCGGCGAGGTGGTGGGTGAGTTGTTGGCCTGAGAATTCCAAACCGAATGAGCGGGCCGGTCCTCTTCCCAGCGGACGGGAGGCAGAGGAAGGGAAGGCCGTCCTTCTCTCCAGAACCCTGAACTCAGCGCCTTCGCGGTGGATTCAAGACCGCTCGCTGTGCTTCCGCGGACAATCCGCTGGTCGCGACCCACTGGCGCGCAGCTTCGGCATCACGCCGGAAGAGTTGTTGCCCAGCGCGGGTGAGCGCCCGGTCGCGCACGCTATCTTGCGCGATGCTGTTGGCCCACTCGATCGCGGCGGCAGGATCACGATAGGACAAACTGCTCACGTAACCGCTGATCGCAGAATCGCGTTGCGGAGAACGCGGCATGCTTGCAATGCGCTCACCGGCAGCCACCGGATCGCGGCGACTCCATTCACCGTAGGCTGATGTCAGGCCCATCGATTGCCCCCTTCCAGACGGAAGCGACTCCAGCCAATCGACCGCTGCCACCGGATTGCGTTCGGCCCACTCGTCACCTACTTCCTCGATCACACGTGCCGCGTAACTCTCTCCCGCAAATTGCTGCGCCCACGCGGCGGCGGCTTCGGGATCACGGTTCACAAAGTTGTTCGCAACACGATCCATCGCGGCCCCTTTCAATTCTCCGTCGGGCAATCCTTGCGCCCACAGCGCGGCCTCTTCCGTGCCCATGCTACGCAAAACCTCGCCGGTCACTTCTCCCAGATAATCTCCAGCCCGCCGATCACCCTGGGCGGCCAGTTCGAAGACAAAATCGGTCGCGAGTCCGGTGTCCCGATCCGCCATACCAGCCACCAAGCTTCGCTTGAGAAGCTCGCGATCGGTCTGCACATCCTCCGGAAGGTTCTGCAGAAACTGACGCGCTTCATGGGGATTGGCGGCAGCCCATCCCGACATGGTATACGCCAAATCATACTCCTTGGATTTCATGGCATGGCCGAGGGCCGCGTTCCCATCAAGGCCACCCCAGGCATAGTGAAAATCCCGCCACTGGTCCTTGTCGGGCTTGTTCTCCTTGAGCAACACCAGAATCGACCCCGCATTCTCCACCGTCAGTGACTCGAGCAATTGCCCGAAGGCCGAACGACGTTCAAGAGGGTTTCCACTCCGGAAAGCCTGATGCGCGATCCCGGCAAGTTGTTCCTGGGTCAAGGCCGCCCTGAACTCGCCCCCGCCGCTGCGAACCACCCCGCTCCGACCCGCTCGGCCCGAGAGAGGGTTCGATCCTGAACCTGAACCTGACGCCCCTTGCGCTCGGGAGCCCGCGCTCTTGCCTGCGGTCCTGCTGCTCAGGTCCCCCGCCGAGGAGGAATTCCCCTTTTCCCGCATGGCGCCAAAGGCAAACGCCGCCACGGCAACTGCCGCCCAACAACTGTGGCCGATCAAGGAACGTTTTGTCATGCTGCATTCTACGCGATCAAACTGCCCCAGCGATCGAAAAAATCGACCTCTCCAATCGGCGATGGTCGAAAGCAGGCTCCCGGCGCTGAGATTCCCATTGCAGGCCCCAGAAATTTTCGTCAAAAGGGTAACATGAAGCCCTTCACCAGCCTTCTTGTCATCTCCAGCGTTGTCCTCACGCTCCCTTCCAGTCTGCTCGCTGGGGACAAACCATTTAATGGGAAGGACCTCACCGGTTGGACGTTCAAGGCCAAGGGAAACACCGAACAACAATGGCAAATCGGCACTCCCGTCCTGGTCAAGGATAACCCCAAGGCTCTCGAAGCCGAGAAGGGCCGCCTGCAGGCCCTCGTCAACGTCGTCTCCGGCCACGGGCAAAGCCTCGATATCTACTCGAAGCAAAAGTGGGGCAGCTGCCGCATCGAACTCGAGGTCCTCGTCGCCAAAGGCGCCAACTCCGGCATCTACGTGATGGGTGAATACGAGATTCAAATCCTCGACAGCTACGGCATCAAGAAACTCGGTGGGGGCGACATGGGAGCGATCTATGGAGCCCAACCCCCGCGCACCAACGCCTGCAAGAAGCCCGGTGAGTGGCAGAAATACGAGATCGATTTCATCGCCCCCAAGTTCGATGCCAGCGGCAAGAAGACGGCCCATGCGAAATTTGTGGCCGTCAAACTGAATGGCAAGATCCTCCACGAGAACGTCGAGATGAAGGGCCCCACTCCTTCCGGCGTGACGGGCAAGGAAGCGGCGACCGGTTGCATCATGTTCCAGGGCGACCACGGCCCGGTGGCGTATCGGAACATTGTGATTACTCCCCTGAAGTAGCGGTGAGGAGCAGGCTTCCAAACTTCGTCAAGGCGCTTTTCAAGCGCCAAGCCTGACTCCTCCGGGGTATGGCTCCTGAAACACGCCGCCCCCGATTACTTCGTCACATGAATGGTATTCCAAATCTTTGTGACGATCTCATCCCCCTCGGTGGTCTCAAGATCCACGTCGATTTGCATCATGTGAACCGGTTGGAGATTTTCCACTTCGATGAAGACGGACTTTCCGTCGGGTAGAAGCTTGGCGGACGTGATCGGGAATTTGGTGCGTCCCTTCGGCGGGCCGGCTGAGTCGCGGTGACCAACCTGAAACTCGCCCGTTCCATAGTCGTGCGTCCAGCGCAGATCAGAGCCCGAAATCGAAAAGCTCTCGGGGTCTTCGGCCAGTTCCTTGTCGAGCTTCTGGATGAAGCCAATCTCGATCCCTCCGTCGCGCACCTTCAATGTGCGCGGCATCTTCACGGTCTGCCCCGTATAGCGCACGCGGTCGAGCCCCCCTTCCCGACCGGCATTCGTCTGCCAGCCTTTCAGGCCTGCGAGGTAGAGCTGCCCGTCCTTCTTGTTGAACCTGCCGCGCATCGCGCTCGAAGTGGGACGCACTGGGATCTTCACCACTCCACCCTGCATGAGATCGCCCTTCTTCTCTTTCAGAACCACATAGATCGCGCTCTGCCCGTAGCTGAAGTGAAGCATCTCGCCTTGGAACGGTCCCCACTGGTCACTTTCAACCCAGACCTGACCTCCGTTCGAATTGTCCACCCCCTTCGGCAACCAGGCCAGGGGCTTCGGTTCTTCGCTGGGATCGAGGTGTTGCTTGCGATCTCCGCGACGCTGCCCGACCGTGGGCGTCGTTTTCATCTTCGCGTAATCCGCCGCGGAGTCCACCACGCCGAGAAATTCTCCGGGCTCGATCCAGTGGATCGGACAACGCGGAACGAAGGTCCCCTCGTTATCGCCACTGGTCAGTTGACCCGTCGGACTCACTCCGATTCCGTTCGGGGCGCGCAGGCCGGTGGCATAACGATCCAACTTGGAGCCATCCTTGGAGACCCGGATGATCGATCCGTGGTGCCTCCCCATGCGCTCGAAGCTGCGCCCGCCCCCGCGCACCGGACTGCCGAATCCAAAATAGAACTCGCCTTTGGGGCCGGTCTTCAAATCAAAGCAGAAGGCGTGGAAGCCGCTCGTGAGCTCCCAGTCGTTGTTGAAGTTCTCATAGAAGTCCGCTTCGCCATCGCCGTTCAAATCGTGATAACGGGTGATTTGATCGTCCGCGACGGTGTAGATCATGTCGTCCACGATGGTGAGACCCAGGGTCTCATGACCACCCGCGGCGAAACGTCGCCAAGTCAGGTTCTCCAGTTTCTCATCGATCCCGCTGACGATCCAAACGTCTCCGTCCCACGTGCAGACCGCGGCCTTGCTTGGATCGCTGAAGAAGTCGAACCCCCCGATCCGCATCTGCACCCCATAGGGATTCTGGTAGGGAACGGTAAGGCGATCGAGCACGTAGGCCGCCTTGCCATCGTCCTTCGCCAGTTCGCCCTTGGTGGTGACCGTTTCGGTCCACTTGGGAGTTCCCCCCTTCATGAAGAGGGTCAGGTCTTCAAGCTTGTCGGAAACCTCTCCGGCCCCGTAGACCACCTTGAAGTGGGCCATGCCGGCCGGAATGCGGAGGACCACGCGGCCATCGACCTTGAGTGGCGTCAATTTCGCACCCACGATCCGAATTTCCGGCGCACCCTTTTCATCCGCCAGGACCACCAGGGCGGACTTGGAGAACTTCCCCTGAATCGTCCGGGTGATCATGCCGTTTTCGAGAGCGGGCAGTTCGAGCACGGGGTCAGGTCCCACCGTGTAGCGCAGGATGGTCTTGTCCCCGTGCACGTAAAGTCCCTTGTAGTGCGCCTGCTTCTTGGGAATGGGACCGAGCGGTGGATAAGCGCCATCTTCCGGAACGCGGGGCTCCGCAAAGCTGCCCCTGGCATTCGCCCACCCGGGTGCAGCTTGGTTCGTGAACACCTTGGCTCCGCCATGCGAGGGGAACTGCCCGTGACCGCCCGTGAAGGGAAGCCCCTGTAGCTTGAGACCACCCTGGGTCCATCCCGCCACCATGCGCATGGTGTCGGCATCAAAGGCGATACACGCATTCCCGGCCGCATCGAGTTTGATGATCTGGGTCCGAAAGGCGACGTTCTCCCCCTTCGCATCGCGCCCCACTCGAAGGGCCGTTCCGATGAAGTTGCCAAACTTGGCCGGCAGCGCACCCGCGAGCGGCTTGCTTGGCACCGCCGGTGCGGCCTTGGCTTTTGCAAACGCCTGCTGGTCCCACTTGATGGCCTTCCGTTTGTTTTCATCATGGAAGAGCACCAAAGCTGGAATGGGCTCTTCCTTGCCCTTGCGCCCCATCCAACCGACCACGCAACCAGCGCCGCCAGCACCTTCCTGGAAGATGATCTTGATCGGATGTGCCCCGGCCTGCAATGAGACCGTCCCGGTCACTTTCTTCATGGGGTGCGGACCCCAGTTATCGACCACCAGCTTGCCATCGAGGTAGAGGCGCGAACCATCACTTGAGTTGGTCGAAAAGAGATAGGCGCCCGCCTTCTTGATCGTGAGCGCACCGCTCCAGCGAACCATGAAATTGTCCGTGAGCTTGGAGCCGTGGAATTCGCCCTTCGCTTCCGCAAAGTTCACCGCCTGATCGACGCGCACAAGCCACGGTTGCTGACCGACGGGCACTTCGAACTCATCGCCCAGTTTGTCCTCCAGCTTGAAGTATTCTCCGATCAATCCCGGCGCGCCAGAGGCGCTGAGCGAGAGTGCGGCAGTCAGGGTGAAGAGGCAGGCGGCGGTTAGTTTCATGGTTTACGGTTGGAAAAGAGAACGCAGGTATTCGAAGATGGCGTCGAATTGCTTGGTGGCATCGCCCTCGTAGTGCTGGGTGAATGGGGTCTTACCATCGGAGGCGTACTTGGGCATGATGGTTCCCGGCCAGACGCGGGGCGGATCACTCATCCAAAGATGAAAGTACTCGCGGCTGAGGCGAGCTCCCGCATCGCGCAAGTTGGGACCTTCCCCCTCGAAGACCGCGATGGGCGGGTTGTCGGCAATCCCATGGCAGGTGGCGCATGCGAGGCCGCCCTGCACACTGGACATCGCCTGCCCGATCTTGACCTTGGCGGGATCCAGGGCTGCCAGGGCAGGAGAGCTTCCCGATTTTCCCACGCTGTGACTGAAACCGATGGCCAGGCCCTCCGCTCGGGAGGGAAAGGCGGGCATCTTCGCGGCCATCCACGGACGGATCTTGGGATCAATCTCACCCGCAAACAATTTGCCGCGCCACTCTGGACGCAGCTTCAGACCGAGATGAGTGAGTGGCGGCGGACCCACCTTGATCGCGGGTTTCTCTTCGTCGGGGGCCGCCTCGGGTCGCTGGAGGTGGGCCACTTCCGGTGCAAATTGGTCCCGGAAGGTCTCTTCCCCATCGCGGGTGTGGCAGGCGGTGCAACGCAGGATCTTATATTGGCGCTCGGCGAACTCGGCCGCCACAGAACGCGCGAGCGACCGCTGGTTGGTTTTCTCGGCAAGGAACTTCTCGATCGCCTCTCGCCCAGATTTTTGTTCTCCCAGATCGGCGAACCCATACCGCACCGAGGAACAGTCCGCACCCTTCAGGGAGAAGAGCGGGGTCTTGGCCTGTAAGTCGCTTTTCTCATCCTTGCGCTCGTGACAATTGAAACAACCCGACGACTTGGCCAGGGCGCGCCCTTTCTTGAAGTCTCCAACTGCAATCGCTTCCCCGGGATCGTTCACCAGGGAGCGCAGAAAGCCCGTGAGCTTGGTGAGCTCCTCCTCCTTGAACTTGAAAGTAGGCATGCGGGTCCCCTGGTGAACCTTCGCGGGATCACGCAGGAAATCCTTCAAGGCCCCGTGACGATATTTCATCCTGACTCCCCCCAGGCCGATGCGGTCGGCATCACCCTTCCGATCCAGGGTGTGGCAGGCGATGCATCCCTGCTCGTGGAAAATGTGGCCGCCCTTTTTAACCTGCGCGGGCGTCGCTGCAAACGAGGCTTCTTCCCCGGGCGCGTCCGCTGAGAGATAAGCCGCAATATGGGCCGCGCTCTCTTCGGCATTTTCCTGGAAGATCACCGGCATGTGCGCCGAAGGACGCACTGCCATCGGATTTGCGATCCACTTGATCAACCAATCCTGCCGCAAGCGCTTACCCACTCCGTCCAGCGAAGGACCCTTGAGATTCAATTCCGCCATCGCAGGAACAACCGATCCCGCGTGACAAGCCGTGCAACGCCTCTCGGCCACCAGATTCCGCCCGTGCCTAAAGATCATCATCTTCGCCAACTCCGGATCAGCAGAGCCATGCCCAAAGGCCGACTCCGGCACCGGCTCGCGAGCAAAATCGCGCCCTTCCCAAGAGAGACGCAAGGTCGCCTCCCCGCCAGCCGGCGGCAGATACTCGACCACGAAATCGTGCTCCCCGCTCGAGAGTCGCTTCGATCTGTTAGGTTTCCCAATCGCAGGAACCAAAACCTCGCCATCGATCAGGAGCTTCGCTTCCCCCGTTCCCTCCAGGTGAAAGACTAGGCGCCTCCGTTTCTCGAGCACGAGTTTCCCTTCCCACTTCGCCTTGAACGCTCCCGCTCTCAAAAATGGCGAGACTGCCTCTCCATTGGAAACGAAGAGGGCCACCGAGCGGGCCAGGCGGGCATCCTCTTCTCCGCCGGACTCCAAGCGCAGAATCAATCCACGTCCTGATTCGGCTCCGACCGCAAGGGACGACAAGCACGCGAGGAACAGAAACAAGAAGCGGGCAGGCAAGGCTCCCCTTACTCGAAGTAGCCGTTGATCTTTCACAGGACCGAGGTTTGTCGGTGCCGCTCATAGTCCGGTTGCTCGATCGGTCCAAGCCCAACCTTGACGTGCCCCACTCCTTCACCTCAACTGAGTCAGGTTCGGCAAAGCGTGGTATAATCTGATGGGATGAAGGGTGTTTTTCTCAAAGGAGTGGTCAGTTTCGCACTCGGCTTGGGAACGGCGCTCGCCACCCCCAAAGAAGCCGAGTTCACCCACTTGGATAACGACTACCAGCAAAGAATTCTTCCCCTCCTCGATCGCTACTGCCTCGCTTGCCACGATCAGGCCACCAGCGAGGGTGAGCTCGACCTCGAACGGTTCAACGACCTCACCGCGGTCCGCAACGACCCCAAGACCTGGCAGGGCATCGTCTCCCAGTTGGAAACCGGCGAGATGCCTCCCACCAAGAAGAAGGACGTCCAGCAACCAACACCCGAAGAACGCGCGGCGCTGATCGCCTGGGCCAAGAGCTACCTCGCAACCGAAGCGCGCGCGCAGGCCGGCGATCCCGGCCCCGTTCTTTTGCGCCGTTTAAGCAACTCGGAGTATACTTACACCGTCCGCGATCTCACCGGCGTTGATTCCCTGGATCCTCTCCGCGAGTTCCCTGTCGACAGCGCCTCCGGGGAAGGCTTCACCAATTCCGGGGGCGGACTGGTGATGTCGCCTGCCCTCTTTGAGAAGTATCTCGAAGCGGGCAAGGAGATTGCCGACCACGCCGTGCTCCTTCCGGACGGATTTCGCTTCTCAGCGAGCACCAGCCGCACGGATCACGCCAAGGAAATCCTCACCGCGTTGCGCTCGAACTACCTGAAGAACACCGGTGGTGATGGCATCAACTTCAACTATACCAGCCAGGTCCGCGGGGCCGCTCCGGAAGGCGAAGGGGAAGGAAGACTCAAGCTCACCCCCTCCTTCGCGGCCCTGATCGAGCATCGGGATGCCTTGAGGACCGATCCCACATCCGCCGCCACTGTGGCAGCGGATTCCGGTCTCAATGCCAAGTACTTGAGCGCTCTCACCCAGGCCTTGCTTGCGGACGAGCCCGCACCCTCGTTTCTGTTGGATCACTTGCGTCAAAAGTTGCGCACCGCCAAGCCGGAAGAAGCGGTTTCCCTCGCAGCAGAGGTGCGCCGTTGGCAAGACCGGCTTTGGAAATTCAACAACGTGGGCCACCTCGGACTGATCCGTCCCTGGCAGGAACCCGTCACCCCCATCACAACCAGCATGGAAGTCCGCCTCAAACTTGGGGCCAACACGACCAAGGTCTATCTTTCAGCGATCGGATTCGGCACGGGCACGGCCACCGTGGAATGGCAACGGGCGCGCCTCGAGCGCCCGGGAAGGGCCCCCATTCTCATGCGCGATCTCAAGCTGGGATTCGCAGCCCTACAGGAGATTCGCACCCGCAGCCTCACCCACACCTCCCGCTATCTCGAAGCAGCCTCCAGAGTTCGAAAGAGCAAAACGGATCTCGATCTTGCGGCCCTTTCATCCGAGTTGAAGATCGACGCGGAAATCGTGGGTGCCTGGACCTCCTACTTGGGCCTGGCGACCGGAAAGGTGGCCATCAAGAACTACCTCACCACTCCGATTCACAATGGATCCGGTCACAAATTCATCAGTGGATGGACGATCAAGGGCGTGGCTGATTTCTCTCTCATGGGAAATGCCTCGGATCGCGACGTCAAAGTGCCCGGTGACCTGAGAGCTCATCGCGTGGTGGTCCATCCGCGGCCCGAACGCTGGATTGCGGCCGGGTGGATGAGCCCGCTTGACGGACGCGTGAAGATCACTCCCCATGTGCGCGATGCACACGACCGCTGCGGAAATGGAGTAAGCTGGTCGCTCACCCTGCACCGCGGAAGTCTCACCCGCGTCCTGCGCTCCGCCAACCTCGACCTCGGCAAGGTCGCCACCATTGCACCCGTCCCCGAGCTTGAAGTGCTCAGGGGCGATCTCATCTCCGTCACGATCGGGGCGCGTGACAACAGCCACATCTGTGACCTCACCGAGATCGACCTCTCGATCGAAGAACTGGGCGCCAAGAACCGCAAATGGTCACTCGCAGGCGATTGCGCTGATGACATGCAGGCCGGCAATCCGCATCCCGACCAGCACGGCAATCTCGCGACCTGGCATTTCTATGGCGGCATGAACGATCAGCGGAAGCAGGGTTCAGGGATCGTCCCGGGCTCCCTCGTTGAAGAATGGCTCAACGAAAAGGATCCTGCCCGCGCCCGCGAACTCGCTCATCAACTTCAGGTCCTCCTGAGCAATCCTCTGCGGGCGGAGGCCTCCGATCCCGACCGGGCCGCCCACGAAGATCTGACTTCCTTGAACGGCCCGCTCTTTGGCACGCTCGACTTCGCCACACTCTCGGCAAAACGACCACAGGAACCCAGGATCACAGGCGAAGCGAACCACTTGGTCACTACGCCCTCGATCCTAGAATTCGAGCTTCCCGCCTCGCTCATCGCCGGTGCCGAATTGGTGGTCCGCGGAGTGGTCCAGGAGTCGAGCGACCCCGAGGTTGCGGTCCAAATGATGGTCGGGACCAGCAAACCACCCGAGCAATCCACTCTCCGTGCCAGCGAACCAATCGTGGTTCACGCCAGCGGCCCAGCGCGCGAAAAATTGGAAGAAGGGTTCGACGACTTTCGCAAGCTCTTCCCCGCCGCGATGTGCTACGTCCGCGTTGTTCCGGCCGATGAAGTGGTCACCCTGCAACTCTATCACCGGGAGGACGATCACCTCGCGCGCCTGATGCTCAATGCCAGGGAGAAGGCCCGGATCGATCAACTCTGGGAGCAACTCACCTTTGTGAGCCGGGAGCCCCAACGCCTCATAACCGCCTATGAGCAAATCTGGCAGTTCGCCACCCAGGATGCCGACCCCAAGAAATTCGAACCGATGGAGGGCACCATCCGCGAACGGGCCGCAGCCTTCGAGAAGACCCTGGTGGCAGCGCAGCCAACCCATCTCGATGCGCTCATCGCCTTCGCGCCCAGGATCTACCGCCGGCCCCTTCCGCCCTCCGAACAACAATCCCTCCGCGATCTCTACCAACGGCTCCGTGAGGAAAGGCTCTCCCACGAAGAAGCCTTCCGTCTCACCCTCGCCCGGCTCTTCAGCGCGGCGGCCTTCCTCTACAAGAGCGAAGCGCCCGCCAGGAAATCCAGGCAGGGACCAGTCAATAACTGGGAACTCGCCACTCGCCTCTCATACTTCCTGACCTCCTCCACTCCGGATAAGGAACTCACCCTCGCGGCCTCGAAGAAATCGCTGACCGAGAGCAAGACTCTCAGGGCGCACGCTCATCGCCTTCTTCAGGGCCGTCACACGCGGCGCCTGGCCATCGAGTTCGCCTGCCAGTGGTTGCACATCCGCAACTTTGACCAACACGACGGAAAAAATGAGAGCCTCTATCCCGAGTTCGCGGGCTTGCGCGGCAAAATGTACGAAGAGTCGATCCGCTTCTTCACGGACTTCTTTCAGAACGACCGTTCCATTCTCTCCCTCCTCAATGCCGATCACACCTTTGTCGATCCCGACCTCGCCAAGCTCTACGCTCTGCCCGCCCTCGGGGAGGGCTGGCAACGAATCGAGGACATCCAAAAAGTGGGCCGCGGAGGCATTCTCGGCTTCGCGACCACCCTTGCCAAACAATCCGGCGCCTCGCGAACCAGTCCGATTCTGCGGGGCAATTGGGTTTCGGAAACCCTCCTGGGCGAGAGATTGCCCAAGCCGCCCAAAGACGTTCCTCCTCTTTCTGACGAGCTTCCCAAGGGGTTGTCCGAACGCGAGCTCATCATGAAGCACAGCTCCGATCCTGCCTGCGCAAAGTGCCACCACCGCATCGACCCCTACGGATTTGCCCTCGAGGCCTTCGATGCGATTGGTCGATTTCGCGCGGGGGCCGATACCAAGGCCCAGCTTCCCGATGGGACGTCGATTGAAGGCCTCGAAGGCCTGCGCAATTACCTCCTCAAAGATCGCCGGGAGTCCTTCGTGCGCCACTTCTGCCAGAAGCTCCTCGGCTACGCTCTCGGTCGCGCGGTGCAACTTTCCGATCAACCCTTCCTCGATGAACTCATGACCACCCTCCAGAAGCATGACTATCGGATCGGGGTCGCGGTGGAAGCGATTGTCCTGAGTCCGCAGTTTCGGGAGATCCGGGGGACCCCCCATCCCTGACATCCGGGAACGCGGACGGATTTTATTTATTCCCCAGCAACCAATCCTCGCTAACCTTAATTGATGAACGCGCGCATGGACCTTTCCCGCCGCAACATGCTACGCGGCCTCGGGGTAACGATGGCACTCCCGTGGTTCGAATCGAGGCCGGCCTTCGCGGATGCTCCCAAGCCGAAGAAGGAAGGTGACGATGCGCCACTTCGTCTCGGAGTTCTTTTCGGCGGGAATGGTTTTCACAAAGCGGAATACCGGGCGAGTGGAGAAGGCAGGAAGATGGAACTGGGCAAGGTGCTCGATCCCCTCCTGCCCCATCGCGAAAAACTCCTCTTCGTTCGCGGTCTCTTCAACGCGGAAGCGCTCAAGGGAAACATTCACAGTTCGATGACGGGCAACCTCCTTTCGGGAGCCCCCCTCTCGCCCGGGGGTGAGATCAGATCGGGAACGAGCTTCGACCAAGTGATCGCGCAGCGTTACGGCCGCAGGTCCAAAGTGCCCAGCCTCGTTCTCGGTTGCGAAAAAGCCAATCCGTCCATCCACAAGAACTACTCCATGATTTACAGCTCCCACATTTCGTGGAGCTCGCCAACCACCCCGACCCCGCTCGAAGTTTATCCCGCCCTCGCCTTCGATCGCCTCTTCAAACACGGCGCTCACCCCGGCGACCGCAGCGTGCTCGATTCCGTCCTCGCCGAAGCAAAGGACCTGCGCCGCAAGGTGAGCGCCGGCGATCAGCAGAAGCTCGATGAGTATCTCAACTCCGTGCGCGAAGTGGAACAGCGCATCGAAAATGCCGGCCACCGCGGTGAATTGCAGGGCTGGCGACCAACTCTGGGCCAGCCCAACCTCCCCCGTCCCGCCGACGGCATTCCGCAGGACATCGGCGAACACATGCGCCTGATGTGCGACCTCATGGTCCTGGCCTTTCAAACCGACACCACCCGCGTCTGCACTCTGAAACTCAACAACGATCACTCCTCGCTGCGCTTCCCGAATCTCGGAGTGGACTACATGATCCATCACCTCCTCTCACACAGCGACAGCGCCGATTGGCTCAAGGTCAACAACTTCTTCTTCCAGCAACTCGCCTACCTCGCCAACAAACTCGACGCCATCCAGGAAGGGGAACGCACCGCCTTGGACAATTCCATGATCATGATGTGCTCCAGCATGTTGATCGGCGGACACGACGCCTCCCAACTTCCCGTCATCATCGTCGGGGGTGGCGGCGGCAAACTGAAGGGCGGCCGCGTGCTCGACTACAGTGGTAAACCTCACCGCCAGATGTGCAGCCTCTTCCTGAGCTTGATGGACAAATTTGACATCCGCTTGGATCGCTTTGGCGATTCCGCCACTCGCCTGGCCGAGATTTGATCTTGGATCGACGGCCTGAGCCCTTC
>JAPKFB010000163.1 GCA_028821775.1 Roseibacillus sp.
CAGCTCCTGGGCCAAATCAAGAAGCTCCTCGAGAATCCGGCCCTGATGTTGGTTTGATCGGAGGGACGCCGACAGGGGTGTCCCTGGTAGGGAAGAAACCGACCCAATGCTTCAGATCTGAATTGCGGATTACTGGCGTTCTGATAATTGAATATACGTATGAGAACACCACGATGGGTTGGGGCCCTCGGATTGGCCTTATTGTTAGCCGGGTGCGGCGACAAGGAAGGGGAGGCACGAAGTCGGGAGCAGCAGGCCCGCATTGCAGACCTCCAAGCCAAGGTGGATATGCTGATCGCCCGTCTGGGAACGCCGGAAGGGGGAAATCCAGAAGAAGATCTCAAGAAGGCCAATGCAGCCCTCGCAGAGGCCAATCAGCGGGTTAAGGCCCTAAGAACCGAGCTGGAGGAGTTGACGAAGGAGCGGCCGAAGTTGGAGGCAGAATACAAGGGCTACCAACGGAAGTATAAGCTCCCTGAATAATTGACTGAACCAAAGATAAGTAATGATGGATGACATGTTTTCCAGCTCCAAGGGTCCCGGCGTCATCGGGATGCTTTTGGGTGTGGTGGTCTTGGCGGGATTTGCGGGACTGGGAATGGCGGTGTTTGACGGGCGTTTCAACGGGGACAATGCCAACTCTCTTGAGAACAAGCTTGAGACACAGGCAGCCGAAATCCTGAGGCTTACCAATAGGGTGGTGGCAATCAACGAGGCGATCGACAAGTCCCGGAGCGACGACAAGGTCCGCGGCGAGGCGCAGGTCGCGGAGAACCGCATCAAGCTCATCGATGAGACCATCACTGGAGCCAGTTCCGAGGTGGAAGAACTCAAACTGGAGTTGGAGACGATTAGAAACGGCCGCTTGGAGTATCGACAAACCTATCGAGATGCAGTTCGGGCCAAGGCGGTTGGTGAGAAGATCGATGAACTGGAGATTCTCAGCGGCAAGGTCTACAAGTCGATCACCATCAGGTCGGTCGATGCGCTCGGACTCGCCTTTACCGACGAAACCGGGCCGAAAAAGGTCGATTGTAAGGTGCTGCCCATGGCCATGCAGGATTACTATCAGTTCGGGGAGGAAGAGGCCGAGGTCCAGCGGGTCAAGGAACGGGAAATTGAGGCGGGGGTTACGGCACGGATTGTGAAGGGACGCGAACAGAAGAAGGAACAAAAGATGAAGGCGGCGGAACGACAGAAGGAGGAGGAGAAGCGGAAAGCGGAGTGGAGAATCGTGGAATTGGAGGCGGGGATCCGTGCTGCAGAGTCGAATGTTCAGGCAGAACTCCGAAAAGCGGCGGACTATCGCCGGATGCACCGTGAGGCGATTGCCCGAGGCAATATCTCCTTCCACACGCCCAAGGCGAGGCAGGCCGAAGAGGCCGCTCAGCGATGGCGCAACGCGATCGTCACGGCCAGAGGCCAGATCGCCGATCTAAAGGCCAAGCGCTAAAGGCCAAGCGACAAAACTGATTGTCCTGATCGAATCATGGCTGGATCGCTCTTTCCCTCAGACCAATCGGGAGTCTTCTGGACCGCAGTGGGGATGATCGGATTGGTCTTTTTTGGGATCACCCTGTCGTTGATCACCGATGGCGGCATGGGTGGATGGACCGTGAAGGAGGGGGCCAGCGATATGGAGATTGGGGAGGCGCGAATTCAGGCCCTGAGCCTTGAGTTGGATCGATTACACCGGCTCGAGGAGGAACGGAATGCCGAGCAGGAGTTCTCCGCTGAATTGCTTGGGAGGATCGAAGTGCTGGTGGCGAGGACCGTGGAGGTCGAAGAGCTTGAGGTTGGGGTGGAACTTGAGAAGGAGGCGATCGAGAGAATCGGGAAGGAATACGACGGCTACCAACTGGCCTATCGTGACTGGCTCTGGCAAGACGCCCTGCGTCGTCGGTTTGATGAACTGACAAGCAAGGACGGTAAAGTCTACAAGGGGATGAGCATTACGAAGGTGACTGCGGAGGGAATCGGGATCCGGCACGATTCCGGGGCAGCCAATATTCCCGCCCGCCTCCTTCCCAAGAAATTGCGGGACGAGCTCCTGCTCGATCTGGTGGAGAGCCAGCGGCTGATCGACGAACGCCGTGAAGCGGAGCTGGCAGCAATCAAGAAGCGTCGGGAAGCCAAGGCCCCGAAGCCAAAACCACCTACTCCCCGACGGATCACTCGGACCCCGAGTGGCAGGGCCCGGGATGTGGCGGAACGGCCGCAGGTAATTATGGCGCTGCGAGAGCAAATTGCTGGGTTGGCGGGGCGCCTCTCGCAGTTGAGGCAAGACTTGGAGGAGGCGCGCATGCGGGCTTCGGGGGCGGGTAAAGCTCGTTCTGCGCCAGGCAGTTTGGAAACTTGGGGAGGGCGAAAGGCTCGCCTGGCTCGGATCGAGGCGAGAGCGGAGGCCCAGATCAGCGTCCTGCGGATGCGCCTGCGGGAAATTGACCCTTCTTACCGAACACCACAGGACCGGTGATTAGGGGGATCAGCCCTATTGGCTTATTCATGTGTCTCTGTAGTCCCATGAAGATTTCGCCCATTGGCAGGTCCTTGCTTGCTGGCCTCTTGGCCACCGGGACTGCCATGGCCGAGTTGTCGGTCGATCTGGAAACAGAGCTGGTTCGGTTGCGGATCGCCACGGATGCGGCCTTTGCTGAGGCAGGCACCCTTGCGATCCAGATCAAGGAGGAAAAGGATGCCATGGAGGACCTTCAACTGGAGTTTGCGGATTATCGGAAGGACTACCGGACCTTTGCTTGGATAGAGGCGGCGGGAGATTCCTTCGAGACACTAACCTGCCGTGATGGACGCGAGTTTCTTGATGTCAAGGTGAGTAGGATTGACGCGGTGGGAATGGTGCTCCAACACCGGAACGGAGCAGCCCGGATTTCCCACAATTTCTTGCCAGCAGAGCTACAGGAGCGGTTCTTGTGGGATGCCTCTGAGGCGAAGGAGACTCTAGCGCAGGAGGCCAAGGAGTCTGCGGAACGGGAGCGGCTGAACCGGATCGCCTACTCACGGCTGGCGGAACGGCGGCAGGTAATTATGGCGGCGGCTCGAAGTGCTGAAGGCCGCCGCCTCTCCATGGAGCGGTCACGGCTGGCGGCCTTGGCGCAGGTTTCAAAATCACGACTGAAGAGTATCGGGGGCTTGGGAGAGACGCGATCGGTGGGGAGAAGGAGCCATTACAACTCCCGCGACTACAGTCGATCACGCCACAATGACCGGCCCACGATCTACTACTATCAGAATTGCTATCGGCCATCTCAGCCTTCCCGGACCACTCGATCGACGCAGAGTTATCGTCGGGTCCAGAGTCGTCCATCGACACCGACCTATTCGGCGTGTCCCCGTCCGGCCGCACCATCACCGGTTCGCCCGGCGACGATCAATTGGAACCGCTCCAAGCGCTGATGTAATCGGGTTCTTGGTGCCTGCGGTACGGATCCCAGGGAAAAGAGGACAAACGGGAATCCCTGCTCGTCAAGTGCGGCGCATTTTGGGAGCAATGCGGCGCAATGGCAGACACAGCGCGAGAGCAACTGAAGGAGATTTTGTTGAAGAAGTCGGTGAGAACGGGGGAATTCACGCTCGCCTCAGGGAAGACGAGTGACCTCTATATCGATTGTCGGGTGACCACCATGGATCCGGCAGGAGCGCTTCTCGTGGGTGAGGTGGGGTGGGCGGCGGTGGCCCAATTCATTGCTGATCAGGGACTTAAGATCGATTGTATCGGAGGG
>JAPKFB010000164.1 GCA_028821775.1 Roseibacillus sp.
GCATTGGCTGAACTGGCTGAGTGAGAGTAAAGATGGCGAACCAGAGTTGAGTCGTCAGGTGAACAGAATCGGGTATTGTGCGCTTGCGAGCATGCAATGAAGAGTCAGATTTTATATTTAAACTTAACGCCCTGCCTCGTATTGCGGGCCTTTCTCTTTTTTTCCCCCGTGTCGGTTTACGGCGTGGAAAAAGCGAAGTTCTCTGCGCATACCTTTACCCTTCCTGATGGTTATGCCTTGAAGCGTGTCGCCGCGCCACCCTTGGTGCAGAGGCCCATCCACATGGCGTTCGATGAGAATGGCGTGCTCTACGTCACCGACAGCTCCGGAAACACGGACCCGGCTCCGAAACAACTCAAGAACCCCACTCATCGTGTTTTGCGGCTTGTTGACCGGGACGGCGATGGTGTTTTTGACCAATCGACCGTTTTTGCCGAGCGCTTGCCTTTTCCGGAAGGCATCCTCGTTCATGAAGGCGCCGTCTACGTGGGAGCTCCCCCACACATCTGGAAACTCCGCGATACCGATGGCGACCACGTCGCGGATGAACGGAGCATCTGGTTCGACGGCGGCTCCATCACTGGCTGTGGCAACGACTTACACGGACCCTATCTCGGCCCGGATGGATATTTTTACTGGTGCAAGGGGGCGTTCGCGCCGCAGAGCCACGTGCTCGGAAATGGGAAGACCTTTAACACGAGCGCTGCCCATCTCTTTCGTTCTAAGCCTGACGGTAGCGACCTGGATGTGGTGATTACCGGAGGGATGGACAATCCCGTTGGACTGGCGTTTAGCGAAAGTGGGGAGCGATTTGTGAGCGGGACGTTCTTTGACCTTTCCAAACCCGGCAGGCGTGATGGCATTTTACATGCGGTCTATGGCGGGATGTGGGGCAAGAAGCACGACCGCGTTCTTTCTCACCATCCCCGCACCGGCGATCTGCTTCCGATCCTGGCACAGATGGGGCCTGCTGCTCCGTCAGGACTCGTGATACCGAAGCATGACGCGCTCGGTTTGCGCGGGGATTTGCTGTGTGCCGACTTCAACTTGCGCCGGATCTCTAGGCATGAACTGAGCCGAAAGGGTTCGAGTTACAGCGCCACGACGAGTTCGTTCATCGAGAGTGATCAGAACGATTTTCACCCCACCGACGTGATCGAAGATGCCGACGGTAGCGTGCTGGTGGCGGACACGGGCAGCTGGTATATGATCTGTTGTCCGACCTCGAAGGTCGCCAAGCCGCACATTCTCGGCGCGATCTATCGGCTTCAAAAGAAGGCTCCGCCTACCCAGAATGATCCGCGTGGTCTCGAGTTGGACTGGGAAAAACCCGCCATCAGTTGGCTTTCGGATGATCGTCCGGCTGTCGTGAAACGAGCGATCGATGCCTTGGCGAAGGAGGGGAATATTGAAGAACTGCGGTCTGCGAAGAACGTTCCAGCTCTGTGGGCGCTGCATCGCATTCTGAGTGAACCGGCGCAACGAACGGTGCGGGATTTTCTGAATGATGACAACGCTGAGTTGCGCACGGCGGCGATCCACAGCGTGGGACTGCGGCGCGATGCCGCCGCAGTTGACCCGTTGATTGAGCTGCTCGCCTCCGATGACTCACACCACCGCCGGCTCGCAGCGATGGCGCTGGGCAGGATTGGCGATCGCCGGGCGGTGAAGCCGCTGCTGGAGGCTGGGGCTGGAGAAGTGGATGCGTTTTTGCGGCACGCGCTCATCTTTGCGCTCCACGAGATCGGCGACCACGAGAACCTTCCCGCGGACGATCCTCTGGCGAAACAGGTTCGCCTCATGCACGAGGTCGAACAACGCAACGCGCCGCCGGATGCCATGCCGAAGATCGAGTTGGCTGATCTCGTCGAGCCGGATCTAGACTCACTGACGCGCCAACAGGCACGAATCAAGGAACTTGCGGCCTTGTTACCGATGGGAGACTCGGCACGCGGGGGGGAACTATTCCACAATGCCGCCAAGTCCCTGTGCATCACCTGTCATGTCATGGGGGATCAGGGAGTGAAATTTGGACCAGATCTGACCGGGATCGGATCGATCCGCAGTGAGCTGGATTTGTTAGAAGCGATCGTCTATCCCAGTTCGTCGATCGCCCGTAACTACGAGATGGTAAGCGTCCGGACGAAGGTGGGCGCGCGCGCGGGTCTGATCCTCAGAGACACCGTAGATCAAATGGTTCTATCGCCAGCTCCGGGAGTGGAACAAGCGATTTTCCTCCGGGATATTAAAGCGGCAAAGTATGCTAACGTCTCGCTAATGCCTCCGCTTGCGGATGGGCTTTTAAAGCCTGGTGAAATTGCCGATCTGGTGGCCTATTTGAAAGCGGCAAAATTGTCGAGCACGACTGGTCCGGCCGCGGGAAAATCAGCAAAGCTCCAGGAGATACCCGCTCATCTGCCGGTGGAATTGCCCGGCCTGCACGCCTACGCACAAAAGAGTATCTCGGCGGGCGAGGAAATCGAATTCCGAGTCAGCAGCAGCGTCCCCTACGACTTGAGCGTCGTGCAACTCGGGCCGGATCCCGAGAGCCGAGATAAGGACCTGGTGCTAGAATCGTTCCGCGTCGAGAAGCCGAAGTCGCAGCCAATCCATCCGGGTTCGTATGTGCACGTGAGCAAGGGACTGCCCGATGAGAGGAGGCTGAGCCAGCTGACCTTGGAATGCTGGATCCGCCCGTTCAACCTGGCCGGTTGGCAGGGATTGATCACCCAGCACGATTATCCGGAGCGTTGTGGAGTTGGATTGTTTCTTAGCGAGGGAACCATCGTCTTTGGCACCGGGGCAGGAGGTGCCTACGATCAGGCCGCCTTTCACCAAACCCAACCCGGGCTGATCAAGACCCAGCAGTGGCATCATCTCGTTGGCTGCTGGGATGGGAAGAAAAAACGCGTCTACGTGGACGGTGAACTCGCGGCCGAGTTCCCCTTTGCCGGAACGGTGCGACCCGGTGAGACCGCTCTCCGGATTGGTGCCTACGGCCAGAAGGGAGAGTCTGTGAACTTCTATAATGGCGACGTTGCGATGTGCGCTATTTATGACCGGGCGCTGGACAGCGGGCAAATCAAGAAGCGCTTTTCCAATCGTGGTTTAAGCGTTCCCAAGGATGACCGGCTGCTGGCCTGCTGGCCGTTCACCGAGGAACGGGGTGTGCAAGTTGCTGATGCGAGTGATTTCGGACGGGTTGGCCGGATTATCAACCGGGGAACCTGGATGATCGGGGGGCCAAGCTTCAATGCGGCGGCGATCGATCGGCATGATACAGCATACGATCCGGCCAAGGATACCAAACGCGGTCACGGGCTTCGTCTGGCTACCGACGAAATCTATAATGCCCGCTGGGAGGTCAGCCATCGCTTGCGGATTCCGGCCAATGCCAAGTCCGGGGTCTACGCCGGTCGATTCGATTTCCAGATGAACGGCAAGCCGATGCGCTACCATACCTCGTTCATCGTGCGGCGTCCTGAGTCCAAGCCGAAGGCACCCCTCCTGGTGCTCGTTTCGTCAAACACGTGGCTGGCTTACAATTCGACTCCGTTCCCGGTCAACCATGGGCCGGGCTTGATCAACATGGGCACGGGAGGATTGGCCAACAGCCACCCGGGCGCCCCCAGATACAGCTGCTACAGTGATCACCACAACGGCCAGCCAACCTACAAGATTGGCATGAAAGTACCCTGGCCGGCTGCGGGGCCAAACAAGACCTACATAGGT
>JAPKFB010000090.1 GCA_028821775.1 Roseibacillus sp.
CCTCTGACAATGGCCCGGAAGGGGCGGGAACCAAGGGGCGTACCCGTGGTTCGACTGGAGGCCTGCGGGGCCGCAAGCGCTGGAGTCACGAAGGCGGCATTCGTGTGCCGGGGATCATCAAGTGGCCGGCGGGCTTCAAGGCGGCCGGCCTTGCGCCCGGCACCGTTGCCGCCGAGCCTGTGGTGGGGCACGACATTTTTCCGACGTTGCTGGAGATCACCGGTGTCTCGCCACCCGACGATCGGATGATCGACGGCTCGTCCATCCTGCCTGTGCCCCATGGAAAGCCGCTTAAACGCCGGCGTCCGCTCTATTGGCGTAATGATAAGGAAACGATCGTGTCGCAATTCGTGACGGCCCCTGGAAGCTCCTCTGCGACTCCAGGCGAAGCACCTGGACCTTGTCCAACCTGGTGGACGACCCAAAGGAGACAACCGACTTGTCCAAGTCACACCCGGAACGGTTGTAGCGTATGAAGGCGTTGCTCATCGTCTATGACAACGACGTGTTGACCAACGGCCATGACTGGTGGCAGAAAGGTGTCTGGCGACGCAACTTCCCCCCTGAAATCGTGGCGCTGGACCGGGAGAAAGACGAAGATGCCAATTCCAATGACTAGAACAACGACTGTTGCAGTGTTGGCCATGATTATGGTGCTACAGACCGTTATTGCGCAGAAGCTGGCACCGCCTGATCTCAACAAGCAGCCCCTGGCCACCGACGACATCACGAAGCTCCCTGGCGAATGCGAGCGCGTTGATATCTTCCTGCTGATGGGCCAATCGAATATGAAAGGTCGCGGCGTTATGCCGAAAGAACCGTTGGCCGATTCACAGATCATCATGATGCATCTGAAGAATGACGGGTGGTTCCTTGCCCGGCATCCACTGCATCTGGTTGGTGACCCGCAAACGTTCGCAGGCGCCGACAACGCCGGTGTCGGCCCTGGGATCACCTTCGCGCAGACCCTTATCGCGGCACAGCCGAAGACCCGAATCGCGCTGGTGCCGTGCGCCAAGGGTGGATCCAATATCACACAGTGGCGCAAGGGCCGACAACTCTACGATGAGACCGTGCGCCGCACCAAACTAGCGCTGAGCCAGGGGCCGAAAGCCAAGACAAGGATTGCCGGAGCACTGTGGCTGCAGGGCGAGTCCAACACGCGATCGGAGGAGAGCGTCAAGGCCTACGGCCCGGCTTTGGGAACGCTCATCGACAATCTGCGGGCTGACTTGGGGATCCCGGATCTCCCGTTCATCGCCTGCACTATAGGGGAGAAGAAGACGCCGGGATTGCGTCGCAAGATGAATGCTGTTCTTCTCGACCTGCCGAAACTGCGTCCGCACACGGCTTGTGTCGACGGCCGGTCGTTTGCCAAGTTCGTCGACGCCGTTCACTTCGATACCGCAACTCAGGAAGAACACGGCCGCTGCTACGCCGTCGAATATCTCAAATTGACAGGCCAGCAATGAGCGCAATCAGAAACTCGCCCACTGAGAAAGGGATTCGCATGCCGGTTTTTGCTTGCACCCCCACCATTCCGGTCCAAGCGGCGGCGGGACGAACCAAGGTTGGCAAGGCGAATTCATGGTGTCGCCACCCGGCAAACATCAAACAACAGGGAAGAACTTATGACCATAAAGACACAAAACGTAACAATCGGCTGTGCAGCGATTCTAGCCCTGATGACCCAGGCCGCGCCCGGGGCACTTTTCACCTTTAGACTCGACAATCTAGGAGGCGACGGTCAGGCATGGCAGAATTTGTGGGATAGTCCCGAAAATTGGACGCTGAACAGCGGTATAGATGATGGGGTCATCGGTATTCCAGATGGCGCGGACACATTCATCATCGATAGAACCTCCAACGTGACGGGCGGAACCAGACTGGTGACTGAAGGCGGGTCACTTCTTGAGGTCGCCGGGATCACGGGGACGGGGACGGGCAATCAGGACATCGTCTTGAAGCACCGCGATTTCGCGCTCGGTGACTTGGAAGTCCTGGCCTCAGCGAACCCTTTCCATATTCGGTCAGAGAGAGATAGAAGTTACACGATCAGTGGCGTGATCAGTGGCGTGGGCGACCTGCTGCTTTCTCGCAGCGGCGGTTTTTCTGACGGCGTCGATCCGGATGAACTCATCACACTCACGGGTTCGTCGCCGAATACGATCACCGGAACGATCCGGCTTCACAATGACAGCGGCGACCAGCCCAGTTACTGGGTTGCGGACAAGGTGGGAGCGTTCGGTCAGGCACCGACCTTGACGCTCGAAGGAAATTCGGGCGCGATCGGAGTCGCGTCGCTTCAAATCACCTCGAACGCGATGGGTGGCGAAGGAGCGATCGACGATGATGCGACGACCGTTTATATCGGCGCTCAGGGTGTTCTGAGTATCGATGCTGGCGTCACTGAAAAGATCGGAATCGGCAACTTGTTTGTCGATGTTACCGGCTCGGGAAGCTACACTGAGGTTGTCGCAGGCACCTACAACAACTCCGAAGCTTGGATTATAGGCGATGGTACCGTATTGGTCGGCGAACCCGCTCTGAGCCCGGTGATTACCTCAATCAGCTCGATCGGCGGCGGGAATTGGGAGTTGATGCTCACGGGCGAATCCGACACGGGCTACGAGTTCAGATCCTCCCCGGTCCTCGATTTTGATCCGGGCACCTTGGTCGAGAGCCTGACGCCCGGGGATCCCGCCGTGGGCACGATCGGAGGCGACAATGACAGCGTGCTCACCACCGACGAGAATGGCGACGGCACGGTCCGGATGATGTTGACCGGTAATCCTTCCGACTTCGTTCGGGCGCAAATTCCGCCACCGCCGCCGCCGCTGCTGTCGGAGGACTTTGAGGCTGTTACCTCCCCCGGTCCGCCGCCGGATTGGTCGGTCGCCGACAATGGCGCGGGAACCGCTTGGACCGTGGGCACCACCAGCGGGGCGACCACTGAGCCGGATGGTGCCGCCAACGGCAACCAATGCGCTGGCACCAACATCGGCGGCAACCACACTCATTCGGCGGTGGCATCTATCATCACCAAGGCCTTCACGGTGCCCGCCTCCGGGGCCACCCTGGGCTTCAGCCAGTACATCGACACCGAATCCAACCCCTCCGGTGATCTTGGCTCGATCCGCCTGCTCAATGCCGGAGACGATTCGATTCTGATTGGCGGAGACGTCGCGACCGGTCTCGAGGGGATTACGGAATCATGGACTAGCGAGTCCATCGCCCTCCCCGCGGTGGCGAACGGCCTCAGTGTGAAGCTCGAGTTCCGCTTCGAAAGCGACGACGCGGATGCCTTCGCCGGCTTCTACATTGACGACGTGGTGGTGACGCAGGACTAACGCGACTCCACACAGACAACTCAAGCGAGACGGCGGCTTTCTTCGGGAGGCCGCCGTTTCTTTCTTGCCACGATGGACCGAGTGAACTTCCTCATCCCGCGCGGTGCTGGAGCCGCTGGTGGCGAAGCACGCTTCCATCGATGGAAGGTCTGCTCGCTGATCGGCCACTCCCGGCAGACATCCTGGATCTTTCCACCTGCAAAATCCACTTCCGAAGGTCGGTGGATGGCATCATTTCTACCCAAGAGAAACGGCATGATTTGCGGTTGCAGTCATTTTTCAGGACCCATAGGGAGTGCAGAGTTGAATAGAGCGGGTCGGTCCGCCGGTGGTTGAGCGAGGGACCCAAACCGATTACGCTAGGATCTCGCTCACCACCTTGCCATGCACATCGGTGAGTCGGAAATCGCGGCCTTTGAAGCGGTAGGTGAGTGCTTTGTGGTCGATGCCTAAGAGATGGAGGATGGTGGCTTGCAGATCGTGGACATGAACCGGGTCTTTGGTGATGTTATAACCAAATTCATCGGTGGCCCCGTGAATCATGCCTGGCTTGATTCCGCCGCCCGCCATCCACATCGAGAAACAAGCCGGGTGGTGATCGCGGCCAAAGTTCTTGTTGCGGGTTTGGGCGTAGGTTGTGCGCCCGAATTCGCCGCCCCAGATCACGAGAGTGTCGTCGAGCATGCCGCGTGCCTTGAGATCGTGGATGAGTGCGGTGGAGGCTTTGTCGACGGTGTTGATCTTTCCTTTGATCGCGCCGGTAATGCCATCGTGGTGGTCCCAGCCACGGTCGTAGAGTTGGATGAAGCGCACGCCAGATTCGGCAAGTCGGCGGGCGAGGAGACAGTTGGCGGCGAAGGAAGGCTTGCCTGGTTGCACGCCATAATTTTCGAGCACGGACTTGGGCTCTTTCGAGATGTCCATGAGCTCCGGGACTGAGCTTTGCATGCGGTAGGCGAGTTGGAAGGCGTCGATACGCGCTTCAATCTCAGGGTCGCGCACATGTTCATGCTTGAGGCGGTTGAACGCGTTGATGCGATCGATGGTCTTGCCGCGATTTTCTTTTGTCATTCCCTTTGGGTTAGAGAGGAAGAGGACCGGGTCGCCGGCCGCCTGGAACTTCACGCCCTGGTGGCGGCTCGGAAGAAATCCGTTGTGCCAGTAACGGGAGGGAACTGGTTGTCCTCCGCCGGAGAGTAGGACCACAAAGGCTGGAAGGTTCTCGTTGGCGCTGCCCAGTCCGTAGCTGAGCCATGATCCCATGCTGGGTCGGCCCGAGAGAGCGCTTCCGGTTTGCAGGAAGGTGACTGCGGGATCGTGATTGATTGGTTCGGTATGGAGACTTCGGATCATGCAGATATCATCCGCGATCTTGGGCATCTCCTTGAAGAGAACGTTCATGGACAGGCCGGATTGCCCGTAGGTGCCGAACTGGTGTTGCGAAGCCATGACGTTGATCTTGCCCTGGCCACTGGTCATGGTGGTGAGCCGTTGGTTGCCGCGCACACTATCGGGAAGCGGTTTGCCATCCCATTCCTTGAGGCCGGGTTTGGGATCGAAGGTCTCCAGTTGAGATGGACCGCCCGACATGTGAAGGTAGATGATACGTTTGGCCTTGGGGGGCAGACTGGGCGATCCAAGGACACCGTTGCCGGCGGAGTTCTCTGCAAACAGTTGGGCGAAGGCAGCTGCTCCCAGTCCGCAGGAAGTGCGGCCCAGAAAGGTCCGGCGCGTTTGGTGATCCTGGTGTTCGGTCATCATTATTCCCGGGTGATGGATTCGTCGAGATTGAGAAGGATGTTTGACACCGCCGTCCATGCTGCCATTTCGGGTGGATCGGCCGCCTTCTTGTCTGCGGCGAGCTGCTTGGCTAATTCCGCATTTGCTCCGAATTCACTTCGTTGTTCAGCGAGAGTCTCCTTGAGCAACACAAGTTCGGCAGCGGTTGGGCGCCGCGAAGTTGCGTTAGCGAAGGCGAAAGTGAGTCGGGCCTCGTCCTCAGGTCCTCCCTCATTCAGGATGCGCTCGGCGAAGGTGCGCGCCGCCTCCACGAAGGAGGGGTCATTCAGAGTCACCAGCGCTTGAAGGGGAGTGTTTGTGCGTGGGCGATTAACCGCGCAGAACTCGCGACTCGGAGCGTCAAAGATCTGGAACGTCGGATAGAGCATCGTGCGGCGCCAGAAGGTGTAGAGACCTCGGCGGTAAAGATCCTTCCCGGAACTCTCCTTCCATCCCTTGCCGATGCTGCTGAGATAATTGGCAGGCTGATGGGGGTAAACACTGGGACCACCGATCTCGCGGTTGAGCAGGCCGCTCACCGAGAGAGCGGCGTCGCGCACCTCTTCCGCCGAGAGTCGGAATCGCGAAGCTCGAGAATGAACGCGATTGCCCGGATCGGTCGTGTCGTAACGTCCGTGATTGATGGAGGCCTGACGGTAGGTCGCTGAAGTGACCATGAGACGCTTCAGTCTCTTGACGTCCCAGCCGTGCTCGATGAAGTCGGCCGCAAGCCAGTCCAGGAGGACGGGGTGACTGGGGCGCTCGCCTTGGGTGCCAAAGTCTCCCAGGGTTTTCACCAGACCGATCCCGAAGAGTTGCTTCCAGAGGCGGTTGACCATCACTCGGGCAACGAGAGGATGCTTGGGATCGGTCAGCCAGTAGGCGAGGCCGAGTCGGTTGCGAGGTTGGTCCTCGGGAAGACGCGGAAAGATTGCGGGGACATCGGGTTCCACTTTTGCCCCGGGTTGCCGAAAGTCACCACGCATGAGGATGTGCGCGGGCTTACGTTTCTTCATCTCGACCATCACCATGGTGGTGGCAGTGGACTGCTTGGCGGCTTGTTCCCGTTCGCTCTTCAGGTTGGCGAACTCTCCTTCCAGTTTGTGGAAGAGGTCGCGCGAGGCGGGATGGATCTTCTGGACGAAGTGATTGAAGAGACGTTGTTGGTCGCTCTCGCTTCGTTCCTTTTCCTCCTTGCCAACGATCGCGAGCAGTTCCTTCGGCGCAGTTTCCCAAGTGGTAGCGATGCCGTACTTTCGGCCGAGATAGAGGCCGACTTTGGCTTGCTCGGTGGGATCGAGAGCACGGTCGTAGAGCAGGACCTCCGCAATCTCAGCAGAGGTCTTTTCCAGTCCTGCATTGTTGGCTCCAATCGTGATGGCCTTGTTGAGGTAACCTGCGAGGGGCGTCTTGCCCTCTCCGCTGGCCACACCATTGAGGTTGAAGCGGACAAGGTTGTCGCCGCCGCTCTTGGTCACGATGGCAATTGCAGCCTGGTTCACCTTGAAGTCGGCATTGCCAACTACATCGGCATGATAGCCATTGAATGCGAATTTGTTCTTGCCGGTCTTCCACAGCGCTCGTCGTTTTCCCTTGGCCTCCTCGCCCCACATCACAGCCATCTGGTGAGTTTTCAGGTCGAGGAACTTGAGGACGGTGGTGATCGTGAAATCCCCGGCCAGTTTTTCTCCCCCGGAGGAGGTGCGCAGGAAGTCGCCCTTGCCATCTAATCGCACGGCGGGGCGCCCGTTGATGGCGCGGCCGAACTGCTTGGGCGTTCCAGTAGCGATTGCGTTGTGGCCGTTGCCGGATTGATCGAGCCACTCTTTTACAATCCCGCCTGGCGCATCGAGAGCAGAGGCATCGAGGTGGAGTTGCAGTCCATTCCTCACTTCGAGTGAAGTCGGAGCGTTGTCCCTGAGCAAGGTTGCCCACGCCCGCGCAGCTTCAGCCAAGGGCCCCTTGGGATTCGTGAACGCGGGCCTCTTCCGGGCCTCTTCCAGTTCGTTGCTCATGGAAGCGAGGCGTTCGTCCAGTTCCGCAATCTTCTTTTTCTGGGTAGGACTCTGGACCTTCAGGAGGGGAGGCAGGGGCTTGTTGTGATAGCCACTGCGTCCGCCGGCGCCAATCTCCCCATCGACGCTATTGAAGAAAGCGTAGAGTTGGTAAAACTCCTTTTGCGAAATGGGATCATACTTGTGGTCATGGCATTGTGCGCATCCCACCGTGAGTCCGAGGAAGACCTGGCCAGTGGTGTTGGCCCGATCAACGGCGTAGGTGACATAGAATTCGTCCGGGTCGGCTCCGCCTTCTTCATTGAAGGTGACACAGCGATTGAAGCCGGAGGCAATGCGCGTGGTGTCATCGGCATCAGGCAGAAGATCGCCCGCCATGTTCTCGATGATAAATCGATCGAAGGGTTTGTTCTGGTTGAAGGAGTCGATGACGTAGTCGCGATAGAGCCACATCGCGCGTTCCGAATCGTTGTGATAGCCGTTGGTGTCTCCGAAGCGGGCGAGGTCGAGCCAGTCCTGCGCCATGCGCTCGCCATAGTGTTCGGAGTCTATCATGGTGTCGATGAGTCGCGCATAGAGCTCCTCGGTGTTGTCACGTGAGAGGTCATCAACTTCGGAAAGAAGGGGAGGGAGGCCACGAAAATCGAGCGACATCCTTCTCACGAGAGTGGAGCGGCCCGCCTCTGGAGATGGCGCCATGTTATTTTTCTCGAGGCGGGCGAGAATAAAATGGTCGATCGCATTGCGCGGCCATTGAGCATTCTTTACCTTGGGAAGCTTCTGTTTCACGACCGGTTCGAAGGCCCAGTGCTGTTGGTAATTTGCCCCCGACTTTACCCATTCGGCCAACCGAGCCTTCGCACCGTCAGTAGGACGCTTGCGAAAGTCCGGCGGAGGCATCATCTCGTCAGGATCCGTGGAGAAGAGTCTCCGCACCATCTCGCTTGCCTCGAGATCGCCGGGGACGATCGCGCGTTCGCCTGACTTCAGTTCACCGGTCGCTACTTCGCGTTGGTCGAAACGCAATCCCGCTTTGCGCGTTTTGGAGTCCGGGCCATGGCAGGCGTAGCAGTGTTCTGCGAGGAGCGGTTGGATGTCCTTGCCGTAGTCGAGCTCGGCCCCTTCGGTCAGGGCCGTTGAGAAAGCGATCGCCAGAAGGCCCTTGATGGTCCGCCCAAAAGACATGGAGAAACTGTAACTTGACGCTTTATTCGGGGAAGCCAAATTATAGTCACCCGTCGATGCTTCGGCAGAGGCGGGGACAGAATTCGACTTATGAAGGCGTGTCCGCTTCTCTAACCGCCCTGGCCGTCCACGAGATCGGCCGGGGGGGGGGCAATTTCAGGCATTCAGGGGCGCTGCAGCGCCTCTACTACGCCGATTTGGCGAGAATCCGCCTGTGATTTCAACGGAAATCCCCTTGGGAGGCGGTCTGATAGCGACCGCTATTTCCTTAGGATCCGCGAGCTGCAGGGGGCTTTTCTCGCACTTTTGAGCCGAACGATGAAAATAAAGACAAGCTTTTTGCTGAAAGTAGTATACAGGTCGCGGCCGCTATCGACGACAAAACGGCGTCAATAGCGTTAGAAAATACCAATCCATCGAAACAACATGCCTCAGGGAACCATCAAAAAAATCATCGCAGACAAAGGCTTCGGCTTCATCGGAACTGAGGGAGATGATGTCTTCTTCCACCGCAACGGATGCGACGGCGCGTTCGAAGATCTCCGTGAAGGGGACACCGTCGAGTTTACCAAAGGCCAAGGCCCCAAAGGTCCCTGCGCCGAGAACGTCAAGAGCGCCTAGGTGCTATCGGCTTTCGAGCGGCCAAGGCCGCCAACAAAACATCACGGAATGGTCGACCCTTAGGGGTCGACCATTTTTTTTGTGATGGTGAAGCGTGTGGTGGAGGAAGGGGTTTGCCTGGAGCTCCGAGCATGCCGCTACAACCGGCGATATCCCCACAGTGGATTGGGCTTCCAAAGCCCAGACGACTTTGCCAGAACCGTGGCGCAACTAAAACCAGTCCCCGGAACTTAACATTCCAACTGGCTCAGAAAGGGTGTCCCGATCAACATCTCCAAAAATCATGAAACACAAACAAAACACAACACGCCTGCCATTGGCCATCCTGGCAATTGCAGCACAGCTCGCCGGACTGCTTTCTTCGGGAGCAGCGGAGCGGGATATCTTCGGATACGAGGCCCAGCGAACCTCTCCCGACAGTGTCACCAAGATCGTCTTCATCGGAGATGCCGGCACGCACGGTCCTCCTGGCAATCATGAGTTCGTGGCTGCCTTCGTGCTGATGGCGCGCGCGTTGCACGACGCCTATCCCAACGTCCATGCGGTCGTGCACTCATCGAACAATTGGCCGAAGGACTTTTCGCATGCGGACGCCATCATCGTGGGTCTCAACCACGGGGAACGAGCCGGCAAAGACGCGGCGATTGGCAAAGCGACAAAGCGCGGCGCGGGGTTCATGGCGGTCCATTTTGGCGTGGAAGTCAATGCCGGGGTGGCCGGCCAAAACTATCTCAACTGGATGGGCGGTTATTTCGAAACCGGGTGGTCGGTGAATCCGTGGTGGGTTCCGGAATTTAAAAGCTTTCCGGATCACCCCACGGCGCGGGGCCTGAAGCCGTTCACGCTGCGTGACGAGTGGTATTACCACATGCGTTTTACGAAAGACATGAAGGGGGTGACGCCCATTTTCTCTGCGGTGCCGCCGATGAGCACGGTGAGAAAGGAGAAGTCGGCTCGGGGCGGTAATCCGGACGTTTACAAAGCGGTCAGCGAAGGCAAGCCCCAGCACATGGCCTGGGCCTATGATCGTCCGGATGGGGGCAGGGGATTCGGCTTCACCGGCATGCACCTGCACAGCTGTCATGCCAACGACAGCTTCCGCACGTGCCTGCTCAACGGCGCTGCTTGGGTCGCCAAACTCAGGATCCCAAAGGACGGCGTGTCCTCAAAGACTCCGAGCGAGACCGATCTCAAAGCCCAGGTCGAGGAGGCCATCGCGGTTGTCAAGTCGGGCAAATAAAAGCCTTCCCGGATTCACAGGAAACGAAGCAAGAGGGCCATCTTCGACCTGCTCTTGATCTTGCTGGCGTGCTCCTCCGCCCTCAGCCCACCGGCGACGGTGACAATTATGGCACCCGCAACGAGATCTCGATAGGCGGACACGATCGACGAGCGCTGGCTGTAAAGTGCTCTCGGAGTGTTCATTCGGATCAAGCTATCATCTTCAGCCCCCCCTTGAGGCTGCAAGGTTAAAACCAGTTCTCGACCCGAGGATGAGAACGGTCTGACTGGAGCGTCGAAGTTCCCTTGTCCGGGATCAACGGATTGCGGTTGGAATTTTTGACTGACTCCAACGGCCGCTATCATCGATAGCGGACGAGAGAGAGGTGAGGCCGTGGTGATGTTCGCTTCAGGCAAAAGCGAACGTTCGATTTGGGGCCGACTGGAAGATTCCGGGCGGGCCGAAGGAAGGGAGCAAAGGAAACTACTTTTCGCCGATTTGCGATGGCTCCTTGCGATTAGCCCATGAGGTCAAGGCCTTTCCCATGCCGCGACGGCGCCCTCGACGACCTTAAACAAGGGATGGGCCTCCAGTGAATTGAAATCCGCGAGCTGCTCGGCCCGACCTGGGTCGCGCTCCTCCAGCTTGCCTCTCAGATGTTTCCATTCAAAGGCTAGCTGTCCTTGCGACACAAGAAGGGTGTCTGCAGCCCCGACTGCGCCAAGCTTGGAGCGATCAAACTGATAGGATCGCCTGTCCGCTTCGTCGGCAACGTGGTGGAGATAGGCGTCAATTGACAGATTTGAGGATCGAGTGTCCCGGAAGCGTTCGAGTTGTGGGTGGTTCCGATAGCCCTTGGTTTTGCCCTTCAGGACCTTTCGGGCAAGAAGGCCCTCGCGCCAGAGGGCGACAAGGCCCTTCGAGTCAAGGTGCTTTGGATGGAGGGACCACAATCTCATTGAAGGAAGGGGCACAACTACACGAACCTTCCGGGGGGAAGGATCATTTGAGCGTGGTGCGGTCGTTCATGGTTGGTGAGTTCGATGCCGTGCCCGGGTGGAGGGCAGGGACTGTGGTAGAGCATCAAGAAGAACGGCGGTTGCGAATCTTATCCAGTTCGAGTGTAAGGACCGCGAGGTCGGTGACGATTTTGGCGCCAATCTCTTTGGCTGCCTCTTTGTAATAACCGGCGGACCTCCCTCCGATCAGAATGCTGACCCTGTCTGGCAAAGACTGTCGCAACTGCAGCAATTCGGCGGGAAGCTGCGGATCATCACTGGGATACACGATGCTCAGACCAACCGCGAGAGACTGATTTCGAATGGCGGCCCGCGCGATCTCTGCGGCTGGCAATGAGGGCCCGAGGTAGGTGACCTGCCAACCGTCGCGCCGGGCGGTGCACGACACCAGAACGGCGCCCAACTCGTGGAGTTGCCCCGTAGGAGTGGCGACAACCAGATTTGGCGCTCCGGTCGATTCTGCGAAGGGCCTACTTGTCATGAAGAGGACTTCCTTGATCAGAGCACTTGCAGCGTGTTCTTCCCCGATGGAAATCTCTCCGGATTTCCATGCAGTTCCGATCCGTTCGATGAGCGGTACGATCAAGTCTGCGGAAAACTTCGATATTCCGAGGGAAACCGTTGCCCTGTTGAGGACCTTGGATAGCGCGGGCGAATCGAGATCGACTACACAGGACCAGGCTTCTTCCAGTAGCGCTTCACCGGGAGATGAAGTCTCCGATCGACTTGGAGCGACGGTTGGGGAGGGGAGGGCGCCCGCCATGGTTTCCAGATCTGCGGTTGAGAGGGCCGCGATCTGCCGGATGCTATTTCCTGCTTTGGTCAAACGGGCCATCAATTCCAGACGGACGATCTCCGCTTCCGAGTAAAGGCGCCTATTCGTCTCAGATCTCTCCGGGGTCACAGCCTCGTAGCGCCGCTCCCACACCCGCAGGACGTGCGGGCTCAACCCGGTGCGCTGCGATACCAGCCTCATTGGATAGCGGAAATCCGGCATGTCAAAAGCTAGACAAAATTTAGACGTTTAGCAACGCCCAAGAAAAAAGCGGAAAAATACTAGACAACACATTTACAAGAAGTGGTTTTCTAGACATATCCTAGACATCGAGGGACCAAAAGGTCCTCACCAACCAAGAAAACAAAGCTACAAACCAAGACAATCAAATGAAAATCAAAGCCTTATTCAATTCAAGCGTCGCAGTCGCCCTGTTCATGTTTGCTCCACCCGTGGTCGCGGGAAAGAAATGCACCAGCAAGACGGTGGTTGAAATTGCAGCCGCTAACGAGTCGTTCTCGACATTGGTAGCGGCCGTCAAAGCCGCAGATCTCGCCGAGACCCTCAGCGGAGACGGACCCTTCACGATCTTTGCGAAATCCAGGCAGAGACATGGGGGTGGCGCCGCGCTGCTCGGGGCCTAAATCAGGATGCGATCAGGGGACGATCTCCGGGTTGCACTGCCGGGTTGAGGCTGAGTTAATAGGGCGTCGATGAATCGAGGAACCGTGGTCGCAGTTTTCTCGCTGAGCGCATGCCTTACGGTGTGGGCGGAGGTGGGCTATAACCGCGACGTGCTGCCCATCCTGGCCAGCAAGTGCTTTGCGTGTCATGGAGCCGACGCCGCCAAGCGGAAAGCGAAACTCCGTCTGGATGCTCAAGAGGTTGCCTACGCCGAGCGTGACGGTGTGCGAGCCGTCGTGCCGGGGAAGTTGGAAGAGAGCGTCTTGATTGCGCGGATATTTTCCGAAGATGAAGACGAAGTCATGCCGCCGGCAGAGGAAGGAAAGCCGCTCTCCAAATCCGAGAAAGAGACGCTCAAGAAGTGGATCGCGGAGGGAGCGAAGTACGAACGGCACTGGGCCTTTCAGGAGCCCAAGAAGAGGGCGGTACCAGACTACGCAGACTGGGGGCGAAACGAGATCGATGGCTTTGTCTATGCGCGCATGATGGCGGCGGGTCTGAGACCTCAGAAGGCCGCAAGCAAGGAGAAGATGATTCGGCGGGCAAGCCTCGATCTGACCGGATTGCCGCCCACGGTCGAGCAGGTGGATGCGTTTTTAGGGGACGATTTCCCGGATGCCTTTGAGAAGGTTGTCGATCGGTTGCTCCACTCACCACGCTTCGGAGAGCGCATGGCGATCTGGTGGTTGGATGGAGCGCACTATGGCGACAGCCATGGTTACGACAACGATCTTGAAAACTCGCAGTGGCCGTGGCGCAACTGGGTGATCGAGGCCTTCAACGCCAACAAGCCTTTTGATGAGTTTACGATCGAGCAGTTGGCGGGAGATCTTCTGACCGATGCGCGGGAGGACCAGGTGCTGGCCACGGGTTTCAATCGCAATCACCGAATCCAGACGGAGGGCGGAGCGATCGATGAGGAATGGCGAACGGAGTACGTAATCGATCGCGTGGAGACCATGGGCGCGGTCTGGATGGGGCTCACCCTGACTTGCGCACGGTGTCACGATCACAAATACGATCCCATCAGCCAGAAGGAGTTCTACCAACTCTTTGCCCTCTTCAATAACCTGGATGAGAAGGGCTTCATCAACAACCTGCGCGGAGCCGCCGAACCACGCATTCGCTACAAGGCGAGTGAATTTGAGAAGAAGTCAAAGGAGATCGAAGAGAGGCACAAGGACAAGAAGGCTCGTAAGGGAGAGATGACCCAGCTCGAAGCGCGGCATCCCAGCGTAATGATCATGAAGGAGATGGGGAAGCCGCGAAAGTCCTTCCTTCTGAAGCGCGGCTACTACGATGCGCCCGGAGCGGAGGTGCAGCCGGGATTGCCGGGATCGATTGGACCAAAGCGGAAAGGCGAGAAGGCGACCCGTCTGGATCTCGCGCAGTGGTTGGTGAGTGGAACCCATCCGCTCACCGCCCGGGTTGTGGTGAACCGTTTGTGGGAGCAGCTCTTTGGCCTGGGGATAGTGGAGAGCTCGGAAAATCTGGGAGTGCAGGCGGACTGGCCCAGCCATCCCGAGCTGTTGGACTGGCTGGCGGTCGACTTTGCCGAGTCGGGTTGGAATGTGAAGAGGCTGCTCAAACAGATGGTGATGAGCGCGACTTACCGGCAGAGTTCTCTCGTCGACAAGGCTCGGTTGGAGCGGGATTCCAAGAACCGGTTGTTAAGCAGGGGACCGCGGGTTCGCTTGCAGGCCGAGATGGTGCGCGACCAAGCGCTTTTCGTGTCGGGACTTCTCGTCGAGAAACTGGGCGGTCCCAGCTGGTGGGTCTATCAGCCGGCAGGTCTGTGGTTGGAAGTGGAAAAGAGAGGAAAGTTCGTGCAGGACCACGGAGAGAAACTCTACCGGCGGAGTGTCTACTCGCGGATCCGCAAAACAGTGGCTCCGCCCAGCATGTTGCTCTTCGACATGCCCAGCCGTGAGATGTGCGCTGTGAAGCGCACCCAAACCAACACGCCCCTGCAGGCGCTCGCCTTGATGAATGAAGTGACCTACGTGGAGGCGGCCAAGAAGTTCGCGGAGCGTATGATGACGAAGGGAGGAACAGCGAAGGAGAGGATCGCATGGGGGTTTCGCTGCGCGACGGCGCGGCACGCGGATCCGGATGAACTGGCGATCTTGGCAGATGGCTATGAACGCCGGCTGGCGCGCTATCGTGAGAATGCGAAGGACGTCGAGAATCTTCTCGCTCAGGGGGAATCGAAGGTGGCGGGCTACCTTCCCAAGCCGGAACTGGCGGCGCTGGCGACGGTGGCGAATGTGATTCTGAACCTCGACGAAGTGATCAACAAATGACCGAGAGAGAGCACAACGAAGCGATACGGGTGCAGGATGGACTGAACCGTCGAACGTTTCTGCAGACTTCTGCGCACGGCTTCGGCGCCGCGGCTCTTGGTTCGCTCCTCTGTTCGGACCAGACCGGGGCGCGGCCCTTGTTTTCACAGGTGCCGCGATTGGCCAAGGCGAAGAGAGTGATCTATCTCTTCCAATCGGGCGGGCCGTCCCAGATGGATCTCTTCGATCCAAAACCCGGCTTGGAGAGTGAGCGTGGAACAGAGTTGCCGGCCTCGGTACGCGGCACGCAGCGGATCACGACCATGACTTCGAAGCAGAAGTCGCTGCCAATCCTGCCGAGTCCCTATAAGTTTTCCAGACATGGCGAGAGCGGACTCGAACTCAGTGAACTGCTTCCGAACTGGACGGAGGTGGCTGATGATCTTTGCATTATTCGATCGATGCACACCGAAGCGATCAATCACGATCCCGCCATCACGTTTTTCCAGACCGGTTTTCAGTTGGCCGGCCGACCAGCTATCGGCTCGTGGATTTCCTACGGGCTGGGAGCAATGAACAAGAATCTGCCCGCCTACCTCGTCCTTACTTCGCGGGCCACGGCGGGCGGGGCCCAGCCGCTTTACAGCCGGCTCTGGAATTCCGGGTTCTTACCTGCCGAACACTCCGGAGTGAAACTGCGCAATACGGGAGATCCCGTCTACTTTCTCGACAATCCGCCGGGTATTGATCGCGCCATGCGAAGAGATATGCTTGACGATTTGGCAAAGTTGAATTGGCGACAGAACGCCATCGTTGGGGATCCGGAGATCGAATCACGCATCGCGCAGTACGAGATGGCCTTTCGCATGCAGGCGAGTGTGCCGGAAATGGCGGATATCTCCGATGAACCAGAGAGTGTGCTCAAGCTCTACGGACCGAACGTCAAAAAACCGGGCACCTACGCGAGGAACTGCTTGGTGGCGCGGCGCCTTGCGGAACGGGGTGTGCGTTTCATTCAACTCTTCCACATGGGTTGGGACCAACACGCCAAGCTTACGGAGGCCCTTCCCCGACAGTGCCGGGACACAGAGCACCCGACGGCTGGACTCATCAAAGACCTCAAGCAACGCGGCATGCTGGACGACACCCTCGTGGTGTGGGGTGGGGAATTTGGCCGCACGATTTATGCGCAGGATCCGGGAAATAACGCGGGACGCGACCACCATCCTCGTTGTTTCACCCAGATGCTGGCAGGTGCCGGCACGAGGGGAGGACACACGCACGGAGCGACCGACGACTACTGCTACAACATCATCGAGGATCCCGTCCACGTGCACGATCTCAACGCAACCATTCTGCACCTTATGGGCATCGATCATGAGCAGCTCACCTACAAGTTCCAGGGGCGCGACTACCGGCTTACCGATGTGCACGGGGAGGTGGTGAAGGGAGTTCTTTCCTAGGTAGATTCAGGGGTCTTGTTTCACCTTGAGCCCACCGTCGATGACGATGACGGCAGTTCTTGGTGAATTTTGCCTTTATCCGACTACGGGCTCCAAGCCTCTGTGTTAATCTGCGATAATTTTGAAACCCCAGCCCTGAATCTACGGTACAGGAATTAACATGGGCCAGCTCCTGATTTATTTGCCTCGTCATTGTGCCGCGCTTATGGGAGGTTTAGCCTTCAACAACCGCCAAGAACTGCAGTTCTCATCATGAAACATACACTCTCTCTTTTGATTCGGTGCACACTGGTGCTGGGCGCCTGTTCGGCTCTGTTGGTGGGCTGTAAGAAGGCTCCTGAAAAAAGCAGAGGAGGATCGGAGGACAAGCCAGAGGCGTCAGAGACGCAGGAGCTGAAACCGAACGTCCCTGATCCGGCGGAGCTACCGAACGTCCC
>JAPKFB010000091.1 GCA_028821775.1 Roseibacillus sp.
TAGTTGAGTTTTTTTTGGGGAAATTTGCGTAAAAGGGTCGATTACATCGCTGAAAACGAGGCCGAGTCTGGCCGCAAAAAGCAGAAGATCAAATTAAAAGCGACTTCAAGGAGCCGTGCTTAGTCCGCATCATTAGCGCTTGGGGCCCCTCGTGCCGGGAGCACTACAGCTGTTCCATCAAGCGGTGCAGCGACTGTCGGCTCCGCGGATCGACGCCCTCCGCCGCGATGCCCTGTTCGATGATGGCGCTCGCGGCAAGCAGGTCCCGCAGGTTCAGGTAAATCTTGGCGAGGTTGACGTAGGCAATGCCGTCCGAGGGCCGGAGCTCGATCAATCGTTTCAAGTGCCTTTCCGCAGTAAATAAATCGCCGGTGCGGAGATAGCCCATGGAAATGTAATTGTGACCGTCGGCCGAGTCGGGCTCGAGAGCGAGTAATTCCAGAAGGACGCCCATGGCCCGGGTCGTTTGCTTCTCCTTCATCAAGAGCTTGCCGAGATTGAGTCGTGGGGCCGCGAAGGTGGCATCCAGTTCGCGGGCTGCTTGCCAGAGTCGCTTCGCCTCGGCCGAGTCGCCTTCTTTCATGTAGACTGCCGCCAGGTTGTTGTGGGACTGCGTGTCCTTGGGGTCATGATCAATCGCTTCCAACAAGAGCCTCTTCGCACTCGGATAATCGCCGAGCACCAGGTAGCTCTGACCGATGGTTTGCGTCACCTCGTTCAGTTGGCGGACGACCGTCTGGTGGGCCGCGTTGAAGCGCAAGATCCGTTCTGCTTCGTCCGGCATCCTGTGTTCGATGTAGATCTTGATCAGGACCGCCGGCCGAAGGCCCATTGCTTTGTCCACCCTGGCCCCCTGGAACAGATTGGCCTTCTCCGCCAATTGATCCTCCGACCAAGCCAGGGTCTCGAGGTGCTTGGCGACGGTATCCAGATCGATCTCACCGCGATACACGGAGACCAGCCGGCCCTTCCCATCGAGCAGGAAGGCGGAGGGTACCGCGAGATGATAGGGCCGGTAAAAGAGATGCCGGTTCAAGGCCAGCATGCGCTCGATCACCGGTTCCGGAGTGAAGCCGACCGGGAAAGGAAACTTCGTTTCGGCGATCACCTCTGCGGCCCGCTTGGGATCCTCGTCTTCCGAGGGTTCCGCGGTGGTCGCGAGGCAGTCGATCCCCAGCGCCTTCAGTCTCTCGGTCTCTCCCGCCAGCGCCTCCAGCTCCGCAAAGCAGCTCAAACATTCAGGATGCCACATGATCAGCAGGGTGGGCTTGCCCGCCTCGGCGCCCACCATCTCCTGTCCTGTTGCCAGGTCGCGGTAGCGGATTTTGGGAAAGAGCTGCCGCATGGGAAGGAGGATGCTGGTGACCTCGCTCGCAGGGGGCACCGGATCGTTCTCGCTGGTGGCGACCGCAGGAGGAGTGACGAATTTACCGGCTTTCGGGGTCAGGAGTTCGGCCCTCCCGGTGCCCTGTTTCAGAAGATGAAAACAGTTCACGGTGATTCCTTCGAATCGTTCTTCTTCGTAGGCAGGCCCCGGCCAGCGCACCTTGACTGAGGCGATCTCGCTGTCCTTCCCGATTCCGAAATGCAGGCGCTTTGCGGATTGGCTCTGGAATCCCTCGCCCAAGCGAACCGTTCGGATGAGGGGCGCATTCTCCTGGCCCTTGAGGAGAACGGTGACCCGGGCTCCCGCGGCGTCGCGATTGGACTTCGTCCCCTGCAATTTCAGGGAGAGAAAATCACCCGATTTGGAGCCCCAGCGGTTTTCGAAGATCTGCACCGTCGGCGCCGTCCGATTACTGATCCACACGTCGAGATCGCCATCAGCATCCCAATCAGTGAGAGCGAGGCCGCGACCATCTCCGTCCTGATCGATTCCCGAGATCGCTGAGACATCCGAAAAGCGCCGCTTGGGATCCGAGATGTTGAGGAACAGGACACTGCGTTCACGTCCGCTGAGTGAGCGTCCCTCGCGCAGGTAGATTTCCAGTTGCTCGCGCGAGCCACTCTTGGTTCCGGACTCCGGCAAGACCTGCCGCCAGTAGAAACTTCACAAGTCATCCTCGACGGGGCCGGTGATGAATCCGTTCATCGCCATCATATCGAGGTCGCCGTTGTTGTCGAAATCTCCGAAGAGCGTGCCCCAGGTCCACTGGGTGTTGAGAATGCCAGCCTCTGCGCTGCGCTCATCAAAGCGCTGGGCACTCTTGCTCATCAGGAGGGTGTTTCCCCGGGCCAGGTAACGGATGCGCTCGGCATCCAGCCCCTTGGTGAGGTCTTCCTTGAATTTCGCCTGCGAAGTCACCCGGTTTCCGGCCGCCGAAAACATGTTCCCGATGCAGGCATCCATGAACCCGTCCCGGTCCAGATCGCCCCAGGTGATCGACATGCCCGTGGAGGGATCATCGGCCCCGACCTCAGCGGCGATTTCGGTGAACATGCCGCCCTCGTTGAGATAGAGACAGTTGGGCCCAAAGTCGTTCGCGACATAGAGATCGGGATCCCCGTCGTTGTCAAAATCCTCCCAAGACGCGGCGAGGCTCATCCTTGTCGCCTCGGCGTCGATCCCCGTCTCCTTGGTCACCTCGACGAAGGTGATCCCTCCGGTGTTTCGATAGAGCCGGTTCATGCCGCCCCCTGTTCCGTTGTAAATCGCGTCCGCCAGGGCCACGGTCTCACTCTCCGAGGAGTTCAGGTAGTTGCAGACATACAGATCGAGAAGCCCGTCACCGTCGTAGTCTGCCGCACACAGCGAGGACACATCAGCCTGGGGAAACTCGGCGACCCGCGTGAACTTTCGACCCGTGCCCCCGTCGTTGGAATGGATCACCAGCCTGTTCCGGGTGGCAAGCACGAGATCCTGATCGCCGTCATTGTCAAAGTCGGCGAAGTGGGCGACCGCGGTGGCGTCCAGCCAGTCGAGCCCGCTCGTCGCCGCGACTTCCCGGTGACTGCCATCCGGTTGGGAGAGAAAAAACATATTGGGGAGGTCCTTGGCCTGAGGAGCGTAGACATCATCGATCCCATCACCGTTCGCATCGCCCAGGGCAATCCCGATCAACGAACGACCGCTTTCATAGATCGCCCTCAAGCTCAGCTCGTTCGCCCCATAGCTGATCAGTCCGCCCGCTCGGGGCATGGCCCCGATGAGATCCCCGGTGCGGTCGCGAAAGAGGAGCTCCTTCCCCGTGGACTCTCCCGCGGCCGACCTGCTGAGCTCAATTTCCTCAAACTCCCTCAGGCGGATAGCACTGATTTGGAAGAGGCCCTCTTCTTCCGACCGAATCCAAGTAATCTCCCAAGTGGCATTTTGCACCCGTTCGGTGCTGGAGGTGGTCGCCTTAGCCTTATAGAGCACCGTGCTGGAAGATTCGCGCTGGCCGGCCTTCGGGGGCGAAACCTGGAATTGCTTGAAGCGCACGGAGACCTCCGTCTCGCCCTCATCATCTTCTTCTTGAAGCGACTCCACCAGATGTTGGAGTTCCTCCCGCAGAGTTCCGCCGGGCTTCGCGGACTCAGGCACACTCTTTTGCGGCCGCAGCACCCGCAATCCATTGCTTTCAAAGACCGACGAGAGCGAACGCGGCCGCAGGGCCCCCGTTGCCGAATCCGATCCGCCCAAGAGAATCTCTTCTGGAAGAAGGCCGCCTTCCATCGCGGCCGCAAGCGTCTTGAGCTGGTCCTGTGTTTCGGCATGAAACGCCTCACTGGCCCACCCGTCGTTGTTGGGATCGAGCTCGGTTTCCCGCTCTTCGGATTGGCTTCGCTCGCTTGCGCTCTGCACGTTGAAAGACCCACTCTGGACCGCCGGTGCTGGCGTGGGGGCGGTTTCCTCAGTGTGCTGATCGGCCGATTTCTCGGAACAACTCACCAAGGCGAAGCTGGCGCAAGCGATCGTCCAGCGGCAAAATGGGAACAACTTCAGGGGCTGTCGCCAGCAGGGATTGGAAATCTTGGGGTCTTTTGGGAGCATGAGGAGCCGAAACATCCAGAACTTGAGGTCCGATGGCAATAGAATTTCAGATCCCTCGGCTCTGGCCTCGGGGTTCGGATTGGTGAGCTGCAACGGTCGACTCTGCTTCCATGAGAGCGCTGCGCACCCAATTTTCTCGAGAGGCTTTCCCAACGGAAGTCCTAATGACTTTGTTTTCTTTAGTTTCCCATGTTTTCACAGGCCAAAAACAAATTCATTTTCAGTGAGTTTTGTCTTGGCGTGGGCCTCAGCACCGGCATATAAACAGGAAGTGGCACCACTTCTGGGTGCCGATCAACGGAGAATTCAATCGAAAATACACTAGCGAATAAAATTAACATGAAGACAAAAACCTTACTCACCCTCGTCACCGTAGGCGCAATGGCTGCTCCTATGTATGCGGCCCTCACCCACGTTCCGAATCAGGCGCTCGCACTGCGCACCGACGGTCTCAATGTCGGGGACCCCAATGACCAGTTTACTGGGGCTATTCCCTCCAATGACGGAACCGGCGCTCTGATCTCCAGTATCAATGTCAATAGCGAAGCCCTCGGGCTTGCCAATGGCACCCCCCTCAATGGAGACAATTTTGACTGGGCGTTTACCTTCCAGTTTCATGATGCCGACGGAGCATTTTCCTTCACCGAAAACTTCGACGACCGCGTCCAGATCAATATTACGCCAATTGTGAGCGCGATCAACCTGGCCTCGACCGGCGCCAACGGACCGACTCACCAAGACACGAGTTGGAACACCCGCACCTATGCCGACTACAGCTTTGGTAGCGGTGGATGGTTCCACGCAGAAGTTATTTTGACCGAAGATGGCGGCGGTGCCCTGTCTGCTGGTGGAATCGGCTTCGGTTATTCCAATGCCGCCTCGACCGGCACCGAAGGTGATTACGGCTTGATCGGCGACGGTGCAGTCTTTGACGCAGACGGCGGCCTCGATTGGGGTTCCGCGATCATCCCTGAGCCCAGCAGCTCACTGATTGCTGCCTTGGGTGGAATGCTCCTTTTCCTGCGTCGTCGCAGATAAGGAATCGTTCGAATACGATTCGATTGAGTTTTTTCAAAAGGCCGGTGAGTTCGCTCACCGGCCTTCTTGTTTGTCCTGAGCTCGTGCTACGAAGCGGCGCGCGGACTGTGCGCGATGGGCTTCCGGTCTGAGTCTCTCTCTTAGAGCCTCCGCCGGCCGATCCGCCATGGCCCGCCAGCTTCCCGATCCGGAATAGACCGAGGGCAGGTTGAAAGCTGCGCGGTTGCGGGATTCGATTGAGAGCAGTTTGCGGTGACCCCTCCAGGGTCGGGGCCTTGGGAGAGCTTCTTCGCAATACTGTTAGATGAAGGAATTCCGCCGCGACCTCGGCCCGGAATTCCGAGGTCGCGATGAGAGTTCGCAGACGATGACCATCCCGGAACCCGTCCTCGGAGCTTGACATTCCAACTCGCCAAAGAGGGGCGCTCCCATGAAGATGGCCAAGTGAATGTCGGGGGGACTCCTTCTTTCGAACAATTTGTGGAGCTCGGAGCACTCTTCCCGGAGAATCTTCTCGCACCAATGAACTTCGATCCCTGCTGCCGATGAACTTGTTGCCCAACGCTGCGAAGAGGAGAGCGGGAGCTTTCCTCAGGATCTGTGTCGGAGTGGTGGTGCTGGCGTTTGTCGTCCCGCAGACTTGGGCGTCGGAAGTTCGTTATCCCGCCAAGTGGGATTGGTCCCCCTTGCAGGAAAACGAGATCAAGGCCCTGGCGGCGAAGAGCAGAAAGGCGGGCGATGGGTTCTGGGAAATTCACCGAAATGGCATCCTGGTCCGGACCGATGTTTCGAGACCGCTCGCCGCGGAAGCCTCTCATTACGCGGCGCAGGCGATCAAGGTGTTCCCGCAGGTCATCAAGCTTCCGTCCTCTTCCACGCGGGTCAAGATCGCGCGTTTCACGATCACCATTCACCGGACGGAGGAAACCTATGACATTGCTGCCCCTGATCGCGAGCCGGACGAGGGCTTTGCAAAAGTCAGGGCACAAGAGGAGGGAGGATCGGTGGTCGAAGTCCACTTGCGCAGCGCCTGGGACCTGCATCCGGGCTTCAACAACAATCTGGTTGAATGCATCGACGTGGGAGTATTGCAGGGTCATCTAGCTCGGGTTTTTTTGCAGTTGTGGAGGCCTGATGAGCCGCTGCCGCCCTTCCTTGCGTTCGGGTATGAGTCCTATTTTGAATCCTTCAACGTCTACAAGAAGAGGACCGAAGCCGAGGGCATGACGCGGGCCAGCTTCCGGAACGCATTTCACGAGGCGATCCTGCAGGACAAGATCTTCCGTCCCAGTTTGTCCGCGATGCTCCACCTGTCGGAGGAAGACTTCGAGAAGGACCCGAACTTGAATGGCGCCCTCTCCAACCGCTTCGCCCACTTCGTGATGGAGAAGAGCGCGCGACAGAAAACCGTTCATCAACTGCTGGCGCAATCCGCCGGGGACTCCAACGGAAAAATCGATTTCAAGGCGGCCGCGGCCTTGGAGAATGGCTGGCATCGTTCCTTGTATCGCCTCCTGGCAAACTCCCGGCTGGTCCTGCACTCGGATTTGACTGCGGAAGGCAGGCTCCCCGGTGCGGCCTCGGTCAGCAATCTCTCCGCCTACGGCAACAAACCGCTCCTTTCGCTCCTGCCCGCGAAGGGTGGTGCCTACGACATCGCCAGCTACAATAGCGCTGCCGAGAGCATCCATATCATGCGCTGCGATGCGGAGGGCAGGAAGATCGCGGAATTCTCACCCTCCTTTATCAGCAAGGCGCGCGCCTTGCTGGGCGCCACTCGCTTGCCCGGAGAGAAGGGCTACGTGGTGGGCTATGCAACCGATAACGTGCACGGAAATAAGGGCGCCCAGTATTGGGTGGCGGGTTTCGATCCTGACGGAAACGCCTTGTTCAACACCCGGATTTTTGGAGATCGCAACTTGGCAGAAGTGAAATCCAAGGGTGGTCCGGGTGGGGCCGGTAGTGCGAGGATCGTCTACAACGAGAAGACCGGGACGATCGGATACTACCTCAGTCACAACATGCTGTGGGCCGATGGGGTTCGTCACCAGGGAGGGTTTATCGGCTTCCTGAATGAGAAGGGCAATCCCCTGCCCGGAGGAAACGGATGGTTCTATAGTCATAACTTTGACCAACGATTGATCGTCGCGAACGGCGAATTTTGTGCCTTGGCTCACGGCGACGCCTATCCCCGGGCCTTGGGATTCAGCAGGTGGTCGGGGAGCGGTGGCAAGAGACTCGCCAACAAGCCCTACCACAGCATCCCGGGGGAGAGCGGAGCCAACACCACCAATTGCCAAACCGGCGGGCTGGTGGCCCTGCCGAACCGTCGCTATGCGGTGGTGTTTGCCTCATCGAACAATCGCGAAGCTCACGATATTTGTATCAAGATCCTCGATGAATCCGGTAAGTCCACGGGGGAGAAGTGGCTCACAACCTATCCCAAGGGAGCCTACGGGGCCTATCCGAGGATTGCCCGCGACGGGGATGACATCTTCCTCGCATGGCATGAATTTGGAGGGGAGAGCGGCAGGCCGGGGATTCAGAAAATGGTATTGAATGTCTCTCTGGAAACGATCGTCCCGCGCGCCGGGATCGAGGGCGCCCAGCTCTCTCCCTACGATGATCTCCACAACCTGGACAACGGTGCCATCGTGTGGGCCGTCCCGGTTGGGGGGAACAAGATCCGGGTCTACCGGATCGATCAACCAGCAGTCTTGGAGCAGAAGCTGATTGCGCACAATGTCAGGGTGAAACGTGTACCCAAGTCCGGTGCGGTGGCACGGGTAGACCGCGGAATGACCATTAAACTGGCGGAACTCGGCGTTGATAAAAAACTGCCGCGGCTCCCGGTGCAGTTGTCGGTGGCCAAGAAACCGATGCGGTTGGTGAAGGTAGACAAAGCCGGGTTGCTCCACTTCGTCATCGAGGGCGAAGGAGATCTTCAGCCCGCCGCCTATGGGGACCTGCCCCTTCGGGACCGGGCCGTGCTGGCGCTGGCGTTGTCGGAGCGCGAACCGGAGAACCGCTTCCTCTACGGGATTGCCGGGTTCTATCTGGAATGCTCGGGGACGGGCGAAGCCGCCGCGTTCTACTTCGGCAAGGCGGGCCCATTGGCCGCCGATCAGTTCGCGGAATACTTCGGCCAGTAACGCTTCGTCCTCTTGGACGCGCTGCCGCTTGCTGATGAGTCTCTGGACCGGGGACCGTTGTTCCATCAGGGATTCCCCTCGAATACTCTTCCCCTTCCTCTCGATTTGTCCTGAACTCGAACCCCCACTTTTCAAGATCCATGCAATCCACCGTCGTTCTGCCCACGGCGGTTTGACTCTTGTCCCATCGTCCACCCTCGACCTTTCCGCCGCCACCTTGACTGTCACCTCCCTTTCTGACCCTGGTCTCGGGACCTCACAGGACCAGATCGCGATCGCTTCGTCTGGAGAGAAGGGGAGGGGGAGCCAAGTGACCGATTCGTTCATGCAACGCTCCGCTGAGGGGGAGACTTCGTGAGAGATCTTTACAAAGCGCTGGGCGGCGTGGCGGTCCTGTTCGGTGTGGGGATGCTGGTCCTCAATCGTCCAGAGGAATCTGGCTCTGGAGTGGACTACGAGGGCGCGGGGTCACCCGGAGGAGATCTTCCGAACACTCACCTGGGAGTGGCCACAATTTCTTCACCGCACGATGAATGGAAGCGCCTCGACGACCCGTCCGCAGATGGCTGGGAGAGCGAGGTCGTGAATTCGCTGCTCAAGAAACGATTGGACGAATTGTCGGAACGAATCGTCAGCGGTGAACTCGATGAGGAGTTTCTCTCTTCGATGGTGGCTCCGAAATTCACGTCTACGCGCCTGGTTCCCGAATCTCTCGAGATGGTCTATGATCAAGCGGGTCTCCAGGTGAGCAGGGGCACGGTTTCTGCGCAATGGGTTCACTCCGGGGTCACGGGATTGGCGGATGCCCTGAAGGAACTTCGCGTCAGTCTGGGAGCCTCAATGGATCAACTGCGGTGCGAGTTCAAGGTCGTCGGCTTTCACCGGGACGGAGTGCGGGTGGTCACCAGGCAGTTTGTCGAGTGTGCGGGAGTCGGAGAGGAGGGCATGATCGAGCAGCATGCCGAATGGTCGATCGAGTGGATCCTCTTTGGAGAGGGTGACGAAGCGATGATGACCACGGTGACACTCGATCGTTTTGAGCAGAGCCGCGCGCCGAAGAGCCTCTTCAGCGACTGCACCGAATCGGTCCTGGGAGCCTGTCAAAGTTTTCAGGATCAACTGCTCTTTGGCGCCACCCACTGGCTGCCGCGGATCCAGGATACGCGGCAGATGATCATGCTGGGCACTCCCGGGACCGCGTTGGGGGACGTTAATGGGGACGGCCTGGACGATTTGTATCTTTGCCAGGCCAGGGGACTCCCCAACCGCCTCTTCCTGCAGAATCCAGACGGGACTCTGCGCGACGCTACGATGGAATCGGGAACCGGTTGGGTCGAGTCCTCACGGAGCGCGCTGCTCGTCGATCTCGACAATGACGGGGATCAGGATCTCGCGGTGACCACTTACGCTCGTTTGATCCTGGCCAAAAATGATGGGGCCGGGCGCTTTGAGGTCGCCGCGATTCTGGAGACCGGGATCGGAGCGATGGGAGTGAATGCGGTCGACTACGATGGGGACGCCGATCTCGATCTCTATCTCTGTCACTACAGCGCTGGGAATGTGGAATATGAAGCTGAAGCGGGAGCCACGGTGATCGGTGCCGGAGGACAGTTCGTGTACCACGACGCCAACAATGGGGGCCGGAACCTCATTTTCCGCAACGACTTGGAGGCTGAGTCCGGCTCGTGGGCCTTCAGGGAAGTGACCAGGGAAGTGGGCCTCGACGTCAACAACAAGCGTTTCACACTGGCGGCCTCGTGGGAGGACTTCGACAACGACGGCGATCAGGACCTCTATGTCGCCAACGACTTTGGCCGCAACAATCTCTATCGCAACGAGGGCGGACATTTCACCGACATCGCCGCCACGATTCAGGGTGAGGACCGGGCCTCGGGCATGTCGGTGTCTTGGGGAGACGTGAATCGCGATGGGCGCATGGACCTCTACATTGCCAACATGTTCTCCGCGGCCGGCAACCGCATCGCGAAGCAGGAGGAGTTTAGTCCTGGATCCACTCCCGACGTCCGCCAGGCCTTGCTGCGCTTTGCTCGTGGCAACACCCTGCTCTTGCAGGATGGGGAGCGCTTTAGCGATGCCAGTGATGGGTTGGGGGTAACGATGGGACGCTGGGCGTGGAGTTCCATGTTCGCCGATATCAACAACGATGGCTGGGACGATCTCCTGGTGGCGAATGGATACATCACCACGCCGGACACCGGCGACTTGTGAAGTTTCTTTTGGCGGCAGGTCGTGTCGCAGAACCATGAGCCCCTGGAAGGAGATGATTTCTCGCCGGCTCATATCGAGCTTTCGCGAATGATGAAGCGCGGGCGTTCGTGGAGCGGGCGGGAGCGTCATTGTGCCTATCTCAACCTGGGCAAGGATGAGGAGGGAACGCTGCCGCGCTTCGCGAATATCTCGGCTCTGGCGGGCATCGACTTTCCCGAGGATGGGCGGGCGCTGTGCCTCACCGACTGGGATCACGACGGGGATCTCGATTTCTGGATTTCCAATCGCACCGCCCCGCAACTGCGCTTCCTGCGGAATGACTTGGCGAGCAAGCACCACTTTGTGGCCTTGAAGTTGCGCAGCAGGAAGGGGAATCGCGATGCCATCGGCGCCCGGGTCGAAGTGCGCCTTGCCGGGGGAGGGAAGCCGCTCATCAAAACCTTGCGGGCCGGAGACGGGTATCTCGCGCAATCGAGCAAGTGGCTCGTGTTCGGACTCGGGGCCGAGAAGGAGGATGTCCAGTTGACTGTTCGGTGGCCGGGCGGGGCGGTGGATGTGGTTGAGAAGTTGGCCGTGGACCGTCACTACCTCCTCGCCGAGGGAGGGCAGCCGGAAGCCTGGGAGCGTCCGGCCGGTTCGCTGGCACTCAAGGCGTCGACCTTGCTTCCCGCGCCGGCGACGTCGCGCGCGCGGGTTCCGATGGTGACCTTGCTCAAGGTTCCCGCCATGGACTACGAGTCCTTCGAGGGCCAGCGGCAGCCTGTGCGGGGTGCCGAGGGGCGCGCCTTGTTGGTGAATCTCTGGGCCAGTTGGTGTGCGCCCTGCCTGGAGGAACTACGCGAGTTCAAAGCCCGTGCCGGGGAGATGGAGGAAGCAGGGGTGGATGTGCTCGCGCTGGCTCTCGACGGCGTGGGCGACGATGACACGGATCCCGCGGCAGCGGCCAAGGCGGCGGCCTCTCTGAAGCTGCCGTTCCCAACTGGGCGCGCCAACGAGAAGATCATGACGATCCTCGAACGACTGCACGTTCGGCTCACTCCCATGGAACTTGAGGTGGTGGTGCCCATGAGTCTCTTGATCGACAAGGAGGGACGCCTGGCGGTGTTCTACAAGGGTGCGCCGAGTGTCGACCAACTGATCGCGGACCTGTCCCACTCTTCCAAAACGCGGGGCGAGAGGTTGGTGGCGTCGACCGGATTGGATGGGATCTCGCTCGAAGCGCAGCATCCCTCGGTGGTCGAGGCGGGTGATAAACTGGAGGTGACCCAACGCTTTCAGTTTGCCCAGGACATGTGGAACGGACGATTTCTCGATGACGCCGTCACCCAGTTTCTCGGCACCCTTGCCCTGGCGCCGGAATTTGTGGAAGCGGTCAACAATCTGGGTCTGGTGTATGCCACGATGGGGAGGCACCAGGAGGCCATTGCGACCTACCAAAAGGCCCTCGCACTTCGCGCCGAGACCGCCATGACCCATCTCAATCTCGGGATTTCGTTCGAGGCCCTCAACCGGGTCAATGAAGCGCGCACGCATTACCTCCGTGCCCTGGAAATCGACCGCACTGTTGCGAAGGCCAACGACGCATTGGGTTTGTTACACGCCAAGCGAGGAGAGTTCGAGCTGGCGCGGCAGTTCTTTGTGGCCGAGACGGATGTGAATCCGAAGTTTGCGGAGGGACACAATCACCTGGGCTTGATCTTCCTCTCCCTGCATCTGCCGAAGGATGCCGTTGCGCCCTTGCTGCGCGCCACCAATCTGAATCCGAAGCACGCCGACGCGCACAACAATCTCGGGCTCGCCCTGAAACGCCTCGGTGAGATCGCGCGCGCGGGAGATTCGTTCCGCGCGGCGGTGGAGGCGCAGCCAAACTATCTTCCCGCGATCCTCAATCTTGGTCTCCACCACCTCGATGGGGGCGATTTGGGGATGGCGGAGACACTCTTCGTGCGGGCTCTTTCGCTCCAGCCGAACTCCGAGCTCGCCCGCCGCAATCTTGCAAAGACGCGAAGGTTGTTAGAAAGGTAGAGACTGGGAATTGTAGGGCGCCTGCCCTACAATCGATCACCGGGATTCGACGACCACGCGGCGGCTCCCGGCTTTCACGGCCGCGGTGGAAGTCTTGCCATCCGGCCAGCGAACCGAGACTGACTGGGCGGCGGTGCCTTCGGGTGCGGAGAAGTAGAGCACGGCGGGCGATTGCGACAAATACCCGCTCCCGGCGGTGACTTCCGCCACCCGGGTCACTCCCTTGCCAAACTCCACCGTTACCCTGGCTCCGATGCCGGTTGGATTTCCCTTCGGGCCGGCCAGACGAACCGCGAGAGGGGCGGTCTCGAAGCGGCTTTCGAAGGCCAGGATCGGACCATCGTTGACGCCGATCACGAGATCGGGTCGACCGTCCTGGTTGATATCGGCGCGCACTACGCTCTTGGCGTCCCCCGGCACCACGAGACCGCTTCGCGCGGGCCACACCGGGATGAATCCTCCCTTGCCGTCGCCTTCTAACAGAATCCCCAGGCCGTCGTTCATGGGGCGGGTCTCAAGCTGCGGCCCGAAGAAGTTCTGGGCGAGGTAGAGGTCGGCATTGCCATCTCCGTTCGCGTCGATCACCACCGAGCCGAAGGAGGGAGCCACTTGCGCGAGGCGGGGGAGGGGGTGAAAGGTGAATTTGGCGGCGCCGTCGTTGAGGAATACTCCTGATTGGAGCGTATTGGCTTCCAGGCGCAGGGCGCCCTGGAGCCGCTCGGGGGCATAGATTTCGCTCAGGCTGGCTTTGGCGAAGATGTCAAAGGTCTCCAGTTTGGTCCCCACGAAGGGCATGGCATTGCGGGAACAGCTGAGTCCGCGGTGCGGGTAACAGACGCCGTGTTCGAATCCGGCCTCGATGATGCGCTTGCGGCCGGTGTCCTCCAGGTCGCCATAGTAGAGAAGTTCCGGCGCGGACGGGGTGGCGGTGTACTTTGTGTTGAGCCCAAAATTCGTCGCGAGGTAGTCGATGTCGCCGTCGTTGTCAAAATCCCCTCCGCTGATGCCGGTCCACCAACCGAGATGGGCTGCGAGGCCAGCCGCTTCGGTGTGGTCCACCAGGCGGCCGTTCTCGTTGCGAAAGAATTTCACCGGTCCCCACTCGTTGCTCACGAGGAGGTCGATCCATCCGTCGCCATCCGCATCCGACCACAAGGCGCCGGTCACCAGTCCTGGTTTGAGGAGAGCCGGCGATTTGAAGGTCACATCGGTGAAGCGACCGCCCCGGTTTTGGAGCAGCCTGCTTCGCGGTGCGTCCGGGTAACTCCCGGGAATGACCCGCCCGCCGACGAAGAGATCGAGGTCGCCGTCGCGATCGTAATCTGCGGCCACCACCACGCTACCGCTGGACGGGTCGAGGGGCACAGCTCCGAAGGGAGCGGAGTTGAACCCCCCTTGGCCATCGTTGAGATAGAGCCGGTCAGTGAGTGATCCGTGATTGGGGGGCGCCTCCACACTCCCGCTCACGACGTAGAGATCGAGATCGCGGTCGCCGTCCGCATCGAAGAACAAGGCGCCGAGGTCTTCGCTAATCTTGTGGCGCTTGGCGGCCGTGAAGGCGTTCCGGGAAAAGCGCCCGTTGCCATCGTTCACCAACAGAGTGCCGAGATACCCCGCGCAGCCGCCCAGAAAGAAGTCGTCATCGCCATCGCCGTCGATGTCACCGCAGGCCAGTCCGGGGCCCGACTGCGAGAGCCGGTTGGGCAGAAGCGGTTGCAGATTGAAGTCGTTGAAGGGCATTTCCCAGTGGCGCGCGCCGCGGAAGGCGTCGGATTCCACATACATTGGTGAGTCTTTGGCAGGTCGCCCGGGTGCGGCTTTGGCCTCCTTTTCTTGGACCGTGTAGCGGCGGTTGGCGGGCAGGTTTTCGTGGGTGGTGACTTTCCCGCCCGGCCAAGTGACCGTGAGACTTTCGATCATCTTGTCCTCGCCCAAACCGAAGTGGACGATTGCTTCGTCGGTGGAGCAATACCCGCGCATGGGATTGAACTGTCGGATTTGTTCGCCGGCCGCGGTGCGGACTTTCACGGTCGCCCCGATTCCAAAGCGATTCCTTGCCTGGCCTGCCAGGCGGATCACGACGCGCGAGCCGCTCTGGAGGTCATTGCGGTAAATGCTCGGCGGTTCATCGAGGTTGGCAACCGCGAGGTCGAGGTCGCCGTCACCCTCCAGGTCGAACCAGACCGCGCCGTAGCTGATGCCCAGCTTTGCGAGTCCCCAATCCTCGCTGGTGTCGGCAAAGTCGAAGTCACCAAGGTTTCGGAAAGCGAGGTTCTTCTCCGGGCGGGCCGGGGTGTTTTCATAGAGATCCCACTCGGTTTGCCCTTGGAGTTTTTCCATCTCGAGCGGTTTGTCGGAATTGTTGAAGTTGCGGGTCATGCCATTGGAGATGAAGAGATCGAGGCGCCCGTCGCAATCGAGGTCCCCGAACTTCACCGCCCACGACCAGTCGGTGGAGTCCAGCCCTGCCATGAAGGCCGCATCCATGAACCGGCCCGTGCCAGTGTTCACGTAGAGGCAGTTCCTCATGTACTGCGGAGGATCCGCATTCTGCATGAACCACTTGCTCGATCCCATGATTCCCATCGTGGTCTTGGACTTGTAATGGGTCGTTCCAGCCATGTCGGCGGCGAGGAAGTCGATGAGGCCGTCGTTGTTGAGATCGCCGCAGTCGGCACCCATCGTGAACCAGGTGGTGTGGGGGAGTTGCTGGCTGGCGACATCGGTGAAAGTCCCGTTGCCGTTGTTCCGGTAGAGGAAGTCGGGATCCTCGAAGTCGTTTCCTACATAGAGGTCGGGCAGTCCATCGTGATTGAAGTCCCACCAGGTGACCGAGTTTCCATGGTATCGTCCGTCCGAAATGCCTGCGGCGGCCGTAACGTCCACGAAGCGGGGACGCCCGTCCGGGCCGGGGTCGTTTCGCAGGAGCAGGTCGCGGGCGCCCACGTCATTGATCTCGAAGTTCTGTCCTCCCCGCCACATCAGGCCGTAGTAGTCCTCGAATTCGGGCAGGACTTGCAACTTGCCGTCCTTCATCACGGTGACTCCCTGGGCGGGCCGCCCTCCGGCGCGATAGTGACGCTGCGCCAGGAGATAGAGGTCGAGGTCTCCGTCAAGATCGTAGTCGGCGAAGGCCGCATTCAGAAAGGCACCCGCAAAATCGAGCCCGAAAGCGCGAGCGGCTTCCGTAAACCTCCCCTTGCCGTCGTTGAGAAACAACTGGTGGGGCGTTTCGTAATTGCAGACATAAATGTCGAGGTCGCCGTCGCCATCAAGATCGACCACCGCTGCGCCGGCGCCCCACGCCTCTCCGCCACTGACCCCCGCCGGAACCGTGATGTCCGCAAAGTGGCCTTCACCAAGATTTCGATAGAGTCGGTTCTTGCGAGCTCCGGAGACGAAGTAGAGATCGCATCGCCCATCGGAGTCGAAGTCCCCAGCGGCGACTCCGCCGCCGCCAAAGCCGCTGGTGTAGAGACGCTTGAGCGGATGCTTGGTATCGATCGGATTGATAGACTTGATTCCGGTCGCCGTGGCAGGGAGCTCGGTGAAGGAGTTGTTAGCTTTATCGGACTTTGAACGTGGAGCGAGATCGCTGGAAAGTAGTCCGGCGGATTGACCGGATGCCGCCTGAAGGATGCAGAGAAAAGCGACCAAGCAGGGCAGCATTCGGACAGGGCATGAATTAAGCATCATTGAAGGTGAAGTCGCCCGTCTACGAGAGCGGGTGCCGCCATGATGTCAAACCAATCATAAAACTTGAGGAGAAGCGCCATACGATGGTCGGAGGGAGGGTAGCACGCACGTAGCACGCACGTAGCACACACGTATTACGCAGAACATCTTGCGCCTCGCTTCCCAATTGTAAGAACGAGTCCTGCACAATCGTGCTTGCTTCCGCCGCTGAAGTATCCAAAAAATTAGCCGATCGTCTAATCGCGTCGTGATCTTCTCGAATCAATTCCACATAAATCCAAAGAAACCCATGAAGGCCCATACCGCATTCGCATCTACTCTTTGTGTCCTCCTCTTCGCCCCACTCACCGTGGTGGGCCAAACTCACTCTCCCGGAGACATCCTCTT
>JAPKFB010000031.1 GCA_028821775.1 Roseibacillus sp.
GCGCCCCTCGCCTCCGCGCAGGATGGCAAGGTCATGTATGAACAGCTCTGCGGCGCCTGCCACGGCAACGATGGCCAAGGCGCCCAGGAAGGTCAGTTCCCTCCCCTCGCGGATAGCGCGTGGATCAAGGGTGCTCCCGATCGGATGATTCAAGTCGTCCTGCACGGCATGATGGGGGAGGTCACGGTGCCCTCCAAGTTTGCAGCGAGCCCGACCTACAACCTGGTCATGCCGCCGCAGGGAGCGGCCCTCACCAGTGATCAGATTTCCAAGATCACCACCTACGTGCGCACTTCATGGGGGAACAAGGAAGGTGCCATCACGGTCGCAATGGTGGAAGCGCAACGCAAGGCCACCGACGGAAAGACCGACCTCTGGCAGGCCAACGAATTGCTCGAGCGCTATCCCCTCAGCGCCAGCGTCAAGGTGCCCGACGAAAATACCCTGTCGGTCGACGTCCCAATCAGGGATCTGCTCTCCTATGTCTACACCGGTTCGTGGGACAGGCTGCCGGACTGGGGCAAGCTCAAGGCCCAGGCCGTGGAAGAAGAACACAAGGGACTGATCGCTTCCAGCCAGGCCGGCAAAAGCCAAAACTTCGGCCTTGTTTGGGAAGGAAAGGTTATCGCGCCCAAGAGCGGCACTTTCACCTTCCGCATCGATTCCGATGACGGCTCCCGGGTCATCGTGAGCGGTAAGAAAGTCGCCGAGATCAACAGCAACGGCGGGATGGGCCGCGCCACGGAGGGGAAGATCTCACTCAAACAGGGAGAACACCCCATTCGCATCGAGTATTACAATAAGGGCGGCGGGCACGGGGTCACCCTTGGGATGAAAGGCCCCGGCCTGAAGGGATGGTTCGCCCTCTCCGAGGCAGGGGCCGGTAAAGCCGGGAGCGGTGGTGGTAAAAAGATGCCGATCTATCCGCTCACCAACGAGGCGGTCATTTACCGCAACTTCATTGAGGGCACCACCCCCCGCGGGATTGGAGTTGGTTATCACGGCGGCGTGAACCTTGCCTTCAGCGCCGACAACATGAGCATGGATCTCCTCTGGACCGGCAACTTCATGGACGGCAGCAAGCACTGGAACGGACGGGGCCAGGGCAATCAACCGCCCGCCGGACAGAAGGTGCTCAAGGTCAACCAAGGGCCCTCCTTCGCAGTGCTCGAAAGCCAGACCACGAAATGGCCCGACACCTGGCAGAAGGAAATCAAGGGCCGCTTCCACGGCTACAAGTTCAATGCCCGTCAGGAACCCACCTTTTTCTTCACCCTCGGGAAGCTCCAGGTCGAAGACAAACCCCAGGCTCTCATCGGAGGCAACAAGTTTGGCCTGCAGCGCGCGATCACGATCACGGCCGCCGAGGCCGCCCCACGCGATGTCCACTTCCGCGCCGCCAGCGGCCTCCAAGTGACCGATCTCGGAGGGGGCAGGTATGGCCTCGGCGATCAAGCCGTTCTTGAAATCGGCAAGGGCGCCTCCGGGAAGCCCTACATCCGCAACAACAATGAACTCCTCATCCCGCTCAGATTGAAACGCGGTGAGAATATCCTCAACCTTCGCTACACTTGGAAGTAACCCCCACTTTGAACGCTCTAACAGACTCTAACATCATGCGTTACCTCACCCCGTTCCTGTTCGCCCCCGTTCTCGCTTCGGCCGCCCCGACGATGGCGGACTTCTACCAGCGCGAGGAGATTCCCCTCCCACCCGGAGAGGTCATGGAGGGTTCCTCCATCGCCATCATCGACAAGGACAAGGTCGCTCTCGGCACCCGCCGGGGCGACGTCTGGATCTGCCACGGAGCCTTCGGGGATGTCGACAAGGTCAAGTGGACCCGCTTTGCCACCGGTCTGCACGAGCCCCTTGGCATGGCCTACCGCGACGGCTGGTTCCACTTCACACAGCGCCCCGACGTCTCCAAGATGCGCGACACCGATGGTGATGGCCGGGCCGATGAATTCCGCACCATTGCCGCCCCCTGGGGCATCAAGGGCGACTATCACGAATACGCCTTCGGCACCGATCCCGACAAGGATGGCAACATCTGGGTCGTCCTTTGCCTGACCGGATCCTTCAACGCCCACTCTCCTTGGCGGGGCTGGTGTTACCGCATCACCCCCGATGGCCAATCGATTCCGACCTGTTCGGGGATTCGTTCTCCCGGTGGCATCGGCTTCAACCTGGAGGGCGACACCTTCTACTGTGACAACCAGGGCGTCTGGAACGGCTCCTCCTCGCTGAAGCATCTCAAGCCCGGCGGCTTCGTGGGAAATCCCAGCGGCAACATCTTTTACGACCAGGCGCCCAACATGGGCAAGCGCCCCACCGAGCCGAAGAGCGGCTCGCGCATCGAGATCGAACGCAAGCGCATCCCTGAGCTCGTCCCCCCGGCGGTCTGGCTGCCGCACGGAGACCTTGGCCAATCGCCGACCGGGGTGATCCCCGACCACACCAAGGGACTCTTCGGCCCCTTCGCCGGACAAGTCCTCGTCGGCGAGCAGACTCACTCCCAAGTGCAACGCGTCTTCCTTGAGAAAATCAACGGCGTCTACCAAGGGGTGGCCTTTCCCTTCCTCGAAGGGTTTCGCTCCGGGATCGTTCCCCTGCGTCTTGCGGATGATGGCTCGCTCTTCGTCGGCACCACCAACCGCGGTTGGGGTGCCCGTGGCGGATTGCCCTTCAGCTTCGAACGCACCCGCTGGACCGGCAAGACTCCCTTCGAAATTCTGGAGATGCGCATCAAGCCTGATGGCTTCGAGCTCACCTTCACCGAAGAGATCGATCCCAAAACTGCCGGCGACAAGGCCAGCTACTCGATGAACTCCTGGACCTACATTTACCAGTCCAGCTACGGCAGCCCCAAGGTCGACCAGACCAAGCAGGAGATTGTCTCGGTCACGGTGGGCGCGGACAAGAAGTCGGTCCGCCTCAAGGTCAAGAACCTCCAGGCCGGTCACGCCCATCACCTTCAGTCCAAGGGCCTACGCAGCAAGTCGGGCCGCGAACTCTGGCACCAGGACGCCTACTACACGATCAACGAGTTTCCCGCCCAATAGCTGATCGGGGGATTGAGATTCTGGCCCGGGCGGCCGTTCCCGGTCCGCAAATCCAGGGTGCCCGCCCTGGGCTTTTTGTTGCCCCTCGGCGGTGCGGGTGCCTGCGCATGGCTTGTGCAATCCGCGGCAAACAGCTTCAACGGTGAGGGTTGGATCGGCAGCGCTTTGTCCTTTACCTTGGCGGGGCATCCCCGCTCTCTCTTGGCTCATGGAAATCGACTTCGACACCCTGGCTCCCGGGGATCGCTACAAAGTGCTGGCTTCCCTCGTCACTCCGCGTCCCATCGCCTGGGTCACCACCATCGATCCCGGCGGCATCGTGAATGCAGCACCCTTCTCCTTCTTCAACTGCTTCGGATCCAACCCCCCCATTCTCGCATTTGCGCCGGGCAACAAGGAGCCGGGACTCCCCAAGGACACCGCCCGCAACATCCGGCAGAGCCGGGAATTTGTCGTCAACATCGCCGACGAGGCCCTTGCAGAACAAATGGTCGCCACCTCCGCCACCCTGCCTCACGGCGAGTCCGAACTCGACGCCACCGGGCTCACCTCTGCCGCCTCCTCGGTGGTCAAGGTCCCCCGCATTGCCGAAGCCCCGGTCGCCTTCGAGTGTCGCGAGTGGGCCACCCTCGAGATCGGATCGAATCGACTGGTAATCGGAGTCGTGCACCACGCCCACGTTCGCGATGGTCTCTTCGACCCTGAAACGATGCGTCTCGATCACACAAAGTTCATTCCGGTCGGTCGCATGGCGGCCCCGGATTGGTACTGTCGGACTTCGGAACAGTACGAAATCCCGAAACCCGCTTGAGCCGCCGGTCGCAACCAGGATTCAACCAGCAGGCGCCAGAATTCAGCCCCCCCACAAAATGCAGGATCGGCCATCCTCCGCTGCCATTCGCTACCCCGATCTCCTCCTGGGTGCGTGATTTGGAGATCTCGCCCGATGGCGGCCGGTGGAATTTTTCCGGCAGCCGGACGCTTGTTGATTGGAACTTTCTCCGTTCGCGCCTAACACTCTCCTCGAATGGCTGAAGACGATCGCGAAGAGTTCATTAAAATCCGGGGCCTGCATCAGCGTTTCGGATCGAACCATGTGCTTCGCGGTGTGGACGTCGAGGTCTTCCGGGGCGAAACGCTCGTCATCCTCGGTGGCTCCGGGGGAGGCAAGAGCGTCCTCATCAAGCACATGTGCGGCCTGATGCATCCCTGGAAGGGAACGGTGGTGGTCGAAGGGGAGGACATCACCAACTTGACCGAGCGTAAGCTGAATACGGTGCGTCGCAAGGTGAGCATGATGTTTCAAGGCGGCGCCCTCTTTGATTCCTTCACGGTGGCGGAGAACATTGCCTTTCCCCTCAAGGAAGCCGGCGTGCGCGATCCCGCTGAAATCGACCGCCGCGTTTCGGAGGCCCTGGAGATTGTGCGCATGCCCGGCCAGAAGGAAATGATGCCCGCGGACCTCTCGGGGGGGATGCGCAAGCGAGTGGCTCTTGCCCGTGCAGTCGTCGAAATGCCCGCTTGTATTCTTTACGACGAACCTCACGCCGGGCTCGATCCCGTCACCGCCGATTCCATTGATCACCTCATCAAGGATCTTCAGGTCGACCATAATATCACCAACGTGGTCATCACCCACGAACTGCGAAGCGTTTTCCGAATCGCAGATCGCGTCGTCTTCATGAAGGAAGGCACGATCTACTGGGTGGGGACCCCCGATGAGCTGGCGGCCTCGAAAGATCCCACCCTCGCCAATTTCGTGCAAGGGCGCTCCGAGAACCACGAAGGCTGGGAGAAGATCGCGCCATGCATTGACACCGGGCGATAGGAGAGTGAGTGTGGGGCATGGCGAATTCGCCAAAGCGCACAGAAACCCTCGTCGGCTTCTTCCTTTTCGTGGGCCTTGCCTTGCTGGGGACCCTCATCATGCAGTTCGGTCGCTTCACTGATCGCTTCCGCGGGGTCTACACCATCACGGTGGCCTTTTCCGATGCTTCCGGCTTGATCAAGGGGAGCCAGGTGCGGCTCGCAGGAGCAAAGATTGGGCAGGTCGTGGCAGAACCCGATCTCACCGAGCAGGGAAGGGTTCTCGTGGACATTGCCATTCGCGAAGACACTCCCCAACTTGACAAAAATTCGGCCTTTCAGGTCACCTCCCTGAGTATCCTGGGCGACAAGGCCATCATGATCACCCCGCCCAAAACCAAGGAGGAGATGTCGGGAATTTACATTGAAGAGGGCGACCTCATTGAAGGCGCGGCTGCCGGGGGCTTGGAGGCCTTGCAGTCCGACGCCCAGAACATCGCTTCCAGTGCCGCAGTGCTCATGGAACGCGGGAAGACCACCCTGACCAAGGTCGACAACGCCCTCGATGAACTCCGCTCCGTCACCGGTCAACTCACCGAGAGCCTCGATCGCGTCAACACCGGTCTCATCTCCGACGAAAACATGAAGAATTTTGGGGAGGCTCTTGCCGATTTGAAGGCTGCCACGGGCAACATTCATGACGCCAGCATCCAGTTCAAACCACTCCTTGTGGACGCGCAAAAGGCGGTTCGCAGTTTCGATCAGGCCGCGGAGGAAGCGCAGGGAACATTTGAGCTGGCCTCTTCCGAGATCAGCAAGCTCGGCCCGACCCTCAAAAAGATCCCAGAAGCGGTGGACTCCATTGCAGGCGTCGCCAAGGAAGCAAAGGCAACCTTGCAAAATGTGAAAAGCGGTGACGGGCTATTGGGAACCCTCGCCTACGACCGCGAGGTGGAGGGCGATGCAAAATTGTTTCTCAAGAACCTCCGCCACTATGGCATCCTGCGCTACAAGGATGCCGGGACCATTGACGAACGCGACCCCCGCAATCGATTTCGGGGGAGAAGGCGATAGCTTCCCTTTCGCGTTTCACGCGCACAAGCTGAGGTAACTTGAATCGCCCTTCGCATCGTTCGGTTGATAGAGCTCCCTAACCAATTCACCCGGGGCCTTGAAGATGGCTCTCCGCCCGAAGCCCTGGTTTTCAACCGGGGAGGTCAACTCAACCCCTTTTGCTTTGAGCGTGTTCTCGATCGTCTCGATCACCGAACAACTCGGACTGTATCTGGAATACGCCGGGACGGTCCGCGAGCTCCCCTACAAATCGCTGGCCAGCGCCGGGATCACCTGCCAGGCGAATGACAATCTTCAGTTTGATGTCGGCGGCTTGCTCGGCTTGAACAATCCCTCGCAGGATCTCTCCGTCTTCTCGGGAGTGGCGGGCAGCTACCTCTCCCCACCAAACGCCATTCGGAGTCCCGTAGCCTTCTGTAGGGTCTCTTCGTATTCCATCTCGGGAATGGAGTCCGCAACGATCCCCGCTCCGACGCCATAGGAGAGGGTCTGCCCTTCCCGCACGAGGGTCCGGATCGCAATATTAAACTGACTCTCACCGTTGAAGCCGAGATAGCCCATCGCTCCGGTATAGAGCCCCCGCGGCACGTTCTCGAGTTCTGCGATGATCTCCATCGCCCGCTTTTTAGGCGCTCCGGTGATGCTTCCGCCTGGAAAACAAGCCTGCAAGGCATCGAGTTGGTCCGCTCCCTCCCGGAGCTGTCCCGTCACGGTGGAGACGAGATGATGCACTTGTTCCAGTCGCTCGTGCTTGAGCATCTCGGTCACCGCCACACTTCCAAATTCACACACTCGCCCGAGATCGTTGCGTTCAAGGTCGGTGATCATGACGAGCTCCGCGATCTCCTTTTCGGAGGTCTGCAATTCAAAAGCCGATCGACTATCGAGCTCAGGATCGGCGAAGCGTGGACGAGTGCCCTTGATCGGGCGGGTCTCGATGGCGCGTCCATGCATGCGAAGAAAGGTCTCCGGAGAAGAGGAGAGAATCTCCCGTTCCGGGGTGTGCAGATAGGCCGCCATGGGGGCCGGGGACACTGCCCGCAGACGATCATAGACGGCAAAAAGTGACCCTTCCTCAGAGAGGGTGGTGCGAAACTGTTGCGAGAGATTGACCTGATAAATATCCCCCCTGGCGATGTATTCCTGCGCCGCATCCACCGCCGCGATGAACCCTTCGCGGCTAAAGTTGCTCTGCCACGCGGTCTCGACCTGCACTGCAGGCACGGAGAGTGGTTGCAACTCATCGAGCAACGATCCTACTTCGAACCACTGTTGGCCGGCATGCGCATAGACGAGCAGGTTTTCATAGAACCCGAAACGGAACGCGCCATTGTAACTGATCGAGCCACACGCCGCCCCCAGGGGGAATCCGCAATCAGGACGATCGACTTCCCGCCCTTGCAGCTCCGCCCTCAACTCCGCCACGTCATCAATCGTTCCGCTGAGCACACTCTCCGGCCGTGCCCCAATGATGCTCAGAGGCTGATCCCCGGAAAGATTTCCGGAGCTGTCGAAGAACGCGAAGCCGGGCAGATGGCACAATCCGGCCGCGATCTCGGCAGGTGTCAGGGCGAGATTGATGGGGCGGAATCCAGGCGCGGGACGGAGACGACGGGGCAAGGCGGGAATTGATACTGCCAATCCAGCCCACTTGCAAACTCCCCCGCAGCAGGGTGTTCAAACATGCAGCCCCTTCGCCCAGACCCCTGTTTCCCAAGCTTTGAACCCCTCTCGGACCGCAACCGTGTCATTGACGCATCTAACCTCCGCCGCTACCGTCCCGGCCCCGTGTCGACCCACACCCCTCGATCCCAAGTTCGACTGGGCACCTTTCACGCAGCCTGCTGGATGCTCGCCCTGATCGCGTTCGTCGAGTTGGTGGCGGTCGGTGTCGCGCTCGCTCTGCGCAATTCTGCGTCCAAGGAGCCCATCGTCGTGGAGCGCATCGTGAAGGAGTATGTCCCTCTCGACCTCACTCCGGTAGCGACCGTAAACTCTCCTCCAGCTCTCGCCGATCCTCCGGTCGAACGGCTCAGTCCTCTCCCCAAGGCCTTCACCAACGAGGACCAGTTGATGAAGATTCCAACCGCCGATCCGACCGGCAGCCCCACCCTCAAGACCCCTTTCATCAACGACCCCATTGTTGAGCGCCTCGTGCGGGAAGCACGGCAGGAGCGCGTAAAGGACAACATCGGAGCGGCCATCGTGAAACTCGAAGAAGCGCAACAGACGGCCCCGGACGAACCCAATGTTCTCTACCAATTTGCCGAGATTTTCGGTGCGGTTGGTCACTACGAAAAAGCGGCCGACTATTACGAAAAGGTCTTCGCCCTCGGGCCCCAGAAGGCAGGCAGCCTTTACGAGCTGTCCGCCCACAAGCTCGCGGTTGGATTCGAGCACGCTCAGAAGATGGAAGGCAAACTCACCCTCGGCCGCATCCGCCATTTCAACGACAAACGGGTCACCGAAGGCGAGAAGATCATCCTCACCATCCCGGTCCTTGCCGCTCCGAACCAGGAGATCGATCCCTCCAAGCTCGTGCTCAATGTCCTCTTTTTTGACAAGCGGAACGGCAAAATCCACCAAGCGACTTCCGACAGCAAGATGCTGGACAAGTGGATCACAGAGCCGCTGAACTGGAAGGACAGTGGCGAGGAACTCCTGCAGTTCACCTACATCATTCCGTCTGAAGATGACCGCAACGTCCATCTCCTCGGCGAACGTGAGTATTTCGGCCAAGTGGTCGAGTTGCTCTATGACAACGAACTGCTCGACCACCAGGCCTGGCCTCGCACCCTCGCCCTCCATCGCAACGTGCCCGAAGCCAATCCCCTCTTCATTCCGGAGGAATTCATGCCGGAAGAGCTCAACGAGGCGAACCCGCTTCTCCCGCCGCTCCCGCGCTAGTATCTGCTAGGATGAATGGCGCGAGGTTCCCGCGCCCCGGAGGGGTCGGGAACTCGTCGCAAGGCCCGGCGACTCGTCACGGCGTAGCGGCTCCGCGAAGACGGAAGGGGTCGCAACAATCTCCGCCATGCTCTCAACCTGAATCCAGAAGTTTTCGAGACGCCTGAGCTTGATCCCATCCGGGATCGAGACTGAGGGGCCTTCGCCTTGCGCCATTCCTGGGTCTACTAGGACGCGTTCGTCAACAGGGTCCTTGGCGGCCTGTGCTCGAGAATACCCATTCGCGGCACCAAGTGATTCTGGAGTTGGGAGACGGGAGCTCCGCTGGAATTTCCTCCAAGGGGCGTGTCGGAGAGAACCCGCGGGCCGTTTTTCCTCTGGCTGCGTTCTCGTCCCCGCAGTGTGAGCCTGCCCATCTCAGACGCCGCGGTGCGCCATAATTACTCGCAGACACCCTGATTCACTCTGAATTTCTGAGTCTGGATCTTCTATCCGGCGGACTGAATTCTTCTTGCCGCTTGCCGCCTCGCGGCTTGCGAACTAAGAATCGCAACAACGATGTCGGAGACTGAACAACAATGGCACTTTATCAGTGTCGTCGATAAGGAGCAGTACGGGCCCTATACCGCGGACCACCTGCAGGACTTTGTCGCAAATGGAACCCTGACGAAGGAGACCTTGGTGTGGACCGAAATTCTCGATCACCAGTGGATCCCCGCCGGAAACGTGGAGGGTCTCTTCGCCCCCGAGCGCGCGCGGCCACAACTTCTCACCGGAGCCTCAGCCCAGGCCGTCCACCCGCTCGGCGCGGCACCGGTCGCCCCCGTGCAAGCGGTCCCCCAACAGATGCATCCGCAGCCGATGCAGGCCGCTCAACCGGCCCAGCGGGTCGCTCCCGGCATGCTCCCAAGCACCCTCCCCGGCACCATGCCGCAGGCTGCCCTGGGCGCGGTGCAGGCTGCTCCTCATATCCCCGCCCCCGGGATGCCGGGACAGTTCGTAACGCCCGGAGAGAACTATCCACCACCAGGTCCAGCGAAGGCTTCTTTCGGTTGGGTCGTGACTCTTGCAAGTCTCAGCATCGTCTTCTTCTTCGGCTGCTTATTCGCCGCCTATGGCCGACTGAACGCCGCCTCCGTGACAACTCCCGAGCAGATTGCCGAGGTCATCGGCCAGTCCCTCTTCATGATTCTGGGCGGCATGGCCCTCGCCTTCATCTGCTCCCTCTGGTATCACATCATGGCCTTGGTCTATCTCCATCGGGCTTGGAAGCTCTTGCAGTGGGGAAATGTCCGAACCACCCCGGGCAAGGCGGTCGGGTTTTTGTTTATCCCGCTCTTTGGCCTCTACTGGCTCTTCGTCGCCTGGGAGGGCTTGGCCAAGGATTGGAACCGCGTCCTCGCTTCCCATCCCAACCTGAACAATGGCCCTCGCATGAGTCCCGGGCTCTTCGTGACTTTCTGTATCCTCGGGGTCGTTGGGGTCTTCCTTTCCCTTCTCACCAATGATCTCGAAATGATGATGGGGCCCTTGGGATCCCTCAGTCTCCTTTACCTCCTGACCTACCTCATCATCGAGCTGTTGGTCCTCGCTAAGATCTGCAAGGGCATCAACTACATGGGACAATTGTATCTCATGCCCGTCCAAGGCCACCCCGTCACCGGAACTCGGCTCTACTGAGCGGAGCGGACCAAGAGGCCCGTTCCTCCCCCGTCTCCCGCCAAACAGGTGGCGACCCTCGGTTCACCACCAAGGACCGCTCTCACCAGTTAATACGCAACGACAGTCTTCAAATTGTTCAGGCGCCCGCGGGTTCCGGGTCGATGTCGATGACCACCTCGCCGCCGCTCGGCTCTTCGGCCTTCGGCTTCATGGTGTCACAGACCTTGTCCTTCGCCTTTTTGGCGGTGTCCCGACCAGCCTTCGCTCCCTTTGAAAAACTCTCTCTGACAGGCTTGGGGATGAGCTCGGAGGCAAACGCTCCCAGGAACACGGCGCCATAAGCCCCGCCATAAGTCAGGTCGTAAATCGCCTCGGCCACGGCCGACTTCATTTTGGGAGCGGCTTCCTTCGCCCGGTTGGTGGCATCGTCCTTCGCACTGCGCATGGCCTCCGCCACCGATTCAAACTGGCGCTTCTCATCCTCCTCGCTCTCGGTTTGCGGGATCTCAGGAGGCTCGTTCTGTGATTGGTGGTCTTCCATAATTGTAGCTGGTTTCAGGGTTGCGGTTGTCCTAGTAGACACCCAATTCGTCAATTTACTCATTATAAATGCGCAAATCGATTATAACCAGCGGGCTCTTCGCCCCAGATTGGGACCTCTGAACAGCGTTACGGCTGCGTTCGATTTCACCTTTCGCTCTCTCTCCACCCCGGCTCACCCCCGCCTTCCGCCTCAACTACTCAGTGCGCTTTGGACTCCAAGGGGTCGGTAGGTTCGACCGCCACTGGGATGATTTTGACGATCTTACTTCTCTTTGATGTAGATGATTTCCTTGATGTTGACGATGCCCACAAGCTCCCCGTCTTTCCGCTGGAGCAAAACTGCGCTCGCATCCGTGTCGATGGCGAGGGCGTCCGCATGAACGATCTGGTGGGCCCGATCTTCTTTGTGTAGGACGATGTATTCTTTCATATATGAGATCCAAGCCCTTGCGGGATTATGACACAACCAAGAAGCGTCAATCCGGCCGCTGGCGCCCCCAGAGCAACAGAACGTTCCCCGTCTGGCGGAATGGCCTGACTTTCGGACAATAAATAAGAACGAAGCAATTGGCAGCTTTCGCAACCCGCTGGGCACTGAGGCCTGACGAGGTAAGTGCTGGGTTAAGCTAAGATCGAGTACCCACAATCCGATGGTCTTTTTCGCAAGATTTCCCCAAAACTCACGTTTCTTATTGCAACCGAGTCTCAATAGCGTTTGAGTCTCCCCACGAACGGAATGTCTGTTGGACTGACAGAAGCCTTGGAACGCGACAGCGCCCTGAATTTGGATCAGGCGGCGGTGGGGTGTAATTTTCAAGTGACCTCCCTAAAAGGGCCCGCCTGCAGGCAATTACGGGAGATCGGCTTCTGCGAAGAGATGCGGGTGCGCAAAATCGCAGACGGCCGCACCTTGCTCTGTGCGGTTTGCGGAACGCGCCTCGCCCTCAGTCGGACGCTCGCCAAGCAGGTCCGCGTCACTCCTGTCTAGCCTTCCAACGCTTCCCATCCGCGCATGAGTGAATCCGGGGAGCACACCCTCCTACCTAAGGTCGCCCTCGTGGGCCATCCCAATGTCGGCAAGACCACTCTCTTCAATGCCCTCACTGGGGAGAACCGCAGAGTGGGAAACTATCCCGGGGTCACGGTCGAGCGCAGCAGTGCGACCTTGCGCACCCCCCACGGTCATGAGCTCGAACTGTTAGATCTTCCCGGCGCCTATTCGCTTTCCCCAAATTCGCCCGACGAAACGGTCACCCGCGATGTCCTCCTGGGCGATCTCCCCGACGAACCTGCACCCGATCTGGTGATCTGCGTGGTGGATGCGGCGAGCCTCGAACGGCACCTCTACTTTGTCCTGCAGGTGATCGACACCGGGATCCCGGTCGTGATCGCGCTCAACCAGGTCGACCGCGCCGAGGACAAGGGCCTGCGCATCAACCGGCAGGTTCTCGCGGACGAGTTGGAGGTTCCCGTGATTGCCTGTCAGGGAACCACCGGGCGCGGGATCATTCAGCTCAAGCAAACCCTGCGCTTCCCCTTTCCGCCCCCGACTCCACGTCATTGGAAAGGTCCAGGCGCGGTTGAAAAGGCGATCGAGAAGCTCCGCAAGAAGTTGGCTGAGGCCGGAATCGAGCGCGCCCAGGCGCACGCCATTCATCTCCTCGCGGACACCGGCTACCGGGTCGAGGCCCAGTCCCACTTGACCCCGGAAGCCCAGGTGGCCGCTCGGGAAATGGCCTCGGAGTGCATCGCCAAAGACCATCCGCCGGAGGACGAGATCACCGAGGCGCGCTTCCTCTGCATCCGCCGTACCATCAGCGCTTCGGTCATTGAAAAGGGAAGCGAGGCCGAGTCCCTCTCCGACAAGATCGATCGCTATGCCCTGCACCCGTTCTGGGGTTGGGTGATTTTCGGCGCGGTCATGTTCGCGGCCTTCTGGAGCATCTTCCGTTTCGCCGGGATTCCGATGGACCTGATCGAGAAAGGCTTCGGCGCGATGGCATCCGGAGTGAGCAGTTTGCTTCCGGAAGGCGATCTGCGCGACTTGATTTCGAAGGGGGTGATCGAAGGGGTCGGCAGCGTGGTGATCTTCCTTCCCCAGATCGTTCTTCTCTTTCTGTTCATCGGCCTTTTGGAGGGCTCCGGCTACATGGCTCGCGCCGCCTTCCTGATGGACAAGGTCATGTCGCGAGCAGGACTCACCGGGAAGTCTTTCCTCCCACTCCTGAGCGGATTCGCGTGCGCGATCCCGGGCGTGATGGCCGCACGCACCATCAACAGCCCGAAGGAACGTCTCCTCACCATTCTGATCCTGCCCTGGATGAGTTGTTCGGCACGCCTGCCGGTCTACTTCCTCCTCATCCCGCTCCTCGTGGTCGGGTCGCTCGCGCAGACCATGGTGATGTTCCTCATGTATGCCCTGGGAACCGGCACCGCCCTCCTGGCGGCGTGGATTCTGGGGAAACGGATTGAACGCTCCGAACCAACGCCCCAGTTCCTCCTCGAGCTCCCCCCCTACCGCCTGCCCGACTTCGGCTACGTCCTGCGCCACGTGCTAGGCCGCGCCCTCTCCTTCCTCAAGAAGGCGGGCACCGTGATCCTCGGAATCGTGATCATCCTCTGGGCCCTCAGTAGCTACCCCAAGGCCCCCGAGGGCGAAGACCAACTCGCCCACAGCGTGATGGGGCGGATCGGCCAAGCGATCGAACCCGTGGTGGAACCCCTCGGCTGGGACGGCCGGATGGGAGGGGCGATGCTGACCTCCTTCGCCGCCCGCGAAGTCTTCAACGGAAGCATGGCGGTCACCTTCGCGGTCGATGAAGACGCGGAGGAGGACGACGACGCGGTGCGCGACAAGATCCGCGAGCGGATCAGCACGGCCAAGAAGGAGGATGGTTCCCCGCGCTATCCCCCGCTCACCATTTTATCCCTGCTCATTTTCTACATCTACGCCCTGCAATGCCTGCCCACCACCATCGTGGTGAAGAACGAGACCCGTTCCTGGCGCTGGGCGCTGGGACAACTTGCAGGGATGAGTGCCTTCGCGTATGTTGCCGCGTTGGCCGTCTACCAAGGCGGCAAACTGATGGGATTCTAATTTCGGCTCATGGAATGGCTCGGAGAGAACTGGCAATCTGTGGCGGCCCTTGCGGTGGTCGTGCTGACCGTCACGATTTTTGCGCTCAAGCTGGCGCGCCCATCAAAGAAGTCCGGTTCCGGCTGCGGAGGGGGCTGCGGATGCGACGCGAAGAGCCTGCAGGAAGCCGGGAAGAAATAGCCCGGTCCCCTGATTCTACCGGGGATCGTCGCGTGGAGTCACAATTTCAAGGAGGGCGACTGCGCAGGGCTTGAGGTCGGGCAGGGCCAGTCCCTGACGCACAAGTGACTCCGCCTTCACCGTGACAGACCAGTCCGCTGCCACCCGCTCGGCAAATCGCAAGGGACCTTCCAGGCGCCCGATTCTGCTCAGGCCTTCGCGCGAAAGGAGCACGCGAAGGTCCCGCATCACTTCGGTGCCGTGGAGGTTGACGACCACAAGGAAGGCCTGCCGCGTTTCCGGGTCGATGCGCAGGAAGGCGTAGAGCCAGTGCCCGCTCGCGCTTTCCTCTCCGATCCGACCGAAGGCAGGGTTGTCCCGATTGCTCGGGTTGAGCGGAAGAAAGTCTCCGCGCGTGAACGCCGGCTCGGTAAACAGGGTGAGCACCTGGCCGTACCAGGCCCGCAGCTCGCCCTGCTCGGCCGAAAGGTCCCCGCCATCGTAGCAATGCCCATTCACCCACTTGGTGAGTTCGGGCACCGTGCCATAGTCAAAGATGGAGGTCCGTCCATCATCCCCACTGAATCCACTCGCTCCCACCGCGGGCTCACCTACTTCCTGACCGCTGTAAACCATCAGGGGACCGCGCGCACTTCCGAAGAGAATGGCCGACACTGCCCGGCCAACCTTCATCCCATGGCCGCCCCAGCGGTACGGACTGGCAATCCGTACTTCGTCGTGGTTCTCGGCATAGCGCAGCGCGTTTTGAAACAGCGGTCCCCGCCAAGCCAGCTCATCGAGGTCGTTCGCCCACTTCGGTCCCTCGTAGATCTGTTGCATGAGCTCGGAGCTCTCTCCGTCGTAGACCGAGTCGAACCCGCTCTCCAGCAAGGCCTCAAGGACATTGCCATGCCATAGTTTGGCAGGATCCCCGTCGTAGGCTTCGGCGAGGAAGAATGCCTTGCCCTCCGGCCCTCGCGCCCGCGCCCGCGCAATTGCCCAGCGCCAGAACTCCATGGGCACCATGTGAGCCATGTCCGCACGAAAGCCCCCAATCCCAAACTCCTGCCAATAGGAAAGGACCTCGTCCATTTTTCGCCATGTGTCCGGCACTTCGTCCGGGGCCGCATCGATTCCAGGCAGGTGGCTGGTGTCGCCTCCGGTGGTGTAGTCGTGTCCGTAGTTCAGCTTCACCGTCTCGTACCAATCGTCGCTCGTGGGGGCCCAACTTCGCGCGTTGTTCCCGGTCACTCGGCCGGTGACACGTTCGGGCTCGTAGATCATCTCGCCCTCCGCGGCCGGCAGGCGAAGCGGTGGCCCCTGGCCGCCTTCCTGGCCACCGAGGTAGTAGAAGTTGTTGTTCCTCTCAAAAGAGCAGTTGAGATCGTCACCAACTCCAAAGGAGAGCTCCGGCCTCACATCGGACTGATAGGAACGCGCAACGTGGTTGGGGACGAAGTCGATCAGGGTCTCAAACCCGTGTTCGCGACACCGCCCTACGAGTGCTCGAAATTCCTCCAGGCGCTTCGCGGGCTCCTTCGCGTAATCGGGACTGACATCGAAATGGTCCCGAATGGCATAGGGACTGCCAGCGTGGCCCTTCACGATGAGAGGGTCATCGGCCGGGCGCTTCGGATAGGCCGTGAGACTCGCGTGCTCCAGCACTCCGGTAAGCCAGAGATGGGTGAATCCCATCTCGCGCAAGGACGACAAGGCGGCGTCATTGATGTCTCCAAACTTCCCGCACCCGTTCTCTTCGATGGTACCATTGAGGACTCCACCTTCCCTGATGTTCCCAAAGTGGCGGACCATCAGCTGATAGATCAGCACCCGCCTTCGGTCGTTCGCGTCCGCCTTCATCGCTCTATCGGCTTGTGTTGCAAATGAGGATGCGCAACTTCGTCGACTCCCCCTTCAAGTCATCGCGTCGTCCCATCTCTTCCACCGTGAAGTGCATGCGCACCGCCCAGTTGACGCCGCCCACCGTGGCGGGGACATTGAAACGTTCGGTCATGCCAAAAAGATCGGTGATCATGAAGGCCGCGTAGCGGGAGTTCGTTTCGAAGAGCGCCTTCAGCAATTGCCATTGCACTTCCTCAACGTAGGGCGGGAAGGACTCCGCATCCTTTGCGAGGGGGATCCCTGCGAACTCACTGAGGACCCGTAGGTTCCAGCGCGCGCCTTCCCGCACATCCTCATCACCAGCATCCATCCCGGCCCGAAAATTCTCCCACATGGCAGCCATCGGTGCATGGTCATGGGTGGCGTAGGTTGCGAAGCTGCACTCCTCATAATCCGCCCCCGCAATGGGATGCTCGAGGCCCTTTTTGTCGGCGGTCACTTCCCAGTGGCAAATCTTGTACCCGCCAATTCCGATTTCTGACAGATGGGGCCGCACGTAGTCCGGAACGGCACCCAAGTCTTCCCCCACCACTTCGCTCTCCCCTGCCGCCTCCAAGACCATTTGCAGGTACTCCTCCCCAGCGGCCAGATTGGCGGCGCAGTTCTCGGGCGTATCATCGTCGTTCGGCAAAAAGCAGGGAAGGCGCCCCCCGGTGCGCGCCTTGGCCTCCTTCGGATCGAGAGTCAGGAATTCGGCATTGCGCCCCGGCCGCCAGGGAAAGGAGAAAATCCGGTAAAAGCCGAGGATGTGATCGATGCGGAAGATCTGGAACACATCGGTCATCTTTTCGATGCGGCGGCGCCACCAGGAAAATCCGTGCTCCCGCAGGACGTCCCAGCGGTAGTTCGGGATACCCCAGTTCTGGCCCCAGCGGACCGCGAAGGGGTCGTCCTTGAAGACCGTCTCGGGAGGCGCGCCCCCGCTCCATTTCAAGTCAAACCATTTGCGTTCGAAGAAGACATCCGCACTCGAAAAGGAGATTCCGATCGGCACATCGCCCATCAGTTTGACATCCATGCTGTCGGCATGGGCTCGCAGTTCCCGCCACTGGGTGAAGGCAATCCATTGAATCCATGCCGGAAAGGCGAGGCACTTTTCAAGCTCCTTCCGCTGACCGGCCCGCTTCTTCGCGATCCAGGCTTCGGCCTTTTCGGCGGTGTTGTAGTTCATGCTCCAGAGGTCCCAGGTCTCACAGTCGCCCTCCAAGGTCATGAGCCAACGGAACTTGCAGTAGGGATCCAGCCACTCCTCCTCTTCCTCACAGAACCGGGCAAAGGCGAGGCCCCCCTCCGTCTTGCGGTCTTGAGCCCAGAATCGAGCAAAGGCAACCTTGAGCAAGGCGCGCTTCAGTTTCTTGACGGAGGCATAATCTACTAGATCGTTAGTAAACACTTCGGGCGCGAGCTTCTGGCGAGCACGGGAAATGTCGTCTTCCGTCAGTTGCGGGACCAAGCCCAGGTCGAGGAGGGAGGGTTCAAGGGCGACGGAACTGATCGCGTTATAGGGACTGTGATCGAGGCCGGTCTCGTTGATGGGAAGCAGCTGCAAAAACCCCAGCTCGCACCCTGCGGCCCAATCCACCAGTTCCCGCACTGCGGTCGTATCACCAATGCCGAGCGTGCCGTTTCTCCGGAGACTCCAAACCGGCACCAGCATTCCCGCGCGCCGCAGCCGCCCCTTGCTCACCCGCCGAACTTGCGGGCATGCACCCGGACCCGCAAGTGCGGAAGAGCCCTGAGCTCATGGTTTGTCCACACCCTGGGACCAGAAGGTGCTGAACGGACGTTCGCGCGGCCATTGGAGCTTGATAGGCAATGAGTGATCCACTTCTCCCGCCATCCGGGTCATGGGCTCGAATTGTGCTCCGGAGTACTTTTTCTCAGCCTGTTCACAGCCCGGAGGCCGGAATTCTTCGCCATGGGTGCGGGGGGAATGGAACGGGGAAGGTGGCGGATCTTCACGAGGCCCTCACCCGTTCCCGCGGCATCCTTCCTCAGCGAGGACGGGGAATTGCGAACTCATGCTTGAGATCCCCTCCACAGATGGGGCGCCATCACTTCACGCGATAGTGCCCCGTCATAGGATACGTGAAGAGAGCGTCCTCTTCTCCCGCTCCCCGTCCGATGTTATGAATGACGAGGGGCACCCCCTGGTCACTCTTCCTGTTGCTCACCACCATGATGTGCGGCAGGTTGGGTGGCACGGTGCAGGTCACGAGATCACCAGGCAGATAGTCACCTTTCTTCTTCGTCACCGGGAGGGAGTATCCCTTGCGCTTGAAGAAGGTTTTCAGGTTGGGGACGCGCCGGTGATCGATGTTGCGATCAGTCCGTTTGAGCCCCCAAATCGTCGGATACTTCGAGAAATGAGCCTTCATATCCTCGTGGACGAGTTTCTGGAGATCCAGGTTCTTCCCCGTTCGCAGGGCTCGAATGACCACATCGCTACAGACTCCTTTTTCGATCGGAAGGTCGCCGCCCGGATACTTCAGTGCGACGTAACCCGGATCGTAGGTGGTGGTTTTGCCCACTTGCGCACGGGCGGCCTCGACAAGGCTGTTGGTTGGCGCGTCCCTCTCTCCGGGCGTTTTTTCCTGGGCCTGGCCACAGGAGACGAATCCTAGCAAGACGACTGTTAGTATGCTGCGCATCATTTTTGTTGGGTGCTGAGATTGGAAAAGATGGCGCTGGCAACCCGGACCTAAATGTTCTGGTTGCGAGCGTAGGCGCGACTGACCGCGGAACGGATGGAAGCCAGCAGCTCGCCCTGGGGTCAAGTCTCCAACGCATCGTGAAGGAGAAAGGAGCCAAGGTAGATGAGCTGGTCCGTCAATAGGATTGGGTGGCCGCCAGCCGTCTCGATCCGGTCCCGGAAATACGATTTGCAGCAGAGCACCACGGCGGCGGGCCTCCTGATGGAGGCCTTGGCAGGAGCGGGCAGCTTGAAGTCCATCAGGCCGTTGTGGCCCAGATAGGCCACCAGCGCATCATTGCCTTGCGCCAAGGCCGCTTCAAAGTTCTTGGTGCAGGTTTCGATTGCACTTCCTCGATGGGCAGAAGCCGTGAGGAGGAGGTCGGCGCTGGCATACTTGAACTGCTGGCGAACGAGAATGCCCGGGCTGACCTCCTGCTCGGCCTTGATCAGTTTCCACTTCTCACTTCTCTTGAAGAAGCTCGCGAAGCCGTCGAAGCAACCCCAGTAATGATTGCCGGCCGGCTTCTTTCCATCCCTGATTCTGACGGAAACCGGAGCGATCCTCTGGGAATCGTTGTCACAGAGGGCCACGACAATCGTCCGGGGCCCGGCTTCACTCACCAGCATAAAAATGATCAGGAAGAGAATGGTGAGGGGGAACTTCATGAAATCTGATGGCGAGGCACTCACCTCGTAATTTGGTTCGAATTCTCCGGATTGCAAGGAGTCCGGAAGCGAGGACTCTCTTCCTCCATCGCGGCTGGCCTCTAACGCAGGAGAGCCTCTAACAGATTTTTCACGTGTTCCATCGCTGGGTCATTCAGGTAGCGCCTGGTGGCTTCCCTGCCCCGCACGGGATCGAGTTCGGTGAGGGCGAGCAGGATGGCATAGACATGATAGGCATCGCCCTGTCCGAACTTCGCGGGGAGAGCCTCCACAATCATCGGCGCCGAATCCTGGTAGCGAAATCTTGCCATGGCGGTGGCGACCTCCGCCCGAATCTGCAAAGCGCCTTTCTTGAGGAAGGGCAAGAGTTGGGGCGCGACCGAGGCCTCGCCAATGCGTCCAAGGGCTTCAATGATCCGGACGGGATGCACCTGTTCCGGTTTTTCGAGGAGCGCCACCAGGTTGGGAACGGCCCGCCGCGCCGCGGGCCCCAAGTCGTGAAGAATGAGGACGGCCTCCCCGAGTCGATCATCCGGCTGCGCGCTGCGGAGTAGTTCGAGAATCTCCTCGACGGCGTGGCGTCCAAGCTTGGGAAGAACCTGCCTCACCCGCTGGCGATAGGTTGCGTGATCACCTTCCGGGGAGGTGCGCTCCAAGAGGTAGGCCGCGAGCACGATGGCCTGCTCCTGGGGATGAACAATGGTCTGAGCCTCCGACCACTCCTGGCGGTCCGCCAGTCCCAGGCGGATTTCTGCTCGGAGATCCTTTTCAGTGGCACACGCGCGATAGGCGACGAGCTCGAGTGGGCCCGGGTTCATCGGTTGTTCGTAGCGGTAACACCTTCCTTCCTCGATCCAGACGAGCCCCGAGCTTCCCTCTCCAACCGCCGACAGGGAGTGCCACGCGTCTCCCTTACGATTGAGGAAGCAGATCAGTCGCTGGGACTTGAGCCCCTTCCTGCCTGAGCCTTTGACGGGCGCTTGGTGCCGTCCGCTCCGCACCACCCGACTATGTAGATCGAGCCCCATGAGTTCGATTTCTTCGTTCGACCCTTCGCCCTCGGTGGGCGGCAAGAGCCACTCCAAGATCTTCACGCGATTGGCTCCCACCCGCTCGCCCAGCATGATGGCCTCCGCCTCCGCACACATCCAATGGGCGGGCCAGGCCGGAAGCTCTTCGCTCTGCAAAAGGCTGGGGGTGAGTGCAATCGCACCCATGAGGGAAAGGAACTTCATGGCCGGCTTGGGTGGGATTCCCTCCCAAGAGACGCCCGGAACCAAGGAAAATTAGCGAATTATCAGAGCTCGACCTTGAGCAGGGGCAACGATCGGCCCGGAAACTAGGACTGATGGGAACCCGCCCATTTCACTTCCTGAAAGCCCGCCGCATGGGGATCTTCTCCTGCCTGGCATCAATCCCCTTCGTGCCGAGGACAATGGCGTGCGGAGAGTTCGAGGGCGAGCCCGTCGTTCTTCTGGATCGGTCTCAGGTCTCCCCCGGAACGCCAACCCTCTGATCCGGCGGCGCTCCGTGACGACTGAAGGTCTTGCGGTGACTCTCCTTTCCCAGCTTCTTGAGCTGGATCATGAGCTGCCTACAAGTAGGCGGTTTGGGAGTTGCGCCCATGGCAGCGACGACCCTTGCGAAGGGGAGGAAGCCATCCACAACACCACCGCGCTCTAGCAGGCTGAGCCGCTGCAAGGCCGCGCTGCGCTCCATTTCTTCCGGCCCAACTTTCGGTCGCTCCTTACACCAGCATGAGAGCTGGATTCTCGATGAGCTTCTTGACCTGACCGAGGAAGGCGGCGCCAACCGCCCCGTCGACCACACGATGGTCACAGGAGAGTCCGAGGTCCACCCGCAGACCGGGAACGACTTTGCCATTCACCACCACGGGTTTTTGGCTGATCGCTCCGATCGAGAGGATGGCAGCCTGCGGCGGATTGATGATGGCATCAAAGGCGTCCACCCCGTAGGCCCCGAGATTCGAGACCGTGATGGTGCCATTATCGAACTCGCTGGGGAGAAGTTTCCCTTCCCTGGCTCGTGCGGCGAGATCCTTGACCTCGCGTGAGATTTGGAGCAAGGACTTGGCGGCGGCGTCCTTGATGACCGGCGTGACCAATCCACCCTCCACCGCCACCGCCACCGAAACCCCGATCTGAGCAAACTGGACAATGTGATCGCCGTTGAAGAACGCGTTCACGGCCGGGACCACTTGGAGTGCGTTGATCACCGCCTTGAGGATGAAGTCGTTCACGGTGTACTTGTTTCCGTGAGTCGCGGTGGCCTGGGCATTGACCTGTTTGCGAATGTCCATGAGCGATCCCGCATCCGCCTCCATGTGCAGGTAGAAGTGCGGGATGGTGGTCTTGGAGGTGAGGAGGCGGTCCGCAATGGTGCGACGCAGGGTGGAAAGTTCGATGCGCCGATCTTCACCGCCCACCGCCGGAGCAGGCCCTAGAGCGGGCTTGGAAGCCGGCGCAGGAGCAGGGCTTGGTTCTGGAGCGGGTGCCGGAGGCGGCTCCGCAGCAGGAACAGGAGTGGGTGTCCCGCCGATGAGAGCGTCGATATCCTTCTTCACGATCCGGCCTCCAGGGCCACTTCCTTTGATGCTGGCAAGATCCACTCCGCTCGCGACGGCCAGTTTGCGGGCGAGAGGAGAGGCCTTGATGCGCTCGGTGGCAGCAGTGGCGGGCGCCGGGACCTTGGGAACGGACGCGGGTTCCGAGGCCGTCGGGACCGGCTCAGCCGCCGGAGCGAGGGTCGGTTCCGAGGCAGGCTCAGGATGGCGAGCTTGAATGGCGACCGGTTTGAGATTGTCCAGTGGAGAAGGCTCGGGCGCGGCTTCGGTTTCGGCTTCGGGCGGCTCCGCCGCTTCGCCTTCGTCGCGCAAAACCGCGAGGGTGGCACCGATGGTGGCTTTGCCACCTTCTGCGATGAGAATCTCTGCGATAATCCCTTCGTCAAAAGCTTCCATCGCCATGGTTGCCTTGTCGGTTTCGATCTCGGCGATTTCATCGCCGATTTCGACTTGATCCCCGACCTGCTTGAGCCAGCGCACAACGGTCCCCTCGGTCATCGTGTCCGAGAGTTTGGGCATTTCAATATGGATTGCCATGGAGGTCGGAGAAGTCAGGTGATGGTGGGAGGGGCGCGCAGGGACTTAGCAGAGGTCAGGCTTAGGACAAAACGAATTTCGCACCGGGTTGTTATTCGTTTTCCTCTCTCAGGCCCTCAAGCCCCCTGCTTTCAGAGCCTGCCCAAGTTGTCCTTGGAGGGTGTGGAGGGAACATCTCCAGACGGCAGGGACGTCCGTGAGCTACACCCTGACAGTCCCAAGAGAATGAGTGTGCAGCAGGTCCAACGGCCTTTTCGCGGCCCATGGGGGCAGAGTTCTCTTTGCCCCGGGGAGCGCAAGAACCCTGGTCTGAAAGTTGGATCGCCCTCATAAAATAAAAAAAGCGGGCCCTCCTCAGGAGAGCCCGCAAGAAAGTGATTACGCTCGGGGCTCAGTTTGCGGACGGTGCAAGCTCCTTCATGGTCGGAATCTGCCCGATATGAGGCTCTCCGCTACCACCTTGAGCGGTGGCACGTCGAAGGACGGCCGTGCTCACGATATCGCAGCAATCAGGAGCGGGGCAATACCATGAGCCACAAGAGGTGCACTTGACGGCCTTGCGGACGGTCTTAATGACCGGACGACGCACGGTAATAGTGCCGCCATTGCCACCCTTTGGGCCAGGGTCGGCAAATACTTCTTCTTCAATCCACTCAGTTTCTTCAATTTCGATGTACTGCTGGGAAGTGGAACAGCAGGAGGAAAAGGTGAAGACGAGAACAAGAATCGCCGGGACAAACGCCAGTTTTTTCATAGACAAGTGGGAAGTTAGGTATGTGAGACGACGATGCAAACAGATTTTCAGAGCTCTTGTCCAGCTTCCATGCGGGTGGTTGAAAGTTAAGACCTCAAAAGAGGATGCGGAGATGCAAAATTTGCCCTCCGCCTTGGGAGATTCCGCCGGTGAGATCAGGCGATGGCGAGAACTTGTTCCACCACCCTGCGTGGGTTGGGCAACTGCTCATTTTCGATGTGTGGCGAGTAAATCGCCGGGGCATCGATGGTGCAAACCCGCTTCACAGGAGCATCGAGGTGATCGAAGGCGTGCTCCTGAATGAGGGTGGCAATCTGGGAGGAAACTCCAGCGAAGGGCTTGGATTCATCCACCAGCACGGCGCGGTTGGTCTTGATCACCGAGTTGATGATGGTGTCCTGGTCGAGCGGACGGATCGAGCGGAGGTCGACCACTTCCGCCGAGATGCTGTGTTCCGAGGCAAGAGTCTCGGCCGCTTCGAGGGCGTGAAGAACTGAAATTCCGTGCGCGATGAGGGAGATGTCGCTTCCCTCCCGCTTCACCTCCGCGAGTCCGAGGGGCACGAGGTGGTCGCCCTCGCTGGGATCGGAAACCTCACCCTCGAGGCCATAGAGCTTGGTGTTCTCCATGAAAAAAACCGGATCGTTGTCCCGGATGGCAGCCTTCATGAGCCCCTTTGCGTCTGATGCGGTGGCGGGTGCACAGACTTTCAGCCCGGGGAACGCGGCAAAGAGAGACTCTGGACAGTGCGAGTGGGTAGCGCCGACGCCGGTTCCGCCATTGGCGGGACCGCGCACCACGATCGGCACGTTGATCAATCCGCCTGACATGTAGCGCACACAGCTGGCATTGTTCACGAGTTGATCAAAGGCCACCGAATGGAAGGACCAGAACATGAGCTCCATCACGGGACGAACGCCCAACATGGAAGCGCCCACCCCCATGCCTATAAAACCCGCTTCGGAGATCGGAGTATCTACAATTCTTTTGTCGCCCCACTTTTCCCAGAGTCCTTCCGTGACCTTGTAGGCCCCGTTGTACTGGGCCACTTCCTCCCCCATTACGACGACATTTTCGTCGCGTGCTAGCTCTTCATCGAGGGCCTCGCGAATAGCGTGGCGGTATTGCAGTTCTCTCATCGGTTAGACTATCGATTGGCGGCAAGCAGAGCGATTCTGCAACAATTACCGGCCTGGCCTTCAGTCGTTGAAAAAGTGACGGCCGCTGTTGCCTGCTTCGGTGTCTTCATCGACTTCCCAGTAAACATGGTGCTGGATGTCCTCGATGGTGGGCGGTGCCGCAGCCTCGGCGAAATTGATCGCGGCCTTGACTTCCTTGGTCGCCTCTTTCTCGATTTCCTTAAGCTCTTCGGCGGTCGCGATTCCCTCTTCGGTCAGGCGGCGCTCCCAAATGCGGATGGGATCGTGATCGCTTTTGTAGCGTTCAATCTCCTCCGGGGTGCGGTACTTGGCGGCATTAGCGTCGGCCACCGAGTGTCCGTAGTAACGATAGGTCTGGATCTCCAAAAGGGTTGGGCGATGTTCCTTGCGCGCCCGCTCCATCGCGATGTGAGTCTTGGCGCGAATCTCGTAAACATCTTCGCCATTGATGAGGTCCCAAACCATGTCATAGGCCTCCGCCCGCTGCGCGAGGCAATCGCGATAGGCACTCGATCGTAATTGCGAGGTTCCCATCGAATACCCATTGTTCTCGATGACGTAGACGATCGGAACTTCGAAGAGGGAGGCCAGGTTCAGCGACTCGTGGAAGGCCCCCTGGTTGATCGCGCCGTCTCCCAGGAAACAGAGCGCGCAGCCTTCCAGCCCTTTGTATTTGAGGCCGAAGCCGAGACCGAGACCGAGCGGGGTCTGTCCCGCAACGATTCCGTGACCTCCCCAAAAATTCTTGTTGGGTGCGAAGAAGTGCATCGAGCCCCCCTTCCCTTGCGAACAGCCCGAAACCTTCCCCAGAAGCTCCGCCATGCATTCGTTCATCCCCATCCCGACTGCCAGCGCGTGACCGTGGCAGCGGTAGGCGGTGATGGCGTGATCGTTCTCCCCCATCAGGGAGACCGTCCCGACTGCCACCGATTCCTGGCCGTTGTAAAGATGGAGAAATCCCCCAATTCGGCCCTTGTGATATTGTGCTAACGAGAGGTGTTCGAACCGCCGGATGCGGATCATCTCCCGGTAGAAGCCGATCTTGTCGTCGTTGCTGAGATCACGGTTGATCGGTGAGCTGGAAAAATCCATCACGGCGAAAGGGGGGGCGGCGGGGTTTTCCTGCATGCGGGTCGCTTCGGGGCGTGCATACTCGGCCCCTCCATGCCGCGCAAGGGTTAAGGTCACCACAATTCTGCGGCGGCCCGGGGCTTGGGAGCCCTCCTTCAGCGTTGGCGCCGAATGGGAGCAAATTCCCGGCGGGGCTCCAATTTGAGCGCCCATTGGCGCTGGCCGAGAAGAAAGAGACTGGTGAAGAAAATGTTGGCAAGGAGCCCGCTGCGAAGAAAAACCCAGGTCTCCATGGCGTGATGGGGTGCTCCGGTCCACTGGGCTTGAATGAATCCGGCCCCATTCTTGGCATAGTCCGGCAGGAGGAGCCACGATCCGGTGTTAGTAACAAAGTAAAAGAGGAGCGCCGCACCCAGCGAACCACCCAGGAGCGGAAGCGCTCGCTGCTTGTTGCGAAGAGAGTAGCCCAAGGCCACCGCGAAGCCAAATCCCCCAATCACGATGAGCATCTGCCAATCCCAGCTGTAGCCGCCCTGAATCAGGTTGGTCAATTGGTAGGAAAGCACCCAAGCCAGCATCGGGATCCACAACCAACGCAATCCCATGCACGCCGCGACACAGAAAAAGACCGCCGGTAAGGGGCCAAATCCCGGCATGATCCCCTGCAGCATCGGGCCTACAATTCTGAAGAGAACCAGCAGTGCTATCAGCAGAATAATGGGAAGGGCGCGCTTCATGGGAATCTTGTTACACCCCAGATTGGCTCACCGCACGGAAAATGATGCGTCTTGAATCAGTCGCCCCGCCTTGCTCCGCTGGTTTCTTCGATGACCGAAGTAGCCGCCTGCATTACCATCACGATTGGTCGCCTGGGCGGGCGGTGCTTCTCGGGTGGTCGCGCGCGTCTCCTGGGAAGAACCCCCTTCCCGAAACTCGCTGATCCGCAACATGGGCCTGTTCCAAGCCTAACAGGAAGATAACGGGTTTTCCGAGCCCGTTACTTTGCTCTCTTCTTCCTGGACACCATCGTTGAGACCGCTCAAGGGCTCCACAAGTTCCCCTTTCACTCTAATCTTCCCGCAGGTCCGGATGACTGCGGAAGGGAGCTCGACCAGATTCTGTTAGATGGTCGCGCCTACCGGACAAAGGGATCGACTGCCTTCCTGGGGGCCGCCTTCCCCGGTGTGATTTTGCCCCTCGCCGGAACGGGTTTTTTCACTCCCAGGGGTCTGATCACGATCGCGTGCGGGTCAAAGCGCGCGGTGGCGCGAGCGTTTTCCAAGCAGTATTGCAGAATGACCGAAGCAGGTAGATTTCCCAGCTTGAGCGTGAACTTGCGTTCCTCGAAAACATCGGTGGGATCCTGCACCAAAAAATTGGGAGTAAACTTCTTGTCCGGTTGCTTTTGGATCAAGGCCTTGATCGCATCGAGTGCTTCCGGGAGGGTCAGGTCGTCGAAGTCCACCACCGGGATGATGATTTTCTTAAGCTGCAACTGACGCTTTTTTGCCAAGAGGGATCCCGAAGTCACATTCAATTGCTTGAGTTGAAACTTCGCGCTTGTGTTGCTTGGCTGCAAGCGAAGCACTTCCTGAAAACATGCTCGGGCCAAATCGGCCTGGCCTTGATCAATCGCGTGCAACCCTTGTTTGTAGAGGGTGGAGGCCTTCGACCCCGCTGGTTTTTGTCCCAGTGTAGAGGGACCGAGGGCCAAAAGGGCCCCCACGGTTAGGAGGATGACATTTCTCATTGTTCTTGGATCGGTTGGTAGTGTTAGTCGAAATCATGAGGTGTGGCATGATCTCGTCAGTCAATTTACTTTCAGGAATTCGTGCGGTCAAGGGGCCAGAGCGCGAGGGACTTATTAGGGGTTCTTAAGAGGAGGATGTATTTGAAACGTACCCCTTCTTCTTCTTAAAGGCGGGAACAAGTTGGCCAAATGAGCGTTCCCCGCCTATAGGACGGGCGTTCCACGCCCCCAATAAGTGGGGAGTAGCCTAGGCACGGTGGGCTCCGCTTGATCTGACTTTGTTGTGATTCACGATCATCACCAATGCATTCCCATCTTTCCCCCAGCTTGTGATCAGGTTCTCCACGACGCTTGCTCGAATCTGATGGGGGGGATACAGGATGGCTGTGAACGATAGTGAATACATGCGCCGCGCCCTGCAAAAGGCGAGGCGTGGGATTGGACTCACCAGTCCCAACCCTCCCGTGGGCGCGGTTATTGTGAAGGATGGTCGAGAACTCGGTTCGGGATGGCATCATGCTGCCGGAGAGCCCCATGCCGAAATCGAAGCGATCAATGATGCCTTCTATCGTCATGGTAGCGCCGCCCTCGAGGGCGCCACGATTTATGTCACCCTCGAACCTTGTTCCACTCAGGGCAGAACAGGGCCCTGCACCACCGCCATTCAACGGGCCTGCCTTGGGCGGGTGGTCATCGGGGCGAGCGATCCCAACCCAGCCCACCAGGGACGGGGAGGGAATCTTCTTCGCGAAGCTGGGATCAAGGTAGTGGAAGGGATTGAGGAGGCCCCCTGCGAAGAATTAATTCGTGCATTCTCGAAGGTCCAAAAGACCGGATTACCCTGGTTGATTATTAAGACGGCGATGAGTCTCGATGGACGCATTACTCGGCCTCCCACAGAGGGGCAATGGTTGAGTGGCGAGGAATCAAGAGACGAGGTCCACCGCCTGCGAGGAGAAGTGGACGCCATCCTGACCAGCGGACAGACGGTGCGCGCCGATGATCCTCGCCTGACGGTGCGCTCTCCCGAGGTCCCCACCCAGAAGGAACAACCGTGGCGCGTTATCTTGACTTCGCGAGATGAGGGCATTCCCAAGTCGGCCCATGTCCTCACGGATGAACACGCGGAGCGGACCCTCATCCATACTCGGCCCCAGCTCGAGCGCGTTCTGCGCGAGCTCGTCTGTGAGCACGGGGTTCTCACTGTTCTGGTGGAAGCCGGAGGACGCTTGGTGGGTCGTCTTCTCGATGAGGGATGGGCGGATGAGTTGGTGGTTTACCTTGCCCCCCTGCTCACCGGTGGTCCGACCCCTGCGACCGGAGGGGAGGGAGTGCGTAAAATCGCCGACCGCCTTCGACTGGAGGGTGTGCGCTTCCAACGCTTCGAGAATGACGTGCGCCTGAGGGCAATTCTCAGGGGCGCGGGCGGCGACTTGGAGCGCTGAGGCCAGGAGCGATGATGGCGGAGGACGATTACATAACGCACTGACAGTAAATTACATATGTAATGTAATGCTCTGGAAAAAAGGAGGCCCAAAGGAGAACCTGTCCTCCGAGTGCGGGAGAGCTTAGGAGAGGAGGGCCTTCTCCGGGAGATAAGGAATTGGGGGAGGAAGGGCCATAGCTACTAAATCTATAGTATATGTTAGATATCTGCTAGATTGTTAAAAACAATGATTTAAGGATCCGGATTTTGGGCGCCAAGGGATAATTTTGGGTAAATCGACACAGTGAAGAGGGGGAAAGGGAGGGAGGTGGCTCCACGGTCGGGAGAGGAATCGACGGCAAGCGAATACGATGATGAGGAAGAATAGGGAAGCTCGGAGAAGCAGGGGTGCGGGCACGTAGTGGGGAACACTTTGTTGGGGAGGGCGCGGAGAGTCCGCCATCCGGTGAGCAGGAATGAGGCGGAACTCTCTAACCTGCGAGCGAGGGCCAGACTCGGCAGAATTGCGGGGATCCTCCCTTAGGAGGGCGCAGCGCGCTCTCGTCTGGTCTTCTCAAGCCAGATCGAGAGAAGGGCAATGTCGGCGGGAGTGATCCCGCTGATCCGGGCGGCTTGTCCCAGAGTGAGGGGGCGGATTTCGGAAAGGCGGTGTTGGGCTTCGCGCTTGAGTCCGGTAATGGCGTGGTAGTCGAGACCAGCGGGAAGGGGACGGAGTTCCTGACGCGCGACCCGATCGACCTGTTGTTGTTGCCGGAGGATATGGCCTTCGTATTTAAAATCAGTCTCGATGAGGGCCCAAAGTTCCACGGGGAACATGGCCTGCATCTCTGAGGGAAGAGCGCTCCAGGTGTTTTCCTCGCGTCGAAACCAGTGATCCAATTTAATCCCTTGGTAGGTGGTTTCCCGAACAAAGCGGGCGGCCTTGGCGAGGGTGGCGAGCTTGTTGGAAGCGCGGGCGGAGCGGTCCCCAGAGCAGAGCCCGACGGCGGAGGCCAGGGGAGTAAGGCGTTGATCCGCGTTATCCTGGCGCAGGAGAAGACGATATTCTGCCCGGCTCGTGAACATGCGATACGGCTCGGTGCAGCCCTTGGTCACGAGGTCATCGACCATCACCCCGAGATAGGCCGCATCCCGGTTGAGGATCAGGGGCTCCCTGCCCATGAGCTTGAGAGCGGCGTTCGCGCCGGCCAGAAGACCCTGCCCAGCGGCTTCCTCATAGCCGGACGTTCCATTGATCTGGCCCGCGAAGTAAAGGCCCTCCACCCGTTTGGTTTCGAGGGTGGGGGAGAGTTGGGTAGGTGGGCAGTAGTCGTACTCCACCGCATAGCCCGGGCGGACGATCTCGGCGCGCTGGAGCCCCGCAATACTCCGAATGAAGGAAAGCTGGACCTCATAGGGAAGGGAGGTGGAGACGCCATTCACGTAGTACTCGTGAGTGTGACGGCCTTCTGGTTCCAAAAAGATCTGGTGGCGCTCTTTCTCAGCAAACCTGACGACCTTGTCCTCGATGGAAGGACAGTAGCGAGGCCCCACCCCTTCGATCTGTCCAGAATACATGGGGCTTTGCTCCAGGTTATTGCGGATGTGCTCATGAGTCTTTGGATTGGTCCAGGTGATCCAACAGGGACGTTGTTCCACGTGGAAACCTTCATGGCCCCAAGGATTCAAGGTAAAGAGATCATCAGGCCCCTTTAAAATTGTATCAGACAGATAGCTGAAGAGGGGAGGGGGCGCATCCCCATCTTGGCGCTCACACACCGAAAGATCGAGGGACCGGCCATTGAGACGACAGGGAGTGCCGGTCTTGAATCGTTCCACTTCGAAGCCGAGTTCCCGGAGGGAATCACTGATGGTCGAAATGGCATCTCCCATCCGTCCCCCCTTCTCGTGTCGTTTGCCCACATGCATGAGTCCCCGCATGAAGGTCCCGGCGCTAAGGATCACTGCCCGGGTGCGGAGCTCAAACTGTAGATTGGTCTGTAGTCCCGTGATTCGGTCGTTGACGACGAGCAGCTGGGCCGCGTTTCCCTGGTGAAGGTCGAGGCCCGGGGTGCTCTCCAGAAGGTCCTTCATCCGAAATTGATAGGCCTTCTTGTCGCACTGGGCGCGGGGTGCGCGGACGCTGGGTCCCTTCCGGGCATTGAGGAGACGCCATTGGATGGCGGTGGCATCTGTGTTGAGGGCCATGGCGCCTCCCAGGGCATCGATCTCCCGAACCATGTGTCCCTTGCCTAGGCCCCCGATGGCCGGGTTGCAGCTCATCTGGCCAATGGTGTCGAGGTTCTGGGTGAGAACCGCGACTTGGCAGCCCAGGCGGACGGCTGCCAAGGCCGCCTCTATTCCTGCGTGGCCAGCTCCCACCACCACGACGTCGTATTCTTTGGGAAAGCAAAACATGGCAATCGAAGGGGACAAGGATAGCAGTTGAGCGTAGGAACTCAAGGGCGACACCCTTTAGGTAGTCTGATCACTTGTCCTGAAGAGATACAGTTCCACGTGGAACTTTCTTCCTCCGCTCTAGAGAGAGAAGGGAGGTGCAAGGCAGACCATTCGGGTCAAGGGAGATCCTTCAGCGAATCGACGCAGAAGGCCGTGGCGCGACAATTGATAGTCACCATCTCATCGGGAGACTACCAACCCCTGTCCATCCTGGGCACCACCAAAACGGAGGACAAGTTCGCTTCATGGGAGGCCTGTTTTACGGCGCAGCGCTTGAACATCGTTGCAGGAATCTTCTTCAGGAGGGGACGCGAGAGTGGGGAGAAGGCTACCGGATAAATACCTCAGGGATTGAACGGGCTCCGGCGCCATGAGGGCTCGGGCCTAGGGCAGTCGCAAACCGAGGGGTGCGCTCCGAAGGCATTTTCCGGAGGGAATTAGGGAGAGGAAATTGACTTGATGGTCGCGAGGGACGACTCGCAATTTGGCCCCTCCAACAACGAGGCCACGTTCGAACGACTGGCAGGATCAATCGCGGAGCGCAATGGTGCCCGATCCCGGATCAGGGCCGGGGGTCTCGCAAACGGATGAGTGACCGGGCTCTTTACGGAGCCATGAACTCAGATCCGGGTGTGATGGGAACACCTTTCCTCCCGAGTCTCTCCGGAAGACAGCGATCAAATAGGGGATCGGATGGAGGCGGAGTTTGGGGAACGGGGCTCGACTAGGTGCATTTTCAATGCGCAATTCACGCCAACGGTCGCGGGGAGTTGGCGAATGAGAGGTGCCGTCGGCACGACCTTCATCGGATCGCGCGCCACGAGCGGCTATCTAACAAGAGCTCTAACAGAACTCTCTAACAGATCCCTCTAACAGAGAACTCTAACAGAATTCTTAACCAAGGTGCGCGAAGAGTGGCGTCGCGAGGGATGGAAGCATCCTGCAAGGGGGCTTGCGGTAGGGAGGATGGGACCCTAAGAGAGGAGGATGAAAATTTTGCTGTATGCTCTGATCTTGGTCCTCCCAAACATGGTGTTCGCCGCGCCATTGCCCGCGGTGGAGAAGGCGAAGCGGATTGTGTTTCTTGGAGACAGCATCACTTACGGGGGCCACTATGTGGCTTGTATTGATGCGTGGCTCACGATGAAGCATCCCGGTTCCGAGCGGGTGGTGATTAATCTGGGTCTCTCCAGTGAGACGGTTTCCGGGCTCAGCGAGGAAGGACATGCGGGGGGCCGCTTCCCACGCCCGGATCTTCACGAAAGGCTCTCGCGGATCCTGGCCAAGGCTAAGCCGGATTTGGTATTGGCGTGCTACGGAATGAACTGCGGAATCTACCAATCCGCGGATCGAGAGCGACTTAAGGCGTATCAGAATGGCATCCTGAAGCTGCGTGAGGCGATCAAGGGTGAGGTGATTCACATCACGCCCTGGTCCTATGATCACTCGCGGGGTCGGACCAGGACCAAGGACTACAATGAGGCGGTGCTGGGTGGATTTGCGAGTTGGCTCCTAGAGAGAAAGGAGAAGGATGGTTGGCATGTGATCGATCTTCATGGGCCGATGAGCGCCGAGATCTTGAAGCGCCGAAAGGCTGATCCGGAGTTCACCTTTCAGAGGGATGGAGTGCATCCCAATGAAGAAGGCCATTGGTTTGCGGCTCAGCAATTGATCCGCAGTTTCGGAGATGAGCAGTCAGCGAAGGCGGGAAGCGTGGTGGAGATGATGAAGGAGTTCCCAAACGGGGGCATGATTCTTCCTCTCGTGACGACGCGGATGAAGATTCTGCGAGATGCCTGGTTGACCGAGACGAAGCATCTTCGTCCCGGGGTGAAGGCGGGCCTCCCAATGGAAGAGGCCGAGAAACGGGTCGTCGATCTCGCCGATCTTATCCGGAAGGCACGGATCGCCGAGTAGAGGCCTTTATCCCAGGAGGGTGGAGCGGGTGAAGAGAGGGACGACATCGATTCCCCGTGCTTCGAGGGCCTGGCGTCCTCCTTCTTCCCGGTCGACGAGGACAAAGGCAAATAGGATGCGGCCCCCTTCGGCCTCGATCGCGTCGATGGCTTTGAGGGTCGAACCGCCGGTGGTAATGACGTCATCGACGACCACGACAGCCTTGCCTGGGGTGAAGTTGCCCTCTATTCGTTTCCCGGCCCCGTAGCCTTTGGCTTCCTTGCGCACGGTGAAGACTTGGAGGTATTCTTGGGGTTGTGAGCGGGCGGACTCGACTCCGATGGAGAGGGAGATGGGATCGGCGCCCAGAGTCATGCCCCCGATCGCGTCAGCGGTTAGTCCGTCTGCGATGAGCTTTTGGTGGACCGCAGCCCAACCGAGCTCTCCGATGAGGCGAGCTCCCCGAGAATCGAAGCTGGTTACGCGGCAGTCTACGTAGAGGTCGCTTTTTGTTCCGGAGGCAAGGGTAAACTCACCAGTGCGGACCGATTTTTCCAACAACATGTGCTTCAACTCTTCGCGTGTTCCTTCAGGCATCGGTCTTTGGAAAGCACAAAGCGGGACCGGAGGCGAGGCGGAAGAATTTTCGGTGAACTCAGAGAGTATCCGCTCGCGCGGATTCCGGAATCGGTTGAGGATGATCGCGGAGAGAAGGCTTGCATCAGGGGCTGCGATCGAGAGGCCATGCGAGCCAGTCTGCTTGGGACGACTCGGGGATCTCACTCTGGACCAGACTCCACCCAGGGGCGCGGGTCGCTGGCATGGGCCTTGTTGGGCTGAAAGAGAGGCGCTACAGCGAGACGTCCTGCCCGCCTACCCACCGAGCGGGCTCTCGACGAATCATGCTCTGGGGGATCTTCGGAAAGGGGCGCAAGAGCGATCAGATCGGGACGATCCAACCGGTCGGTTAGTTATCTGCAAAGATTAATTAAATGGCAGAGCCCTCGCCGTTGATAAAATACTGGGAGGATTGTTTGATCTGGATGGCGAATCCGAGAGCGCGAAAGTGAGCCTGCGGGTCATGGGCTTGAGGAAAGGCCCTGTAGGTTCAAAAATCCCGCCTGTCGGGGAGTTTTAAGATGAGAGAGCCTCTCGGCAGGAGAAATTTTGTGATCGGAGGCGGTCGAACTGTCGATGTTCTTCGAGTCCACAAAGAAAAATCGCCCTCCAGTCCGGAGGGCAGCTCTCACCTTTTGCTAAATGGGCTCGAAGTCCTCAGGTGGAATTGTGCGAAAGCCAGAAGGCGAAGAAAATGAAATCTAACCGGTGCTCGGGGATCCAGTCGAAGAGATCAGCCTGGCCAACTTCAAGGGTTGCTCCATTTCACCGAGCTCCGCGTTCCACGGTGTGGTGGGCCTTTGACGCGATCATAACGATCCTTCCGGTAGAACCACTCATCGTAATAGCGGGGCCGAGGACAATGGTAATCGAAGTGCTCCGCAGGGCCGGATCTCTTGGCTCGGATCCCACAGATAACTTGATCTCAAGATAAAAGGCCCGTCCCTCGGGCCTTGATCGATATGGCAGGCCTGTCTACTTCGCTCCCTTGCGACACTCGGAGAGGACGCGGAGGGCGTAGCCGGTGCCATAGGCGTAATGATAGCTGTAGAGAGGGTAGTCCCACCAACAGCCATTCTTCTCTTGTTTAGAAAGCATGATCTTCGCGTAGTTTTGATAATAAACCGACCGCTCGGTTTGCGGAAGGAGGGCGATACAGTCCATGGCATAGTAGTGACCATAGAAGTAGAAGTAGCCCGAATTAGCGAAGTGGGTGGAATGGGGAACGGGGCGTTTGCGAGCGAAGTCGACCCAACCATTGCGGAGGATGAGTCGATCGAGCCAGATCTTGAGGATCTCATTGGTTGGACCCTCATCGCCCCACACCCTGCGGGCCGCGTTGCAAGCTGGTGATCGGCACAGGGAACCGCCCGGCCGGTTAATGCTGTAGCGGGGCCGATATCGATGGCCGTTGGAATAGACGTAGGCGAAGTCCGGCGTCTGTTGACGCTTCAGGAAAGCAATTCCACGGGTGACCTCCTTGGGCGGGAGTTCGAGACCCATCACCTCCCGGCCCATTGCCAAGGATATCATGACGGTGGCGGTCGTGAAGCTGGTGGGAATCCCGGTTGGTTTGCGGGTGGCCTCGTCGAAGTCGTAGTAGCCCCAGCCCCCGTTGACGTCCTCGTAGCGCTGGAGTCGCTCGACCTGAGTCTGCGCAAGATTTTTGAGAGAGGAGCGCACCGCTTCATTTCCCTCTCGATAAGTGTAGAGCTCGCAGAGCGCGGTGATGCCATAGGAATGTCCCCAGACATTGTACATGGTGTTGACGGTTGCGCGCCTGAGGCGGGGCAACTCTTTGAGAAACCACGCCTCCGCCTTGTCAATGGCCGCCACGGTTTCCGGGCGCCGGTCTTCGGAAAGGAGGAGGCCCTGCAGAGCAAGGCCGGTGCTGCCGGCTCGAAAGGCATGGTGGGCACCAGGAATAGGAGCGCTGATATTGAGCCCCTTGGTCATCGTGGCTGCTCCCCACGAACCATTCTTATTTTGGCTTGATATCAAGAAGTCTACCCCACGTTTGATCGAAGCATCGATCTGTGCCCGGGTGATCGGCTCGATTTCTGGCAGGGGAGGCAGCTCGGAGAGCCAAGGCTTCTCCCCGGAGGGGGATTCCTCGGTAGATTCCTGACCCGGAGCAGTGAGACTGCAGAGCCCGATGCCGAGCATGACTAAGGGGAGAGAGCGCATCCTAACCCTCCTTTTTGAGAGTTTCGGTTTTGGAAGCCTCGGGAGTGATGAGGATCTGCCCCGCATTGAGTCCCGAAAGAACGACAATCTTGCCGCCAGATTCGGCACCGACTTGGACGGCGGCCTCGGACACGTTGCCGTCCTTGCCCTTGATTTTAACGGTGTAGGATCCGTCAGCTTCCTCATGAAGGCAGTTGAGTGGGATGGCCAGACTGTCACCCTGGTCCCCGGTGGTGAGCTTGATCGCACCCTTCATTCCCGGGACGATCTGCATACCGACTGGTTTGCCGCTTACTTTTAAGATCACATGATATTTACCATCCGTTGCAGGATGGGTGGTTACCGTAGTCACGGTGACGCTCAAGCGGGAACGAGGAGCAGAGGTGGGAGCGATGTAGCCCTTCTGACCGGCCTTGAGGCGTCTGACCACCGTCTCGGCCACAAACGCATTGAGCTGGAGCTTGGAGTCGGCTGGAATGACGGTCGCGAACACGGTTTTGGGCGGGATTTTCCCCCCAACTCTCATGAACTTGGCGGCGCCGGCCGGATTCCAGCGACCCTTGCTGATTTCTCCATGGTAGACGCGACCGCTGACAGGAGAGGTGAGATCCATCTGACCTCGATCCGCCATCAGTTCGGCTGATTTCTCATCGGCCCGTTGGTCGTCGATGCCAAGCCTCTTGACTTCAAGACGTTTTTGTTCGAGCCCGCGTGGGAGAGACTCCCGCTGGGTCTTCCAGGCCACTTCGGCATTTTTGAGCGCTTGTTCCTTGTCGATGGACGATCGTGGGATGGTGACTTCAAGGGCGTGCTTGGTAGAGAGCTGGGCAGATTTGAGACGGAATTCCGCGGCATCGACGGCGTAGCGCTGGCGCTTGAGGATGATCTCCTCGGTCTCTTCGGTGAGGTCATCCTCCTTATACATCTTGAGGAGCTGCTTGAGCTCTTCGGTCGAGGATTCAAGATAACGCTCGGAACTCCGGAGGGAACGCTTGGTGGACTCTTCCTGGAGGGGACGACTGATCTCCACGAAGTAGGCGTGATCGCTCTTTGCCCTTTCATATCCCAGCTTGGCGGTCTGGATATTCCAGGGCGTGGTTTTCACGAGCGACTCCAGCTCGAGCTCAGCTGCGACCAGAGTCATCTTGCGTAGCCTGTTGGCGTCCTCGCCGTCTGAGAGTTTACGGTCGATGCCCTCAGTGTCCAAGGTCACCACCGGTTCTCCCTCCTTTACCAATCCGCCCTGATCAACAAGGTCGAGGATCGCAAAATCGGTCCATGCCTTGGGGTCGATCTTGAGGGGGTGGACCTTGTCCGGGAGGAAGGTCCCATCGAGGGAGACGGTTGATTTGAAGGGTTTCTTTTCGACGGTGAACTCACCGGCAAAGGCGGCTGGAGTAAAGGCAGCGAGGGCGGCAAGGAGCGAGCGATGGTGTTTCATGATTGAGTATTCGGCCCTAATTGGACTCACGTGGTTGATAGGAGCCCTTTCGGGCCAGCCAGATGGTAGAGCGTTGCTTCTGCTTCCCCTTGTGTGAAGTGGGGACAATTTCGGAGGTGACGTCAAAGCCGACTTGGCGGAGCTTGCGCTCAAAGGACTTGTGATCGGCCAAGCAGACGATGGCCAAGAGGGCCCCTTCTTTTAGCGCAGAATGCGCGCGGTGCAAGAAAGAGGAATGGGGAACCCCCTTGGTATCAGTGACGCCCTCGATGGGTAGACTGCCTTCGGCATCGAGCAGAATGGCGTGGAAGCCCTCGTTCTGCTTGCGAAAGGCGGCCTGGAGACTCTGGGTGTGGACTCCGAGCCGGGGATCGTCGACCTGACCGGGATGGAGTCCCCCGAGAAACTTCCGATGCCAGGAAGGCATGGCCTCGATCGTTTCCGCCACTTGAAAAACGGCTCGTTTCTGGGGTAATGCTTCGCGGGCAGCGGCCAGGGTGAATCCCAGGCCGAGACCGGCGAAGAGGAGGTGGGGTTGACGGGCCGAGCGGAGGGGCGCACAGCCCATTCGGGAGAGCTCGACGGCGGCATTGTGCGCGAAACTGCTCTGGAATTGGACCCCGTCGGCTTGCAGATAGTAGTCGCCATCGTGCTCAATGAGCGCGAGATTGGCCCCGTTTGGGGCAGTTGTTTCGGCCAGAGTAATGGTGGGTTTCACGAAGGGTGGCAGTGTCGCCAAGAAGGCTGAGAATTCGATCCAAATTAATTCGGCTGAGCCAAAGTTGCTCACAACGCTTCCGCAAGGGCGACTTAAAACGATCCTGTTAGAAAGCGGCGCGTGGCGCACCATGGGTGCCATTTCTGAGCTCTACGCTTGTCAGGCTTTCGCTGATAAGGATAACGTGGTCTGTGATGTCAGAAGATTCTCCACCGCCAACACAAGATCCCCCGCCAGCAGGCGATAAGCCCGAAGAAACCGACAAGAAGCTCATCGCGGGGCTTCTTGCGATTCTCATTGGATGGGCCGGCGCGCATAAATTCTATCTGGGCTACATCAAGGGCAGGAAGCCTTGTTTTTAAACCGCTGCTCTTGCGATGGGGTTGGGTGAAAAGGACTGGCGTGAGCTCTCACGCTTACGACGATCGATTGCGCGGGCAGAGCACGCGCTCAGCGATATTGATCGCACGCTCCTCGCGCCCGCAGGGTTGTGCGAAAGCGATTTGGTCATCCTGGAGCGCCTCGCACGAAAGGGGGCACGGCCTGTGAACGGCTTGGGCCGCCAAGTGGGATTGACCTCTGGATCGATGACGACAGCGGTGCAGCGCCTCTTGAAACGCGATCTGGTGGAAACTCGTCGTGATCAGGAGGACAAACGAGTGGTCTGGGTCTCGGCGACTCCAGAAGCGGAAGCTCTTGTCACGCGCTTCAATGACGTCCGCGGCGAGGTCTTGGCTCAGCTCTTTGAGAAGTGGTCCGAACGTGAGCGAAGCATCCTCATCAATCTCTTGAAGCGGGTGCGGAAAGACGCCGAAGAAGGGGCAGGGGCAGTGGTGTAAGAGAGGCTCTCGCGAGCCCGCAGGGCATTTCTGAGGGCCGTCACGGGGACGTGGCCCAACCTGAAGCAGCCGCGATAACCCAGTCGGGGCAGGTTACCAATTTCGGCCTTGGCTCTTGTTTTCCAGTCCCTGGCCTGCGCGCTGCATATCCTGCCCCAGTCCGCTGATGGCGTTGCAGGAAGCAAAAAGCAGTGAACTCGAGCCTACAAGAAGGAGGAGAAGCTTGGTTCGCAGGGTCATGAGCGAGCTCCATAGCAGCTGTGGTCAAGGGAGGCAAATCATTAAAGCTTCTTAACTGGCAGAAAATATGGCAAAATTGCGACGCTCTAGGGCCTGACTCCGGTCATGGAGTGTCTGCCCGAGCTCTGAGAATTTGGCGGATGTTGCCTTGCCTAGGCATCGGTTGGCCCTACCTTCCCCACCCTTCCTCACCCATGGTTACTTTCTTCAACATTCTCATCGTGGTGATGCTCTTCAATGTCATCATCTTTGTGCACGAACTGGGACACTTTCTTGCCGCCCGCTGGCGGGGCCTGCGCGTCGACCGGTTTCAGATCTGGTTCGGCAAGCCGATCTGGAAGAAGGAGATCAATGGGGTGCAGTACGGCATCGGTTGGCTTCCGGCTGGTGGGTTCGTCGCTCTCCCACAGATGGCTCCCATGGAGTCGGTGGAAGGAAAGAACCGAGAGGACGAGGATCCGCTCCTGCCGGTCAAACCTCTCGACAAGATCATCGTCGCGATTGCGGGTCCGCTCTTCAGCTTTGGGCTAGCGGTGGTTTCCGCGCTGGTGGTCATGGGGATTGGAAAACCCAAGGATACGGTGGAAAGCACGGTCCTCGGGTATGTGGCTGAGGATGGCGCGGCAGCCAAGGTCTTGCAGGTTGGCGACGAGATTCTGGCAGTGAATGGAGAGCCTGTGAACGGATTCCTGGGTTCCGCGGCCTTCGACTCAGTGAAGGAATCCGTGATGCTCAGCGAGGGCGACAAGATCGAGTTTCTTGTCAAACGGAATGGGGAAGAGAAAACCCTCACGACAGAATTCAGTATTCCAGGCACCAAGTGGTACAAGCGGAAGGGAATGCGGGAGGTTGGGATCTGGGTCGAAAACAAGATCATCCTGGCAGGTGTTCTCATAGGAGGGCCCGCCGAAAATGCCGGGTTGAAGACCGGAGATCAGATTATTTCCGCCAACGGGGAACTCATGCGCAGCAGGCAGCGCCTGATGGAGCTCATCAAGAATTCCGACTCCAAGGAGTTGTTGCTGGTGGTCAAGCGGGGAGAGGGAGAGGAAAGGGTCCCCGTAAAACCTCTCACGCCCACCAACCTGGAGGGGGCTCAACCGATGATCGGAGTGCACTTCGAACGCGGAGATGAGTTTACCTCCACCATTTATCACCCCGGGCCCATGGAACAAGTAGGGGACAGTGTGCGCATGATGTGGGTAACGCTGTCTAAAATCGTCTCCCCCACGTCCGATGTGGGCATTCAGCATCTCTCCGGCCCGGTTGGAATCGGCGGGGTCATGTTTGACATGTTGAGCATTAAAGACGGCTGGAAACGCCTCCTCTTTTTCATGGTCCTCTTCAACGTCAACCTCGCCATCCTCAACATGATGCCGTTCCCAATCCTGGATGGAGGGCACATCGTGCTGTCGATTGGAGAGATACTGGCGGGGAGGCCGATCAAGGCGCGCCTGCTGGAGGCGGTGCAATTTGTCTTCTTCTTCCTGCTGATGGGACTCTTCCTCTTCATCACCAGCAAGGATATTGGGGATCGTTTAGGGGGAGGTGGCGGAGGGCCGGAAGAGCTGGAATGGCCCAAGGAAGCGACCTCCTGACGGGACCTCTATGAGCACGTTCGGGGGCGGGGATTCGGTTTCGCTTGCCCCGATGGGGAATTGTCCCGAATCTAACAGTCCTTGAGGAACTTCCTGGCGCCAACTTCGATTAACGTCGCGCGCTTCACTTACCTGTTGGTTTGTGAGCTGGCTGGGATCGGCGCGGCCATGAGCACCAAGGAATTGGAGGGATATGAGATCCCGATCTGGGTGGGCGTGATGGTTGGTCTGGCGGTGGCGAGCCTGGTCCTCTTTTTCGAAACCTGCATTCGCAGTTTCACCCTGCGGGGATTCACCAACACCTCCTTCGGGATCCTGGTGGGGCTTTTTTGCGCCTGGCTCCTCACCAAACTTGATTACGACAAGGCGGTTCAGGGCATTGTCGAGGGAGTGATGGGCAAGAGCGAACCGAACGCCATCGATCTTGCCAGTTCGATCAATTTCGGACTAAACATCTTTCTCTTCGCCAGCCTCGCTTTCCTAGGGGCCGTGCTCGCCCTGCGCAGTGGGCGGGACGACTTTGCCTTCATTATCCCCTACGTGCGCTTTCGCCAGGATGCGGCCTCTGGGCAGCCCCTCATCCTCGATGCCGACGTCATCATGGACGGCCGGGTGCCTCGCATTCTCGCCTCAGGATTCCTGGCCGGACGACTCATTGTCCCGCGTTTCGTCCTCGAGGAACTCAAGGTGCTTTCCAGTTCTCCTTCCCCGGGGAAACGCCAACGAGGACAACGCGGGCTCGATTGCCTGGAGGAGATGCAGAGCGACAAGAACATCCGCATTACCATTCACGAATCCTCGGATGGTTCGTCGTCGGACACCTTGGACACCCGGCTCATTCGGACGGCCCAGGTGCTTGGTGCTCGTCTCATCACGACTGATGAGAATGTAGCCAAGGTGGCTCGGTTGCAGAGCGCGGAGGTTCTCAACATCAACGATCTCTCCGACGCTTTGAAACCCGCGGTGGTGGTCGGCGAAAAAATACACCTCGCCCTCGTTCGCGCTGGGAAGGACGAGCACCAGGGTGTTGGGTATCTTCCCGATGGGACAATGATCGTGGTCAACCAAGCGGCACCCAAGATCGGGACGACCCAGGATGTTCTCGTCATCTCGACCCTGCAAACCTCTGCCGGTCAAATGGTCTTTGCGGAGCTCTATAATCCGGACGAATTCGGATTATAGTCTGGCGCAAGGGAAATTGGAGGAGGATGCAGGAACCTACTTGTGGGAGGGTGGGGAAGCGTGGGGGTCGCCGGCCTTGAGAGCAATTACGGCTGTGACCGAGGGAGTAGGGAAGTGGTCAGGCGAAGGCCTCCGGGACTCTGGAGGATCTCCAATCCGCTTGGAAAACGCGACCACAATGAGCTGTTGCGAGGGAGCGCCGCCTCCACAATTTTGGGAGAATAGAGGGACCAACGTTCTCGCCAAGTGGGGTGAAGGAGGCCTCTTCGAAAACTTTGCGAGCTCAGCGGTGGATCTATCAGGAGAAGAAATGGTGCGTGCGGTGCTCGCCATTCTCCCGAGAGCTGTGTATGCGGTAACAGGCATGAATTTGATCACCCTTTCCTTGGCGGTTGTCCTGCTGCCCCTTGCGCTCTTAGCAACTGTCCGGGCCGATGTCGCCGCGGTGTCGGTTATGAACTGCACCTTCAAGCTCTTCAATCATGACAGCACCGCGACCTGTTTTCTCCTCCATGATGAGAAGGATCCCAAGCGCATTTTCCTCGCGACCGCTGCGCACGTCTTGGAGAAAGCGACCGGAAATGAGGCGATCCTCGTTTTGCGGGAGAGGAAGGCGGACGGCACCTATGTGCGCAAGGACGTGCCGGTCAAGATTCGCGAGGGCGAGAAGGCCCTCTGGACCAAGCACAAGGAAGAAGACATTTCAGTCATGTTGCTCAAGGTGAAGGAAGGGATCAAACTACCCTCTCTGCCGACCTCCGTTTTGGCTCGGGAGGGAGATCTCAAGGATGAAGAATTCACGGTGTGCAGCAAAGTCTGGATGTTCGGATATCCGGCCCGCATGGAGGCGAATGGCGCGGGCTTTCCGATTGCACGGAACGGGTCGATCGCGAGCTATCCCCTCGTGCCGGTCGAGCCGCACCGGACCTTTATGGCGGATTGCAGCACCTATGCCGGCGACAGCGGGGGACCGGTATTCATCACTCGCCAAAAGGGAGAGTCGGCGGGCCAGCCGCTCCTCGTGGGCATGGTGGTGGCGCAGTATCGCAACGACGAGAAACTCAAGATGCTGCACGAAGAGCGCTTGATCCGACATCGCCTGAGTCTGGGCAAAGTGGTGCAGGCGGAGTTCATTCGGCAGACCATTGCGGGGGTAAAGTAGCGGCCCATCCAACGGGCTCTGCGCAGTATTCTCGAGAATTTCAACACCCTGCCACCAGGAATGGCCTTAGGTTAAGGCGCTTACCGATCCCGAGCGGAATGAGGGTGAGAGCATGTCGGAGACCGCTGCGACCCCTCCGGGGGGCGGGCCCCATCTTATCCTTGCGACATCCCTGCTAGACTTTCTGATCAACGGATCGCAACACGACATCCCCAATCTCGACGTGGGCGGGAGCTTCGAGGATATGGAGGACGGAGCGGGCAATGTCCCTGGCCTCAAGCATGCGGGTGCTTTCGCGCAGGGTGGAGAGGTCCTCTTCGCGACCGCGGAAGTAGGTATTGACCAAGGGGGTATCCACGAAGCCGGGCGAGACCGAGGCAATTTGATGGAGCGAATTTGCGGCCTTCAGTTCGTTGCGCAGGGATTCGGTCAGGCCCTTCACCGCAAACTTGGTGGGCGCATAGAAGCCGCCGGTTGGGGGCACGCGGTGACCGCTCAGGGAGGAGACGTTCACGATGCGACCGCCCTCTGGATTCATCATGCGCAGGGCGTGTTGCGAGCAGATCGCCACGGCGCGCACGTTGACTTCCCACATCTCGTTCCACTCCTTCACCTCGCCCTCAAGCAGGCTGGAGAGGTAGGCTATTCCTGCGTTGTTGACGAGAATGTCGAGCGTGGGAGTTGCGTGGCGGAGGATCTCGAAGGCGTGGGCAATGCGTTCTGGATTTCGGACATCACAGGAGATCGGGGTCGCAGCTTCGGGGATCTTTCCGATCTTGCGGCAGAGTCCGAAGACCGTGGCACCGCGCTCTAACAGGGCCTCGGCAATGGCGTGGCCGATACCGCTGGACGCCCCGGTCACAAGGGCAACTTTTCCGGTGAGCATGCTCATGGCTTCGGAGAATGACCTTGGAACGCCCGAGCGAAACTCTAAATATTCTACCCTGAATGCCAAGGGGACTGATTCGAATGCGGGTTCATTCCGAGGTGGGGGAAGTTGACCCTCCGAAGAAGGGATCGACCCGAACAATTGGCGGTCTCGTCCGACTCTGGCGAGTGGTGGTTAGAGATGCGGGAGCGGTTCGTGAATCCAGATTTCGACGCGGTTGAGAAATTCATCAAGGCTCCCTTGCCCAATGGGGGGCGGGATTTTTGTTCGGAGCCCAAGTTGGGGGGTCGGCGAAAAGTGCCCGGGCGTAAGCTTGGGCAGGAGGAGGCCGTGGCGGAAATTGACTGGGTTCTCTCCCGTGGACGGAAAAGAGAGGGGCAGGGATTACCACAAAGCGGGGGTTGCCCATCACCAGCTACCGATCGCCGCGCTCTCGAGCTCTGGGGATCTCCTCTTGGTCTCCTTGAACGGGGGGACCCGATCCGCCGGCCTCCATGCGTTCTTGGCCTGAGGACGAGGATGAGGAATTCGAAACGAGAAGAGCGGATCGCCTTTCCCCGCTCCTTTCGTGGTCAGGGGTCCATTGAGATCGAGTGGTTTCTTGCTCCTCTTGCACGCGCCGCCTAGAACTCCGGCATGCGGACACTGACGGGATTGCAGCCGAGCGGAACGTTGCACGTGGGAAACTACTTCGGAGCCATGCGCCCGGCGGTCCAGCTTCAGGAGCAGGGGGAGGCGTATTACTTCATTGCGGACTATCACGCGATGACGACCACTCACGATCCGGCCGAGCTGCGCGAGAACGTCCAAGGGGTGGCGGTTGATTTCCTGGCCTGTGGATTGGATCCGGCCAAGTCGGTTTTTTGGAAGCAGAGCGAGGTGCCCGAGGTAAATGAGCTGGCTTGGATTCTTTCCACGGTGTGTCCGATGGGGCTCTTGGAGCGCTGCGTTTCATACAAGGACAAGATTGCGAAGGGCATTTCAGCGAGCCATGCGCTCTTTGCCTATCCCGTGCTAATGGCGGCGGACATCCTCCTCTACGACTCGAACCGAGTGCCAGTGGGTGAGGATCAGAAACAGCACCTCGAAGTGACCCGGGATCTCGTGACTAAGATCAATGAGCAATTTGGAGAGGAGACCCTTGTTTTGCCGGAAGCCATCATTCCGGATGCGGTGGCCAAGGTGCCGGGACTGGACGGCCAGAAGATGAGCAAGAGCTACAACAATACTCTGCCGATCTTTGGCGATGAGAAGCCCCTCCGGAAGACCGTGATGCGGATCGTGACGGATTCCACCGCAGTGGAGGATCCGAAGCCGACCGAGGGATCGATCATCCTGGAGCTATACAAACTCTTCGCGAGCGAGAGCGACTACGAGGTGATGATGAAGGACCACAAGGCGGGTGGAATCGGCTATGGCGATTTCAAGAAGCGGCTGTGGGAGGCCTACTGGGCGTTTTTTGCGTTGATGCGAGAGCGACGCGCGGAGCTTTTGGCGGATCCGGGCTATGTCGAGCAGGTCCTCGCAGCGGGAGCGGCCCAGGCACGGGAGGAGGCGGATCGGGTGCTGAGGCGGGTGCGACGGGCGGTGGGGCTGCGGTGACTCCGAGAGCTCAGCGATGACCCAAGTGAGGCATCCAGGGCTCTTATGGCAGGAAACGACCCCCTGTCTCTCTCGCCGGCAAAGCACAAATTTTTTTCAGCCCATTCATAGGCAAGCTGTCCTTGAAGGCCATGTTCCGAAGAGCCAAGGCCCTTCTCTGACTAGGGGATCCAGCAGCACAAACTGTTGAGGATAAATGGACAACCGGAATGTGGAGGACCCTCTGGAAGGGATTCTGAGCGAGCCTCTTGGGAGCAAGGAACGGCAAACATCCTCCTCTTACAATCCCTTGAGAATGTGGCTATCAAGAGCGCTAAGCCCTCGGGGATGCTTGATCTTTTGGGTTTGACTCTAGCGAGAAATTCGTTAGAGATTAGGGGTAGATTAACTAACTTCGTTTAAGGAGGATAGGTGCAAAACGACTTACTGCACACGGAGAAGATTCTAGCTGACCGGAAAGTGTTCTTTCTCGATCTTAAAGAGAACGCCCGCGGGAGAGTGGTGAAGATTACTGAAGACGTCGCTGGCAATCGTGACACGATTATGGTGCCCGCGGAAATTTTGGGTGATTTCATTGCGGCCCTCCAGGACATTCAAGCGACCTCGGACGACTCGGAGTAGCCTTGGCCGGTTTGTTTTGCCGCTCCAAGGGGAGGAGGAGGAACCATGCCTGCCTTGATTGGCCGGGACGATCCCCTATCGAATTTGGCGCCAAGCTTCGTAGAGCACCACGGCGGCGGCGGTGGAGAGATTGAGTGAGCGGGGGCCTGGTTCCTGCATGGGAATGCGGAGCAGCTGGTCACGATGGGTGGCGATCAGGGACTCGGGTAGTCCCCTGGTTTCACAGCCGCAGATCAGAAAATCACCGGGCTGGAAGGCGACGTCCCAGTGGGCGGTTTCTCCCTTAGTGGTGAGAAACCAAGTGCGTTCGGGGGCCGCAGAGGCGAGGAGATCGTGTAGGGAGTCCCAAAGCTCAACCTTGACGTCTTTCCAGTAGTCGAGCCCAGCGCGGCGGACCTGTTTGTCATCGAGAGAGAAGCCGAGAGGTTTGACGAGATGGAGGGTAGAGCCCGTCGCGAGGCAGAGACGGCCAGCTGCGCCGGCATTGTGGGGAATTTCGGGGGCGACGAGAACGAGGTTGAACATGGGAGGAGAATCTTCGGCAGGGTTGAGTTCTATGCGCTGGACCGGCTCTCGGCAACCAGTCCCAGCCGGCAGCCCCCAATGAAATCCTACCCCAACTCACGAGCTTCTTGGATCGCAAGCGCTGCCTAGAAACGGCAACGGCCCCTGTAAAAGGGGCCGAACCGTGGGAATTTGGGGATCAAGGAACTTGCCGAGCTTTAGTTGGCTTCAGCTTCGGCGACATTGACGCGCCGGCCATTTCGGTCGAAGACGACATTGCCAGGGACCAAGGCAAAAATGGTATGGTCGCGGCCGATCCCGACATTTCGTCCGGGGTGCCACTTGGTTCCGCGCTGGCGGATGATGATGTTGCCGGCGATGACGACTTCGCCGCCAAATTTTTTCACGCCGAGCCGCTTGCTGCGTGAGTCGCGGCCGTTCTTAACAGATCCTTGTCCTTTCTTATGAGCCATGGCGGGAGTGGGGTAAGTGCTGAGCTTGGGTTAGCTGGCGATGCCGGTGATCTCGACTTTGGTGAGAGAGCGGCGAAATCCTTTGGTTTTGTGATGACCCTTACGGCGTTTGAATTTAAAGGCGATGCCCTTCGGTCCGCGGAACTGGTCGAGGACCTTGGCGGTCACGGTCGCACCATCAACCAAGGGTTTACCTACGGTGGTGCTGGAACCGTCATTGACGAGAAGGACCTCGACGAAGCGAATTTCGTCATCCACCTGGACGTCAAGCTTTTCGACATCGAGCTGATCGCCCTCCTGCACGCGGTACTGCTTGCCGCCGGTTTTGATGACTGCGTAGGACATATTTTTAGAAGTGACGGATGAAGAGGGGAAGGGAACCTGCGCCCTGGTAGCGCGGCGGGCCGGGAATTCACCACAGCGACACCTCGGGAGCAAGAAATTTTTGCCATTCTGGGCTGAGTCTAGCAGAGTGCCTGCCCATGGAATTTCCCCGTGATTGTGCAGATCCTACTACGATGCAAGCGCTGGGGCGGGAAATTGCGGTCGAGATGGCGAGTGGGGGAGTGCTTGCGCTGGATGGGGAGCTCGGGGCCGGAAAAACCGAATTGGTAAAGGGTTTAGCCGCAGAAGTGGGCTTTAAGGGCCTAGTAACGAGTCCAACCTTTCCCTTGGTGCATGAGTACCGGTCGGGCCAGCAAGTGCTCGTTCACTTCGATTTTTACCGAGTGGAGGCGGTGGAGGAGGTCCTCGACCTGGGATGGGATGAGTTTCTTGAAGAACCCGGCAGCATCCTTGCGATCGAGTGGGCGGGCCGCTTTCCGAAGCTCTGGCCTGCCAAGACAATGGCGCTGGAGCTGACAATCCTACCCGGGGGAGCGAGGCGGGTGTCGCGCCATCCCCTCATCTCCGCGGAGGATTCTTCCTGAGAGCCCCAATTTTGGATTGGAGCACGATTTCCAAGCCCTCCCTGCGCGGGGGCCGGAGGGGAGGGATTTCTCAAGTTTGGGAGGATGGTGGCAGCCAACGGTGGCCCCGCAGTGGTGGCAGCGATAGGAAACGAGAAAAATCACCGGATGAGAGGTCCAAAGCCCGGTAGCTGCCCAAAAACCTGCACGCGGAAGAGTGCTTCACATTGTCGGAGGCGTTGAAGAGGGGACCGGCGCAGACGGCGCATTGCGCGCGGGGACTGGGCAACACCCCTAAAAGTTGAGGGCAAGATAGATCAAGCGAACCTAAATACTTGTCTATTTGCGCGCGTGCTCCGAGCTGTTCTTGAGGGCGATTCCGTGGGTGCGGGATGCTTCCGCAGTGGCTGGAGGAGTAGGATCGTCAACGTCGCTGATGGTGCGAACCCCTGCCTGAAGAAGGCGAACGGGGGCCTGGATGAGTTTGTTGGCGAGAGTACAGGAGCTGAGCGCGAGAGCCAGCGGGCAGAGCAGAAGGGCGGGCAGGTGTTTCATAGGTGGGAGCAAGTATGGACCGGGACGCCCTCTGAGCAAGTTTGGGGTTTTGGGAGAAAAAAGCGGTCCGGCATTCGCCGGACCGCTGAAAAATCAAATTTTAACCAAGGATGATCTAGGCGTCGGTCTTCTTGAGCTCGGCGACTTTCTGGAAGACCGCTCCTTTGCCCTCAGCCACGACTTCGCCGTCCTTGTTAATCAGCTTGTAGTTAGGGATTCCAAACCGGCCTGACATGTAGCTATCGAAGCCAGAGCGCCCGAGCTTGCTCTTCATGACAGTGGGCCAAGGAAAATTTTCCTTGGCGGCCCAGCTCTCGGCGGCTTTTTCGTCATCGTCGAGGCTGACGTGAATCATCTCGACGAGAGGATGATCGGCGACTTGCTCGTTGTATTGCTTCACTAACTGTGGAGCAGATGCTTTGCAGGGGCCTCACCAACTGGCGGAATAGTAGACGATGTAAAACTCGGGAGCCTTGGTGAGCTCATACTTGGCAAATTTTTGGCCGTCGATCTTCTCGAGGAGGCCTCGGCTGCTGAGTTTGCTCCCGACTTTCTGGGCTTTCAGCGCCTCCTGGACATTGTCACCGCCACCAGCAGCGGCATCCCCAGCGGCATTCTCCTTGAGGAAGGTTTGGTCTCCTTCGGAGAGTTTGGCGATGTCGAAGGTCACCGAGTGGCCATTGCGCATGATGACAGTGATCTTCCCGTCATCTTTATAGAAGGCCTTGAGCTCGCCTTCGAATTTCTTGGAACCGTCGGCACTGGTCCAAGTACGGGCAGAGACCGCACCGACCCCAATTGATGCAGTTATCCCGATTGTCAGGAGGCATTTTAGTTTCATATGCATGACGGGGGTTAAGCCCCTTAAAGCATCTTAACGCTGCCGCTTGCAAAAAAATTTCATTTTAGGGCCGCGATCTTTGAAAAAGCTTCTTTTTCGTCCTTGGTGACGATCTTTCCGGCGCTGTCTACGAGGAAGCTTTCGCCGGCAAAGGCTCCATATTCGCTCAATCCCGTCTCCTCATAATGCTCGGCGAGCACGGTCGGCCAGGGGAATTTGCCTTCTAGAGCCCACTTGGTGGCATCGGCCTCCTCGTCATCGAGGCTCACGTGGATAAGTTCCACCTTCGCATTCGGGACAATCTGCTTCCGGTATTTCTCCACCAACTGGGGAGCGTGCTTGCGGCAGGGGCCTCACCAGCTCGCGGAAAAAAAGAGCAAGTAATATTCGGGGGCGCTCTGGAGATCTGCGCTGACGTAGTTCTCGCCCACGAGCACCTTGGTCTTGCCTAGGAGCTTTTTGCCGAAGGGCTGGGCCTCAAGGGCCGTGACCACTTCGGGGGTGGGCGGGGCGGGAGGCACTTGGGGAATGGTTCCCTCGACCTCCTTCTCGCCGCAGGAGGCAAGAAGGACGGTGGCAGACAGCGCGAGAGTGGGAATCAATTTAATCATCATTGCTGCAAACTTTATGAAGTCAGGGGGCCTCTTGATCAAGGGCGGCGAAGACCGCGTGCTTCCCCTCGGCGATCTTCTCCCCGTCGGCACTGATCAGAATATAGCTGGGAATCCCTTGGGGGGAAAACACTTGGGTAAAGTCGTGCTCAGGAGGCCGCGTGCCATCCCGGTCGGTCATCATGATGGACAGCCACGGGAACTTGGCCTCTCTGGCCCATCCGGCGGCCGCCTTTCGATCGTTGTCCATACTGACTTGAATCAGGGCCACGTCGCGCCGGGCCGCCAGGTTTTTGGTGTAGTGCTCCACCAACTGGGGAGTAGCCGCCTTGCAGGGGCCTCACCAACTGGCGCTGTAATAGAGGAGGTAGCGCTCAGGGACGTAGCTGAGGTCTACCGCTTGGAAGGCCCCCTCGACCATCTTGACCGTCCTTCCCAGGAGTTGCGCTCCAATTTTCTGCTGGGCGAGAAGGGCGCGCGTGGTGCTGCCGGGACTTGGGTGGCGAGGAGATTTTCGTGCCCCCCCAGATGGCGCGCCTTGATCCAGGCTTCCGAGCTGGGGTGGGGGATCCTGAGGCCTTTGACCTCTCGCAGAGCCTGGGCTCTCCGAATCGCAGGTCGAGAGGGCGACCAGAATGCCGCTGCTGAGAAGGAAGGCGAGGAGGGACCGTGGATGCATGCGACTGCAAGTGAGAAGAGGAAACCCAAGTGTTATTCCCAGCCTACTGGTCAGCAGGCTTCCACAGGGCGGTGAGGAAATTTTGCATGGCCTTCCAGGAGGAGGCATCCGCCTTGGCATTGTAGACGTGGGGAATGTTGAATTTGGCGCCGATCTTATCGGCACCAGGCACGGTGAAGCTCTGCATGGCCGTGCCGAAGTCCATGATGGTCAAATCCGTCTTCACCGATTTCATCTCCTTCTTGAACTTCTCGATCACTCCTTCTCGAATGTAGGGATCTTCCACCGCGTTGCAGACCAGCACTTTGGCGCGCGCTTTGAGGATGGGCGGATTGGGTGAATGAACCTTGTAGAACGGATGGAAGGCGATCACCCCGTCCAGTCCGCGCATTCCGTTGCGGGCCATCTGCATGCAGACATCGCCGCCGGTTCCATAACCGATCGCGGCAATTCGTTCTCCATCAATCTCCGGTCGCGCGCGCAAAAACTTGAGGGCGGCAAGAAAACGAGCGTTCATCTCCGTCCGGTCGCGCTTGAGCTGGGCATCGAAAAGACCGGCCTGTTTTGGGTCATGGGCGATGTTCCCATCCCCATACAAATCCATGGCCAGCGCGGCGTATCCGAGCTTGGCCAGCATTTCCGCCCGCATCCGGGTGTAGTCATTGCAGCCCCACCATTCGGGTGCGACGAGGATGGCGGGGTGGGGGCCCGGGGCCTTCGGGAGAGTGAGGTAGGCCTTGGACGCAATCGTGCCGGCTTGAAAGCGAACTTCCTCGGTGAGGATATCTGATTCCGGCGCCAGAGCGGGGGCGGTCTCCGGCCCTTGTGCTTGGGCGAAGCCCGCGAGCAAAAGGGGGAGGGCACAGAGGGCGAATTTCATGGCCCGGAAGATAGCTTCGGACCGCCCGACGGCAAGGGCGGGAATTCTAGGCCGTGGGATCGCAGAAAAATCGAGAACTTCGTGAGATTTCGTTCGCGCGCGCAGGTCAGATTCGAAGCGGTGTGAAAACCGGATCCCTGAGGGGGCAATTTACTGGTCCAAGGCGATGGGAAGGTGTTGGGTCATGGCGTATGAAAGAAGCGCTTCTCCAGAGTCCCATCTTCGCCATGGCGGCCCAACAGTTCGACGAGGTGGCCGACTTCATGGAACTTTCGGAAGAGATCCGCGAGCGCTGCAAATGGCCCAAGCGGCTGATTACCGTCACGATGCCGGTTCACATGGATGACGGGAGCACAAGGGTCTTCTTCGGGCACCGAGTCCAACATCATCTCTCGCGCGGACCTGTCAAAGGAGGGCTGCGCTATCACCCCGCGGTCGACCTCGGAGAGGTAGCCGCCCTTGCGATGTGGATGAATTGGAAGTGTGCCCTCATGCGTCTGCCCTATGGAGGGGCCAAGGGTGGCATCAACTGCAACCCTCGGGAAATGAGCATTCGGGAGAGGGAGAGACTGACCCGTCGCTTTGCCACCGAGATGATTCCCTTCATTGGAAAGGAGATCGACATCATGGCCCCTGACATGGGCACGGATGAACAGACCATGGCATGGATCGTCGATGTCTACTCCAGCCATGCGGGACACTTGGTGCCGGGGATTGTGACCGGAAAACCAGTGGAGCTGCAGGGCTCCGAAGGGCGCCGTGAGGCCACCGGACATGGGGTGGCCTTCCTTGTGATGCGGGCCCTCAACAAGATCGACCAGCAAATCGATGGGAGCAGCGCGGTGGTGCAGGGATTTGGGAATGTCGGATCTTATGCCGCGGAGACCTTGTCGTGGTCTGGGGTGAAGGTGAAGGGCATCTCGGATGTCACTGGAGCGGTATGGAACGACGGTGGTCTGGACGTGACCGCCCTGCGCAAATATGTCGCTGAAACAGGGGGAGTAGCGGGATTTGGAGGTGCGGAAGGGCTCGATCCTGAGGAGATGCTGCTTCAGGAATGTGATGTCCTTATCCCCGCTGCGCTTGAGCGCGTGATCAAGGAGGAGAACGCGGGCAAATTGAAGTGCCGCATT